>NZ_JBPXLK010000004.1:0-341137 GCF_051843015.1 Nocardia sp. JW2
CTCGAGCGCTGTTCGCGCGGCCCTCCAGGGGCCGCGCTCGAGCGCGCCAGCGCTCCAATAAACACAGCCCAATACCTTTGTGGTGCACAAAACACCGAGCGGGTTCCGCACGGCTGGGAGTGCGGCAGGTGGCACCACTCGAGCCGCCCCGTAGGGCCGGTCCTGCACTACATGAAAGCTTCGCCTGATACCGACCGACCAGCGCTTGCCGCACCCAAATACGTTCCGCAAGAACCACTTACGCACCGAGCTCGGCTACATAACCACGAAGCACCGCCCCCGCATCCAGCATCGCAAGACCCTGCTCGGTCAGCTTCGCCTGCCAAGCAGTCAGAGCAGCGGTAAGGGCCTCGGTACTCCCCGCGGCACGGATCTGAGCGATAACGGCCGCGATGTGATCGAGACGGTAACCACCACGACGGAGGATCGTCGTCAGATGAGCGTCGCGGCGGTCAGCGGAGGTGTAGAGCCGATAGCCGGTGGCGGAATCGCGGGCAGGGGAGAGGATGCCTGCCGTTTCCCAAGCTCGGAGAGTGGCGGGAGTAAGCCGCAGGTGCGCGGCTAGTTCACCGATGGTGTACGCGGTCTCGGGATTCGATGTGGGGGAGGATGATTCGTTCGTCAGGTGGTCGACCGCGCGACGGATAGCGGTCAGAGTCTCGCGGTCTTCCAATAGACGGGCATGGGCACGGTCGATCTCGCTCAGAGCGGTGTCCAGGTCGTCAGCGTGCAGCGCACGCATGACGCGACTCGCGACAGCGTGCCCGAAGGCCGGAATCAGGGTCAGGTAGGTACGCAAGGCGACGACGTGGAGATCGGTGTAGACGCGGTATCCGGTGGGTGTGCGGTCGGCGGTCGGAAGACACCCGTCCTGCTCGTAGTTGCGCACCGCCTGGGTGGAAATGCCGTGCTCACGGGCAAGATCCGTCGGTCGCAGGTTCCTCACGTTTCGAGACTTTACCTGGCATGTGACTTGCAAAACCGGGTGAGGTTTACACCGTTTCTTCAACGATACGATATACCCACATGAGTCAGAAGATCTGGGACTTCATCCCCTCCACCTGTGAGCTCCTCGCCTTCGGCGAACCCACGCACAAGGAGCCGGGCTTCGCCGCCCTGCGCAACGAACTGTTCGCCGACCTGGTCGAAAGCGGCTTCCGCTCCATCGCCTTGGAAACCTGCCGCACAGCCGCACTCAGCATCGACGACTATGTCCGCCACGGTGTCGGCACCCTCGACGAGGTGATGCGCACCGGCTTCACCCACGGCTTCGGCGCCTTCGACGCCAACCGGGAACTGGTGACCTGGCTGCGCGCCCACAATGCCGAACTGGCACCCGCGGACCGCGTGAGCATCCACGGTTTCGACGGCGCGATGGAAACGATGCACGCACCGAGTCCGCGCCCCTACCTCGAATATGCCTGCGACTACTTGCAACTCGACCTCGGCATCCGCGAGGTGGCAGGCGAGGACGACCGGTGGAACCGCACCGAGGCGATCATGGACCCGACGGTCTCGGTCGGCGCAGGCACCGATGCCGCGCGCCTGCGCGTCATCGCCGACGACCTGCTCGTCCGCCTCCGCGCCCGGGCACCGGAACGAATCGCCACCACCTCGCTCGACGAATGGCGCAGGGCCGCAGTTCATCTCACCACCGGACTCGGCCTGCTGCGCTACCACGCAAGAGCAGCCGACCCTCTCCCCGACGACGATCGCTGGTCGGCCCTGTCCGCCACCCGCGACGCCCTCATGGCCGAGAATCTGCTCGACATCCGCACCGTCGAGAGTTCACGCGGTCCGACCCTGGTGTGCGCCCACAACCTCCACCTGCGCCGCACCTCGAGCATCATGCGAATGGGCCCGATGAACCTCACCTGGTCGGGAGCGGGCGCGATCGTCGCGGCCCTGATGGGGGAGCGCTACCGGGCGATCCTCGGCAGCCTGGGCCGCAGCACCGGCCTGGAACTCGGCGAACCAGACGCCGGTACTTACGAGGGCATTCTCCAGAAGTCGACGTCCGCTTGGGGACTGGTGGCCGCCGGCAACCTAGGTACTGCCGACATCCGCACCGATACGAAACCTGAGCAGGGCTACTTTCCCCTGGACCCCGACACGATCAAGGGAGCAGACGTGATCCTGCACCTGCCCGAGGGAAGCGCCACCAGTCTAGCCAATTGGGGCTAGGCCTGGTCGGTCGCGATTGACCAGTCCCGGGGCGGGGGTGCGGTCGGGCACCGCCGCCCTACGAACTCAGGTCGCCTGGCTCACCGACGACATGTGGAAGTCCGGAATCCGCAAGGGCGGCATAGCCGTTCGGCTGAACCAGTCCTTCCATTCGCGAGGAAGGGTGATCTCGGTCGCGCCTGCCTCCGAGACCCGCCGCAACAGGTCGAGAGGACTCTCGTTGAAGCGGAAGTTGTTCACCGCGCCGGTGACTTTTCCGTCTTCGACGAGGTACACGCCGTCGCGAGTGAGGCCGGTGAGCAGCAGGGTGGCCGGATCGACCTCGCGGATGTACCACAGGCAGGTCAGCAGCAGGCCGCGCTCGGTGCGGGCGATCATGTCGTCCAGGGTGGCGTCGCTGCCGCCGGTGAGCAGCAGGTTCTCGCCGGGAACCGTTGCGTTGGCGCCGAACTCGGCGGCGGTGGCGCGCGGGTAGATCAGCGATTCGATGGTGCCGTCGGAGATCCAGTCGACGCGCCGCGCGGACAGACCGTTGTCGAACACCGACAGCGACTCCGACGAGGAGGGTGTCGCCACGAACGGCCGGTACTCCAGGCCGCTCGCCTTCGGGTCGGAATACAGGGTGAGCGGGAGGTCGGTGAGTCGCTCACCGACACGCGTGCCGCCCGCCCGGGCGAACGCGTTGTGCCCTTCCTTGGCACCGCGACCCTCCATGCTCCACGCCATGTAGATCATCAGATCCGCGACCGCCGAGGGCGGCAACAGGGTTTCGTAGCGGCCCGCGGGCAGGTCGACCCGGTGGGCGGCCCAGTCGAGCCGCCGCGAGAGCTCCGACAGCAGCCCGGGTGTGTCCACATCGACGAAATCGGGTGTCCCGACGCCGACCCAGGCGCTGGCGAGATCGCTGCCCTCCCCGCGCTTTCCATTGATTTCGACCGACCCGGTCGGCTGGGTGAACCGGCGCCGGATACCGGTGGAGGTGCCGAGCCAGGTGGTGTGCACCTGGTGGTGGGCGAAACCGTAGAGCCGGTCGGTGCCGTCGAATCCGGTCGACAGGTCGCGGGCCAGCCCGGCGAACACCTCGATCCCGGTGCTGCCCGGCGCCTGCTCCCAGGTGTCCGCATCGTCCTCGGTCGGCTCGAGCAGCGGCATGGCGTCCTGGGCCGGTTCGGCCGTGCGCGCGGCCTCCTCACCGGCCCGCACCACGGCCGCGATGTCGGCCGGATCGACGCTGGTCGACGCGATCGAGCCCACGCGAGCCGAGTTCGGTCCGTCGCGGAAGATCGAGATCACCGCCCACGACCGCGACACCGACGAACCGTTGGTGGTCATCGAATTACCGGCCCACCGCAGCGACGCCTCGTGCGCGTCGGTGACGAGCACGATCGCCTCGTCGGCCGTCGACGCGGCAAGCGCCCGCTCGACCACCGCGCCCGCCGGGAACACACTCGCGCTCACTGGCCGCCCTCCGTCCGGGTGTTGAGAATATTGACCCCGCGCACCAGCACCGACGGGCAACCGTGACTCACCGCCGCCACCTGACCCGGTTGAGCCTTACCGCAATTGAACGCCCCACCCAGCTGCCATGTGCTCGGCCCGCCGACCGCCTCCATCGACCCCCAGAAATCGGTTGTCGTGGCCTGGTAGGCGACATCACGCACCTGACCGGCCAGTTCCCCGTTGCGGATCCGGAAGAACCGCTGTCCGGTGAACTGGAAGTTGTAGCGCTGCATATCGATCGACCAGGATTTGTCGCCCACGACGTAGAGACCGTCCTCGACCCGCGAGATCAGCTCGGCAGTGCTCGTGTCGTTGTCGGGATCCGGTTGCAGCGACACATTGGCCATCCGCTGGATCGGTACATGGTGCGGCGAATCGGCGTAGGAGCAGCCGTTGGAGCGGTCCAGGCCGAGGCGCGGGGCGAACACGCGGTCGAGTTGATAGCCGACGAGGACACCGTCGCGCACCAGATCCCACCGCTGGCCCGCCACACCCTCGTCGTCGTAGCCGACGGTGGCCAGCCCGTTCACCTGCGTGCGGTCACCCGTGACGTGCATGATCGGTGTGCCGTAGCGCAAGGTACCCAGCTTGTCGGGAGTGGCGAACGATGTACCCGCGTACGCGGATTCGTAGCCGATCGCCCGGTCGTACTCGGTGGCGTGCCCGATGGATTCGTGGATGGTGAGCCACAGGTTGGTCGGGTCGATCACCAGATCGGTCGGCCCGGCCTCGACCGAAGGCGCCTTCACCTTCTCGGCCAGCCAGCCGGGGATCCGCGCGAGTTCGTCTGCCCAGTCCCAGGTTCCGTCGGCGCCGGTGACGTACTCCCACCCGCGACCCGCCGGCGCGGCGAGGGTGCGCATGGTCTCGAACACCCCGGACGCGGCATCGACGGTCACCGCCTCGAGCTCTGGATGCAACCGCACCCGCTGCTGGGTGATCGACGATCCCGCGGTGTCGGCATAGAAGGTCTGTTCCTTGACCTGCAACACCGAGGCGGTGACGTGGTCGACGCCGTCGGCCGAGGACAACCGCCCCGAATAGTCCTGCAGCAGCGCCACTTTGTCGGCCGTCGGCACCGCGAACGGATCGAGATCGTAGGCCGACACCCAGGACACGTCGTCGTAGACCGGTTCGTCGGCCAGCTCCACCCGCTCCCGGTTCAGCGAACGCAGCGCTCGTGCGACGGTCACCGCGCGACGCGCCACCTCGGTGGCAGTGTCGGGGGTGAGGGCGGCATGGGACGCGAAACCCCAGGTGCCGTCGACGATCACACGCACCGCCAACCCGAGTTCGGTGGCATCGGTGACCGCCTCGACCCGGCCGTCACGCAACCGGATCGACTGGGTCACCAACCGCTGCACCCGCAGATCGGCGTGTTCGGCGCCCGCCGCGCGGGCCGCCGACAACGCGGCCTCGGCCAACGCGGCGAGCCCGAGCGCGCGGAACTCTTCGTCCACCTCGTGCGAAGTCGTGGTACTCACCGCGCCTACGCTAGCGGCTCCCACCGACACGTGCCCCACGCCCGCGTGAAAACCGGGCCGTGGCAGCGACAACCATGACGCGCGGGCCCCGATCCTCCCGCCGGGGAACCCGCGGATGCCGTAGGGTGCCCGCCGTGCCGCCATCTGCCCTCCGCGATCGAAAAAGGGAACGAACCCGTCGTGCGATTCTGCTGGCCGCCGTCGAATTGTTCGAGGCAGCAGGCTATGAGGAGACCACCGTCGCCGAGATCGCGGCCGCGGCCGAGGTCGGCACCCGGACCTTCTTCAACTACTTCGCCAGCAAGGAAGAACTGCTCTTCCCCGAACCCGACGACCGCGTGCGCGCGGCGGTCGCAGCCATCGCCACCCGCAGGCCGGGGGAGCGACCCGTCGAGGTGTTGCTGCGTGCCCTTCGCGCGGCGGGCGACAACCCCGGCGAACACCTCGTCGACGACCTGGGCGCCCGCATCGCCGCCCTGCGCGCCCGCGTGTCGCGCACCGTTCCGTCGGTGAGCGGTCGCGCCGCGCATGCCCAGCTCGTCGCCCAGCGCGAGATCGCCAGGCAACTGCACCTGGCGTTTCCCCACGAACTCGACGAGGTCGGCGCCGCCGCCCTGGTCGGCGCCGTGGTCGGGGCGGTCTCGGGCGCGTTGACGGTGCTGTTCCAGCAACCGCAGCACAGCATCGACGACGGTGAACGCCTGCACCGCAAGATCCACGAAACCACCTCGCGGGTCCTGCAACCGTGGCTGGCGGCCCAACCCGACGCGGTGCGCTAGGCGAACTGCTGCCAGCCCAGCCGCACCACCATCACCACGACGACGACCAGCAGCACCACCCGGACGAAGCCCGCGCCCTTGGCCAGCGCCATCCGCGAACCCACAACGGCACCGGCGATATTCGCCACCGCCATGCCCGCGCCGAGCCCCCACAGCACGTGCCCGGTGGCACCGAGATACAGCAGCGCGCCCACGTTCGACCCGCAGTTGACGACCTTGGCCATCGCCGCGGCGCGCACGAACTCGGTGCCGAGCAGGGTGGCGAAGGTGATGATCAGGAAGGTTCCGGTGCCGGGGCCGAGCAAGCCGTCGTAGAGGCCGATCAGGCCCGAGGCGAGCGCGACAACCAGGATCACCTTGCGTCGCGTCGGCGGGTGCGTCGCCATCGTCAACCCGACCTTCGGGCGCAACGTCACGAAGATCGCCACGCCGACGAGCACAACCATCACCATCGGGATGAACAGTTCCCGGTCGATGAGCGACACGGCCGCCGCACCGCACGCGGCGGTGATCGCGGCGATCACCCCACCGGGCACCAGCACCTTCCACTGCATCGGCACCTTGCGCGCGAAGGTCAGTACCGCCGTGGCCGTTCCCGCCAGCGCGGCCATCTTGTTCGTGCCGAGCGCGGTCTGCGGTGCGATGCCGGGGGCCACCAGCAACAGGGTGGGCAGGATGATCAGCCCGCCGCCGCCGACCACCGCGTCGACCCAGCCCGCCGCCGCCGCGGCCACCAGTAGCACCGTCCAGTCTCCGAGTTGCACGCGTCAAGGCAATCAAGATCACGGCCGGAAAGCCAGCGGGCGCCTAGGCTTGGCCGGTGCGCCGGTTCAGTCTGTGGCTTCGTGGACGACCCATCGTCGCCGACTCCCTCCTCGCGGCGATGCTGCTGTGCTTCGACGTCCTCGGCGTGGGCGAGGCCAGGAACAAGGTCGTCTACCTCGCGCTGTCGGTGCTGCTGCCGATGCCGGTGGCCCTGCGGCGGCTGTACCCGCGCGCCATGGCCGCGACCCTGCTCGTGCTGTCGCTGCTGTGCACGTTCACCGCCTACCTGCTGAACGAGAGCACCGCACCGCACGTGGCCCTGATCGGGCTCGGCGTGATGCTCTACACGCTGGTGGCCTATGTCGGACGCCGTGACGGGCTGATCTACGTGGGCTTCCTCGCCCTCGACCTGGGTCTGTCGGTGCTGCTGGTGCGCGAGCCCAAGGGTGGCGACCTGATCCTCGTCGGCGCCATCTACGCGCTGTGCTGGACGCTGGCGGAGTTCAACGGCGCCCGGCACGCCTACGACGCCGAGGTCGCCGCCCGGCTGGCCGTCGCCGACTACGACAAGGAACGCCGCGCCCACGAGGCCGTCGCCGCCGAACGCACCCGCATCGCCCGCGAACTCCACGACGTGGTCGCGCATGCGGTGAGCGTCATCATCGTGCAGGCCGACGGCGCGAAATACGCCCTGCGCACCGACCCGGACGCCGCCGAACGCGCGCTGTCGACGATCGCGGGCACCGGCCGCGACGCCCTGCGCGAACTGCGCCGCACCGTCGCCCTGTTGCGCACCGAACACGCACCCGAACTGCTGCCCCAGCACGGCAGCGCGGGCATCGCGCAACTGGCGCAGATGATGCGCGAGGCGGGCCTGGCCGTCGACCTCGAGCTCACCGGCGAACTCGACGACATCGCACCCGAGGTGAGCCTCGGCGTGCACCGCATCGTGCAGGAGTCGCTCACCAACACCCTCCGGCACGCCGGTGCGAGCGCCAAGGCCGTGGTGCGGGTGCAGCGCGGCGCCGAGGAGATCCTGGTCGAGATCACCGACAGCGGCGGAGTTCCCGTGCGGGAGAGCGCGATTCATGGT
The DNA here is from genome assembly GCF_051843015.1 of Nocardia sp. JW2. NCBI lineage: Bacteria > Bacillati > Actinomycetota > Actinomycetes > Mycobacteriales > Nocardiaceae > Nocardia > Nocardia sp. JW2. The sequence continues at coordinate 7,806 of NZ_JBPXLK010000004.1, forward strand.
GGCGGTATGGGCCTGGTCGGCATGCGTGAACGCGTCGCCGTACTCGGCGGCACCCTGCACGCGGGCAAGCTGCCCGACGGGCGCTGGCAGGTGAGCGCCCGCCTCCCGCTGCGCGCCGAAACCGACTGAACCGGCCGCTAGGGTGAGGGAATGCCGATCAGTGTGCTCGTGGTGGACGATCAGGAACTCATGCGGATGGGCCTGAAAATGGTCCTCGGCGCCCACCCCGACATCGAGGTCGTCGGCGAAGCGGCCAACGGCGAGGAAGCCGTGCGCCGCGCCGGGGAGCTGCGCCCCGACGTCGTGCTGATGGACGTGCGCATGCCGGTGGTCGACGGCGTCACCGCCACCGGCCGCATCGTCGCCACCGGTGACGGCGTGCGCGTGCTCGTGATGACCACCTTCGACCTCGACGAACACGCCCTCGGCGCGCTGCGCGCGGGGGCGAGCGGATTCCTGCTCAAGGACACTCCGCCGGAAGATCTCGTCTCGGCGATCCGCAGCGTCGCCGCCGGTGACGCCGTGGTGTCACCCAAAGTGACCAAACGCCTGCTCGACCGCCTCGTCGCCGATGACCCGGCCGGGCTGCGCGACCCCTCGGTGCTCGACGTGCTCACCGTCCGCGAACGCGAGGTGCTCGAGCAGATCGCCGCCGGGCAGAGCAACGCCGAGATCGCCGCCGCTCTGTTCCTGTCCGAAGCCACCGTGAAGACACACGTGGGCCGGGTGCTCACCAAACTCGGGCTGCGCGACCGGGTGCAGGCGGTGGTGCTGGCGTACGAGACCGGGTTGGTGCGGCCCGGCGGATGAGTGATCCGCCACGGGCCGGGAGAAAAAACGCGTGCTCGTGCGTTGAACGGGTAGATCGTCCGAAAGGATCACCATGACCGCCCTGCTGTTCGTGCTCTACCTCGTCGTCGAGATCGCCGCCCTCGTCGCTCTCGCCCAGGTGATCGGCGTCGGCTGGGCGCTGCTGGTGCTCGTCGCGGTGTCCGGCGTGGGACTGGCCTTGCTCGCCAAGCAGGGGCGGCGGGTGTTCGACCGGTTCCGCCGGGCCTCGCGCGGTGAGGTGAGCGCGGAGAGCGCGGTCGCCGACGGACTGCTCGTCGCGACGGGATCGGTACTGCTGTTCGTGCCGGGCCTCGTCACCGGTGTGCTCGGCTTGCTCGCCCTGTTCCCGCCCACCCGCGCGCTGCTGCGGCCGGTGCTCGAGAAGCTCGGTACCAGGCGCTTCGGCCCGCTGCCCTCGTTCGCGCCCGCGCCCTACCGTGGCGTGGTCGTCGATGCCGGCGGCGACGTGGTCGACGGTGACGTCGTCGGCCAGTGGTATGACGACGGGCACACTCGTGGACCGCGTGCGCTCGGTTCCGCCTGAACCGCCGACACTCATACCGGCCGACGGTCTACAGTGACCCGCATGGCCACCGAGCAGATCACCGTCACGGTGAGCGAGGAACTGGCCGACGCGGTACGCCGAGCGAGTACCGCTGCCGGACAGTCGATGTCGGACTTCACCACCGCCGCGTGGCGGTTGGAACTGATCGCCGCCCGAGCGGGCGGACACACACCGGCGGGACTCGGCGACGCCGACGTGTGCGCCGTGCTGTCCCTGCCGACCTGACGATCCGCCGATACGGCAGACTGGGGCACCGTGAGTACCCAGTTGCTGATCGGCGGTCGTTTCTACAGTTCCAGCTCCCCGGACGCGACCGCGATGGCGGTCACCGACGGCACCGTGGTGTGGCTCGGCGCCGAAGCGCCCGGGCGTGCCATGCATCCCGACGCGGAGATCATCGACCTCGACGGCGCGTTCGTCGCGCCCGCGTTCGTCGACCCGCACGTCCACGTCACCGCCCTCGGACTGCGACTCACCGGGCTGGATCTGCGCGGCGCGCGCTCGCTGGCCGACCTCCTGGACGCGGTGCGCGCCCACGCCGCGCGGCAGCCCGACGGGGTGATCATCGGCGACGGCTGGGACGACACCACCTGGCCTGAGCAGCGGCCGCCGACGGTCGCCGAACTCGACGAGGCCGCCGGGCCTGGCAGGCTTGTCTACCTCGCGCGCATCGACGCGCACTCGGCGGTCGCGTCGTCGGCGCTGCTCGATGCCGCCGGTGAGTCCGGCGACCGTGGCGAACCGCTGCGCGCCGACGCCCACCACCGGGTACGTGCCGTCGCCTTGGCCGGACTGTCTCGCGCCCAACGGGATTCGGCCCGCACCGCCGCCCTCGACAGCGCCGCCGCGCACGGCATCGTGGCCGTGCACGAATGCGCCGGACCCGACATCTCCAGCCGTGACGACGTGCGCGAACTGCTCGCCTTCGACCACGGCGTGCAGGTGCGCGCCTACTGGGGCCAGGCCGTGCGCGGCGCGGACGAGGCGCGCACGCTGCTCGCCGAACTCGGCGTGCACGGACTCGGCGGCGACCTGTTCGTCGACGGGTCGCTCGGTTCACACACCGCACTGCTGCGCGAACCGTACGCCGACGCCGCCGGCTGCGGGAAGAACATCCTCGACGCCGATGCCGTCACCGACCACCTGCGCGCCTGCACCGAAGCCGGGATCCAGGCCGGGTTCCACGCCATCGGCGACGCGGCCATGGACCTCGTGGTCGACGGATTCGCCCGGGTGGCAAGCGAACTCGGCGGCCCCGCCGTCGCCGCGCGCGGGCACCGGGTCGAGCACGCCGAGATGACCGACGCCGCCGCGATCGAACAGCTCGCCCGGCTCGGAGTGATCCTGTCGGTGCAACCGGGCTTCGACGCCGCCTGGGGTGGAACCGACGGCATGTACGCCACCCGCCTGGGCGCCGAGCGCGCCGCGGGGCTCAATCCGTTCGCCGCGATGGCGGCCGCCGGGATCTCACTGGCCATCGGCTCCGACGCCCCCGTGACGACCCTGAATCCCTGGGAACAGATCCGCGCCGCGGTCCACCACCGCACCTCCGGCCACGGACTGTCACCGCGCGCCGCCTTCGCCGCCGCCACCCGTGGCGCCTGGCGCGCGGGCGGTGTCCGCGACGGGATGGCGGGCACCCTCGTCCCCGGTGCCCCCGCGTCGTACGCGGTCTGGGACGCGGGCGATCTCGTCGTCGCCGCCGCTGCCGACACCGTCCAGCGCTGGTCGACCGACCCGCGCTCACGCGTTCCCGGCCTGCCCGCCCTCGACCCGGACGCGCCCCTGCCGACCTGCCTGCGCACCGTGCACAACGGCACGACCATCTACGCGGCCTGAGCCGACCCGCCACGAATCACGGAGCGCGACACCATGATCGACCCCGCCACCGGCGACCGGCCCCTACCCACCCAGCCATCGGGACAGACCGAGGGACCTGCGTATCCCGGCGACGAGGGGCGCGACAGTCCGCCCGCGCCGGAGGCGGGCCCTGTCGACGACCGCTCCGCTGAGCGGGGAAGGTCGACGGAACGACCTGCAGCCGGAACGAGCGCCACTCACGGACCTGACTCCACGTCGCCGTCGGAGTGGAGCGCGGGGCGGGAAGGCGATGCCGGTTCCGATCACGCGGTGGGGACGGCGACGGCTGGGGCCGTGTTCTGGCGGATGGCCGTGGCGGTGCTCGGCGGGTTGTTGCTGTTCGCCAGCTTTCCGCCGCGGCCGCTGTGGTTTCTCGCGCCCTTCGCCGTCGCGCTGCTGACGCTCGCGGTCTACGGGACGAACAGGGTGCGGGCCGCGTTCGGGTACGGGATGCTCGGCGGGTTGGCGTTCTTCCTGCCGTTGCTGCCGTGGACCGGGATCTACGTGGGGCCCGTGCCGTGGCTGGCGTTGTCGACGGCGTGCGCGGTGTTCTTCGGGCTCTGGGGCGTGCTCGCGCGGTGGCTCGGCGGACTCCGCGGATGGCCCGTGTGGCTGGCGCTGGCGTGGACGGCGACCGAATGGGCGCGCTCGAACGTTCCCTTCGGTGGATTCCCGTGGGGCAGAATCGCTTTCGGTCAGGCCGATGGTTGGTACCTGCCCCTGGCGGCCTACGGCGGCGCCCCGCTGATCGGCTTCGCGGTGGCCCTCACCGGCACCGCGCTCGCAGCCCTCGTGCTGCGGGTGCGCGCCGGACAGCGCACTGTCGACAAGGCCATCGCGCTGACCGGTCTCGCCGTGATCGTCGCGCCGCTGGCCGGGCTCGCGCTGCGCCCCACCCTGCCCGCCCCCGACGACGGCCTGCGCACGGTGACGGTCGCCGCCATCCAGGGCAGCGTGCCGCGACTCGGCCTCGACTTCAACGCCCAGCGCCGCGCCGTGCTCGACAACCACGTCCGGCGCACCGAGGAACTGGCCGACAGCGTCGCACGCGGTCTGGAGCGCAAACCCGACATCGTGATCTGGCCCGAGAACTCCTCCGATATCGACCCGCTGCGCAATGCCGACGCCGCCGCCGTCATCACCCGCGCCTCGGAACGCATCGGTGCACCGATCCTCGTCGGCGCGGTTCTGGTGAACGGCGACCGGACCACCACGAACTCGGTGATCGTCTGGAACGGTGCCGCCGGGCCGGGGGAGCGCCACGACAAGAAAATCATCCAGCCGTTCGGTGAATACCTGCCGATGCGAAGTTTCTTCCGTTTGTTCTCTTCCTATGCCGATCGCGCGGGCTATTTCGTACCCGGCCACGGCGACGGCACCGTCACTGCCGCGAATGTCCGAATCGGCGTCGCGACATGTTATGAGGTCGCCTTCGACCGGGCATTCCGGGAATCCCTTGCCGCGGGCGCGCAATTGCTGACCGTCCCGACCAACAACGCCACCTTCGGCGAGAGCGAAATGACGTATCAGCAATTGGCGATGTCGCGGGTGCGCGCGGTCGAACACGGGCGGGCGCTCGTGGTCGCGGCAACCACCGGGGTCAGTGGGATCATCACCGCCGACGGCACTCTCACGCAGCACTCCGACCAAGTCGTCCCCGCGGCGCTGGTCGCCCAGTTACCATTGCGCGACACGGCGACGATCGCGACCAGGATCGGTGCGGCGCCCGAAGTGGCGTCCGTTATCCTGACCGCGATCGGCGCGGGACTGCTCTTGACCCGCCGCCACCGAGCGAACCAGACGCAGGTTATGCGCAGCTCGGGAAATTCTGAATAAGCGGTTTGTTTCAGCCCGGGGGAAGCGGCATCGAGTTGCTGCTACAGGGGTGTAATTCGTTGAGCGCGAAATAAATCCAGATCGGTAGCCATCCGGCCGCCGGAGTACTCCGAATCATGGGCGTGGATAGCCACGCCCTGGGCCGTCGTGTGCCCGGGCGCTGCTCGGGGAGTCGTGACACACCAGAACGGAGTGCTTGATGAGTTCATTGGCCACCGACCGCGTCAGCTCATGCGTCACCGACGAGGACTCGAGCCAGCCGTTCGCTTTGTCGCCCGGTCAGACGGCGCTGTGGTACGCGCAACGGATCAGGCCCGACATCCCGCTCACGATCGCGCACTATGTGGAACTGCACGGCGATCTCGACCCGGGCAGGCTGCTCTACGCCATCGAGCGATTCGGTGCCGAATCCCAGGTGGGACACGTGCGCCTACTCGAGATCGACGGCGTACCCCATCAGCGGGTCGATCCGAGCTGGCGACCCGGCTGGGCCCGCCTCGACCTGCGCGGCGAGCCCGATCCGCGCGCGGCCGCACTACGGTGGATGAACGAGCACGCCAGCACGCCCATCGACATGGAGAACGAGCCGCTCACCATCAATGTGGTGCTGCGCATCGGCGAGCGCGACTGGTTCTGGTACGAGCGCGGTCACCACATCGTGATCGACGGCTACGGGGCGATGAACGCACTCGCGCGCACCGCCGAGATCTACACCGCGGTCGGTGAGCAGCGCGAACCCTCCGTGTCGCGCGCCGCCGCCCTGGTCGACCTCTACGCCGACGAGTCGCGCTACCGCGAGTCCAGCCGTTTCCACGCCGACCGCGAGTACTGGATGCAGCAGCTCGCCGGTGTCGGCGAGCCGATGACACTGTCGTCGGTGACCGCGACCGGCGACACCCACGACCCCGGCCGGCACCGCGCGACCGCTGTGCTCGACACCGACCTCGACACCCTGCTCACGCAGGCGATCACCGCGCACAACTCGGCCAATTCCGCGCTCATCGTCGCCGCCCTCGCCGCCTACGTCCGCTCGGTCACCGGCAATCCCGACGTGGTGCTGAGCCTGCCCGTCTCGGCGCGCACCACCGTGGCGTTGCGCCGCTCGGCGGGTGTGGTGTCCAACGTCGTTCCGCTGCGCGTGCGTTTCGACGAGAACACCACCGTCGCCGACGTGGTCCGCCAGACCGAACTGCAGATCACCGGCGCCCTGCGACACCAGCGCTACCGCTCCGACGACATCCGCCGCGACTGCGGCTACTCGCGCGACGCCCGTGGGTTCTTCGGGCCGATGGTCAACATCATGCTGTTCCACGACGAGCTGAAGTTCGGTGACATCACCGGTCAGCTGCACGTGCTGGCGACCGGCCCTGTCGAAGATCTCTCGATCAATATCTACAACGGCGACGGCGGCCGTATCCAGCTCGACTTCGAGGCCAACCCCCGCCTCTACGGCGAGGCCGAGAACTCGGCGCATCACGCCCGCTACCTGGACTTCCTCGCCCGGTTCCTGGCCGCCGCCCCCGACAGCCCGGCCAACGCGCTCAACGCCATCACCGCGACCGAACGCGAACGCGTGCTGCGGGAATGGAATGCCACCGAGATCCCGGTGCCCACCGGCACGCTCGTCTCGCTGTTCACCGATCAGGTGCGACGCAGCCCGCACGCCGTCGCGCTCGAGTACGGCGACCGCGCCATCGGCTACACCGAACTGTCCGAACGGGTGAACCAGCTGGCCCGCGAACTCATCGCGCGCGGTGCGGGCCCGGAGACCACCGTCGGATTGTGCCTGCACCGCAGCATCGAGATGGTGATCGGCATGTACGCCGTGCTCGCCACCGGCGCCGCCTACCTGCCGATCGATCCGGAACATCCGGTGGACCGCATCGATGCCGTTGTGGCACAGGCGAAACCGGTGTGCGTGCTGACCGCCGCTCGCGACGGTGTGCGACTGCCGGCGGGTGCCTTGCGTGTCGATCTGGACACGCTCGACGTCACCGGACACGACGTCGCCCCCATCAGCGACACCGACCGCCGTGCGCCGCTGCGGCCCGAACATCCCGCCTACGTCATCTTCACCTCGGGCTCCACCGGTAAGCCGAAGGGGGTGGCGGTCACGCACGCCGCCATCGTCAACCGGCTGCGGTGGATGCAGGCCGAATACCCGCTCGACCACAGCGACGCGGTGCTGCAGAAGACCCCGGCCACCTTCGACGTGTCGGTCTGGGAGTTCTTCTGGCCGTTGCAGGTCGGGGCGCGGCTGGTCGTCGCCGCACCCGGCGGGCACCGCGATCCGGCGTACCTGGCGCGGATCATCACCGAGAAGTCCGTCACCACGGCACATTTCGTGCCGTCCATGTTGTCGTTGTTCGTCACCGATCCGCGCGTGCGCGGGGGCGCGAACCTGCGGCGGGTGTTCTGCAGCGGTGAGGCGCTGCCCGGCGCCACCGTCGCCCACTTCCATGCCGCTCTGCGCGGGCCGGAACTACACAACCTGTACGGGCCGACCGAGGCCGCGGTCGACGTCACCTACTGGCCGTGCCCGGTCGGGGCGACCACCGTGCCCATCGGGTCGCCGGTGTGGAACACCAAGACCTACGTACTCGATTCACAGCTGCGCCCGGTCCCGCCCGGCGTGGTCGGCGAGCTGTACCTCGCGGGCACCCAGCTGGCGCGCGGCTACCTCGGCAGGCCCGATCTGACGGCCGACCGGTTCGTCGCCAACCCGTTCACCCCCGGGCAACGCATGTACCGCACGGGCGACCTGGCCCGCTGGCAGCTCGACGGCGGCGTCCTGGAATACCTGGGGCGCACCGACTTCCAGGTCAAGATCCGTGGGCTGCGCATCGAACTCGGCGAGGTCGAGTCGGCGCTGCTCGCTCAGGACGGTATCGCCCGTGCCGTCTGCGTGGCACGCACCAGCCGCACCGGCGACGACGAACTCGTCGCCTACGTGGTCGCCGCGCCGGGTGCCGTCGCACCCGAGGTGGCGGCCTTGATGGCGGCGCTGCGCCGGGCGCTGCCCTCCTACATGGTGCCCTCGGCCTTGGTCGTGCTCGACGAACTGCCGCTGAGCGCCAACGGCAAGGTCGACCGCAAGGCACTGCCCGCCCCTGAGGTGGGTGTGCGGGTGACCACCGGCGCGGACGCACCGCAGACCGAGCTGGAATGCGCGCTCGCCGAGATCTTCACCGAGGTGCTCGCGCTCGACGGCACCGGAATCGGCGTGCAGGACAGCTTCTTCGACCTCGGTGGCAACTCGCTCGTCGCCGCGCGCGCCGTCGCCAGGATCAACACCACCCTCGACGCGAGCATCAGCATCCGGCACCTGTTCGAGTACTCGACCATCGCGTCGCTGGCCGAGTACATCAGCACCCACCGGCCCGAGACCTCCACGCCCGAGCTGGTTCCCGCGACCCGGCCGGAACGGGTGCCGCTGTCGCTGGCCCAGCAGCGGCTCTGGATCCTCAACCGGTTCGCCGAACACGCCGCCGCCTACAACATGCCGCTGGCGCTGCGGCTGACCGGCCGGCTGGACCTCACCGCCCTGCGGGCCGGCCTGCGGGACGTGCTCGACCGCCACGAAAGCCTGCGCACCAGCTTCCCCGACGGCCCGGACGGGCCGTACCAGCTGATCCATCCCGCCGCCGCCGTGGCACCCGATCTCGTCGCGCGCGACGTGGACGGCCGGATCGACGACCTCGTCGCCGAGGTCGCCGGTCGCGGCTTCGACCTGCGTGACGAGACTCCGCTGCGGGTGGTGCTGTACCGCCTGGCCCCCGACGAGCATCTGCTGGTCGTGGTGCTGCACCACATCTGTGGCGACGGCTGGTCGATCGCGCCGCTGGCCAGGGATCTGATGACCGCCGTCGCCGCCCGCGCCGAGGGCAATGCGCCGCGGTGGACGCCACTGCCCGTGCAGTACGCCGATTTCGCACTGTGGCAGCGGGAACTGCTCGGAGACGAGACCGACCCGGAGGCACCGCTGGGGCGTCAGCTCGGGCACTGGCGCCGGGCCCTCGCCGGACTGCCCGATCAGCTCGACCTGCCGCTCGACCGCCCGCGCCCGCTGCGACGGACCACCGGCGGCGACACGGTCGCCTTCACCATCGATGCCGAAACACGCCGGGCAGCAGCCCAACTCGCGAGCGGCCGCGGGGTGAGCATGTTCATGGTGCTGCACGCCGCGCTGGCCACGGTGCTCGCGCGTGTGTGCGGCAGCACCGACATCACCATCGGCACCCCGATCGCGGGACGTTCGGACCCGGCGCTCGACGAACTCGTCGGCATGTTCGTCAACACCCTCGTGCTGCGCACCGAGGTCGACCTCGGCGCCGGTTTCGACCGGGTCCTCGACCAGGTCCGCGAAACCGACCTCGACGCCTTCGCCAACCCCGACGTGCCTTTCGAACGGCTCGTCGAACTGGTGAACCCGGACCGGTCGACCAACCGGCATCCGCTGTTCCAGGTGATGCTGTCCTACGACCGCACCCCCGAGCTGCGCGTCGAACTGCCCGGCGTGGCCGCCGAACTCGTACCCGTGCAGACCGGTGTCGCCAAGTTCGATCTGCAGCTCGAGGTGCGCGACAACCACGATGACGGCCCGCTGCACGCCGAATTCGGTTACGCCACCGATGTTTTCGACCGCTCGACCATCGAGGCCATCGCCCGCCGGTTCACCACCATGCTGCGGTCCGCGCTGGCCGCGCCGCAGGAACCGATCGGTGACCTGCCGCTGCTCGACCGTCGCGAGATCGCGCGGCTCGTGCCCGTGGCGGGCGCACCGGCCGAACCGGCCGACACTCTCGCACGCCTGCTCGCCGATACCGCCCAGCGCCTGCCCGATTCGGTCGCGGTGCGTTATCTCGGGCTCGATACGACCTACCGGGAGCTCGACGAGCGCTCGAACAGGTTGGCGCGCAGCCTGATCGCCCACGGCGCGGGCCCGGAGTCGGTGGTGGCGGTGGCGTTGCCGCGTGGGCTGGAATCGATCATCGCCATCTGGGCGGTGGCCAAGACCGGTGCCGCGTACGTGCCGGTCGACCCGGCGTACCCCACCGAGCGCATCGCGCACATGATCGGCGACTCCGGTGCGGTGCTCGGGCTCACCCTGCCCGAACACCTCGCCGCGCTGCCGACCACCGTCGGCAAGCACCGCCGGGCGCCGGAATGGCTGGTGTTCGGGACCGCCGCCTTCGAAGCCGACTGCGCACACCGCTCGGCCGCGCCTGTGCGCGACATCGAGCGCACGCACCCGATGCGCCCGACCCAGCCCGCGTACCTGATCTACACCTCGGGCTCCACCGGCCTGCCCAAGGCGGTCGTCGTCACCCATGCGGGCATCTCCTCGCTGGCCAGCGAGCAGACCCAGCTGTTCCGGGTGACCGATGCCGCCCGTACCCTGCACTTCTCCTCACCGAGTTTCGACGCCTCGGTGCTGGAGCTGCTGCTCGGTTTCGCCGCGGGCGCGACCGTCGTCGTCGCCCCGGCCGACCTGTACGGCGGCGCCGAACTGGCTGGATTCCTTCGCTCGGAGCGGATCACGCACGCCTTCATCACCCCGGCCGCCCTGGCGACCGTGCCCGCCGGTGAGTTCCCCGAACTCAACACCGTCATCGTCGGCGGCGAGGCCTGCTCCGACGAACTGGTCGACACCTGGGCCGGTCGCTACCGGATGCACAACATGTACGGCCCGTCGGAGGCGACCGTCGCGGTCACCGCGAGCGCCGCCATGGTGCCCGGCGAACCGGTGCCACTCGGTGCGCCCGTGCGCGGGATGCGCTTGTTCCTCCTCGATTCCCGGCTGCACCCGGTGCCGCCGGGGACTCCGGGGGAACTGTATGTGTCCGGTCCCGGCGTGGCACGCGGGTACCTGGGCAAACTCGGGCTCACCGCACAGCGCTTCGTCGCGAACCCGCACGGCCGGGTGGGCGAAAGGATGTACCGCACGGGCGATCTCGTGGTCGCCGACGCCACCGGACGCCTGCGTTTCCTCGGGCGCGCCGACGACCAGATCAAGATCCGTGGTTTCCGTATCGAGCTGCGCGAGATCGACCATGTGCTGCGCGAACACCCGGGGGTGCGCTCGGCGACGACCGTGGTGCACGTGGACGAACACGGTCAGCAGCGGCTCGCGTCCTACGTCACCGCCGACGGGCCGATCGAACCGGCGGCCGTGCTCGACACCGCACGCGGCAGGCTGCCCGGTTACATGGTGCCCGCCGCGCTGGCGGTACTCGACCGGATGCCGGTGACCCCGGCGGGCAAATTGGACCGAAAGGCCCTGCCCGCACCCGAATTCGCGGCGGCAGGTGGATCGCGCGCACCGCGCACCCACCTCGAGATGCGGGTGGCGGCGGTGTTCACCGAGATCCTCGGCAGGCCGGTGCCCGGCGCGGAGGACAGCTTCTTCGACATCGGCGGCAACTCGCTGCTGGCCACCCGGCTGGCCGCGGCGCTGCACGCCGACTTCGAGGTCGATCTGCCGGTACGCCAGATCTTCGAGGCGCCGACGGTCGCGGGCATCGCCGGTCTGATCGCGGAAGCGCCCCGGACGCAGCGGGTGGCGCTGGCGGTACACACCCCGCGCCCGGGACGCATACCACTGTCGCTGCCGCAGCAACGACTGTGGTTCCTCAACCGATTGTCACCCGAATCCAGCGCCTACAACATCGCTTTCGTCTTGCGAATCGGCGGCGATCTGGATATCGACGCCCTGCGCGGCGCGGTCACCGACCTGGTACAGCGGCACGAGGTGCTGCGCACGGTCTTCCCCGAGGACCTCTCGGGCGCCCAGCAGGTGGTCTTGCCGACGGCCGGGTCGGTGCCTGCGATCGAGCCCGTCGACACCGATCCCGCACGGGCGGAGGAGGTGCTCGCCGAGTTCGCCAGGCAGGGCTTCGATCTGACCCACGAGACGCCGTTGCGAGTCTTGTTGCTGCGCACCGGCACTCAGGAGTACCTGCTCGGCGTGGTCGTGCACCACATCGCCGCCGACGGGTGGTCGCTCGGCCCGTTGACCAAGGATCTCGCGGTGTCGTACGTGGCGCGCGCCGGCGGCAGTGTCCCGGTGCGCGAACCGCTGCCGGTGCAGTACGCCGACTTCAGCCTGTGGCAGCGGGCCGTGCTCGGCGCCGACGACGACCCGGACAGCATCGCCGCCACCCAGCTCGCGTTCTGGCGCGAGACACTGGCCGAACTGCCCGACGAACTGCCGTTGCCGTTCGACCGGCCGCGTCCGGCCGAGCCGGTGGGCACGGCGGCCACCGTGGTGTGCCCGGTGTCGGCGCCGTTGCGTGCGGCGATGGAGGAGCTGGCGGCCGACACCGGCGTCAGCCTGTTCATGGTCGTCCGTTCGGCGCTCGCGGTGCTGCTGCGCGGGGTCACCGGTGGTCGCGACATCCCGATCGGCACCCCGGTCGCCGGACGCACCGACATCCAGCTCGACGAGCTGGTCGGCATGTTCGTCAACACCCTCGTGTTGCGCTCCGACGTCGACCCCGGCGCCAGCTTCACCGAACTGCTGCACGCCGACCGCGATTCGGAGCTGGCCGCGCTCGCGCACGCCGACCTGCCGTTCGAACGGGTCGTCGACGCGCTCGGCCGCGACAGCCGGGCCAACAACCGGCACCCGCTGTTCCAGGTGGCGCTGAGCATGCAGGACGATAGCGCACCGGAACTGGAACTGCCCGGCCTGCGGTTGCGCGCCGAGGAACTCGACATCGCCCGCGCCAAATTCGACCTGGAACTGCGGGTGGCCCCCGACGGCGACGGACAGCGTTTCGAATTCGTCTACTCCACCGAGCTGTTCGACCGGGCGACGATCGAGACGCTGGCCACCCGGTTCGCGTCGATCCTCACCCAGGTGACCGCCGACCCGCGCAGGCTGGTGTCCGATATCGACCAGCTCACCGTCGCCGAACATCGCGCGCTCGTCCCGGCGCAGGGCCCGGCGCCGGTCACCCCGGTGGTGCTGTCCGACATCATCGACCGGGCCGCCGACTGGTATCCGAGCAGGCCCGCGCTGCGGTGGTTCGCCGGCGGCAGCGTGGCGGGCGAGGTCGGTGAACTCGACTACGACGAGGTGGCCCGCCGTGCCCACCGGCTCGGTCGCGCACTCATCGCACGGGGGATCGGCACCGGCGATCGAGTCGCCGTCGGCCTCACCCGGTCGCTGGACTGCGCGCTCGCCATCTTCGGTGTCGCCGCGAGCGGTGCCGCGTTCGTGCCCGTCGACCCCCGCTACCCGGCCGACCGGGTGCGGCACATGCTCACCGACTCCGGTGCGCGCGCCGTGCTCACCACCAGCGCCGACGCCCCCGCCCTGCGCGAGGCCGCCGGACCGCTCGACACCCGGTGGCTGCTGGTCGACGACCCCGACCTGCGCACCGAACTGGCCGGATACGACGACGCCCCGATCCGCGACGCCGAACGCATCCGCCCCATCCACACCGCCGACCTGGCGTACCAGATCTACACCTCCGGTTCCACCGGTCTGCCCAAGGGCGTCACCGTCACCCACGGTGGTCTGGTCAGCCTCGCGCTCGACCTGCGCGAGCGGATGGGCCTCGACCGGTTCGCCAGGACGTTCTTCTTCTCCACCCCCAGCTTCGACGTGTCCGTGCTCGACATGCTGCTCGCGGTGTACTCCGGCGCGGAGATGGTGATCGGCCCGATCGACGTCTACGGCGGCGACGAACTCGGCGCCCTGCTGGAACGGGAGGAGATCACCCACACCTTCCTCACCCCCGCCGTACTCGCCTCGATCGACGCGAGCCGCTGGCCGCTGCCGCGCCTGCGCGGGCTGATGGCCGGTGGCGAGGCCGTGCCGCCGGACCTGGTGGAGAACTGGGCGCCCGGGCGCCGATTCGTCAACGCCTACGGGCCGACGGAGTTCACCGTCATCGCGGCCATGTCGGAGCTGCGGGTCGGTGTGCCGGTGACCATCGGTACACCGGTGCGCGGATCGCGGGCCCTGGTGCTCGACGAACGGTTGAAACCGGTCGTGACCGGGGTTCCCGGTGAGCTCTACATCGGTGGCGCGGGTATCGCCCAGGGCTACCACCAGCGGTTCGGGCTCACCGCGTCGCGCTTCGTCGCCGACCCGTGCGGGCCCGCGGGCAGCCGGATGTACCGCACCGGCGACGTGGTGCGCTGGACCGCCACCGGCGAACTGGACTACCTCGGCCGCAGCGACCACCAGGTGAAGGTGCGCGGTTTCCGCATCGAGCTCGGTGAGATCAGCGCCGTGCTCGGCAGCCACCCCGATGTCCGTTTCGCCCATACCGAGGTGCGCACCGTCGCGGGTGACGACCGGATCGTCGCCTGGGTGCAGCTGGGTGAAGGCGCGGTCCCGGCCGATCTGGCCGACGTGCGCAATCACGCCGTCAAACACCTGGCCGGGCATATGGTCCCGGCCTCGCTGAACCTGATCGACGCCGTGCCGCTCACACCCGTCGGCAAGCTCGACCGGACGGCGCTGCCCGAACCGGAGTTCACCGTCGCGGCGGGCCGCGCCCCGCGCACCGAGTCCGAACGCCTGGTGGCCAGGGTGTTCGCCGAGCTGCTCGGCGTCGAGGACGTGTCGGCCACCGACAGCTTCTTCGACATCGGCGGCAACTCGCTGCTGGCCACCCAGCTGGTCGCCCGGCTGGCGGCCGCGAGCAATGTGCGACTCGAGGTGCGTACCGTGTTCGCCGCACCGACCGTCGCCGAGCTCGCGGCGCTGGTGGAGACCGGGCCGTCCGGCGATGAAGGTCGCCCGGACCTGGTGAAACAGGATCGCCCGGAACGGATCCCGCTCTCGGCGGCCCAGCGCAGGCTGTGGTTCCTCAACCGGTTCAACGCCGGTGCGCGGGACCAGTCCGCCGGCGCGTACAACATCCCGGTGGTGCTGCGGTTGCACGGTCCGATCGACCTCGACGCACTCATCGCCGCCCTGCACACGGTGCAACGCAGGCACGAGACGCTGCGCACGGTGTTCCCGGAAACGGCGGGCGAGCCCGAGCAGCTGGTGCTCGACCCGCGGCTCGCGGCGGTCACCCTCTTCCATGCGAGTGCGACACCGCACGAGGTCGACGCCGCCGTCGCGCGTTTCGCCGCGCCGGGCTTCGACCTGTCGGTCTCGGTGCCGTTGCGGGCCGCGCTCATCACCGTCGACCGCACCGGGCTGCCGGTGCCCGCCCAGGCCAAACTGGCCGTAGCCGGGTCTCAGGAGCACGTGCTCGTGCTGGTGGTGCACCACATCGCCATGGACGGGTGGTCGCTGGAACCGCTCGCCGCCGAGGTGGCCGCCGCGTACCGTGGCATCCGCACCGGTGAACCGTTCGGCGAACAGATCCCCGAGATCCAGTACGCCGACTACACGCTGTGGCAGCAGCAGCTCCTCGGCACCGAGGACGACGAGAACTCGCTGATCCGCAAGCAGCTCGACCACTGGCGCGACACCCTCGACGGGCTGCCCGAACTGCTCACCGTGCCCGCCGATCGGCCGCGCCCGCCGGTGCCCTCCTACCGGGGCGGCACCGTGGACTGCACGGTCGACGCCGCCACACACCGGGCGCTGCGCGGGATCGCCGCCGCCAACAACGTCAGCATGTTCATGGTGCTGCACGCCGCGCTCGCGGTGCTGCTGCACCGGGTGACGGGCACCGACGACATCGTCGTCGGCACCGCGAGCGCGGGACGTGGTCATCCGGCACTCGACGCGCTGATCGGCATGTTCGTCAACACCCTTGTGCTGCGCACCGAGGTGTCCGACGACCGCGCCTTCGTCGACCTGCTGCGCACCGTGCGCGACCGCGACCTCGACGCCTTCGCCCATGCCGACCTGCCGTTCGAGCGGCTGGTCGAGGTGCTCAATCCCGCACGCTCGCAGGCGCATCACCCGCTGTTCCAGGTGATGCTCTCGGTGCGCAACAACCCGGTGCGGATGCTGGAACTGCCCGGCCTGCGGATCGAGGCGGTCGACGCCGACGCAGGCATCGCCAAGTTCGATCTGCAGTTCACCTTCACCGAGACCCAGACCGGTGATCGCGTCGGTGACGGCATCACCCTGTCGGTGAACTACGCCGCCGACCTGTTCGAGGAGGTCACCGCGCGCCGCCTCGGCGACCGTCTGGTGCGGCTGCTCACCGCTGTCGCCGCCGACCCGAACACCGCCGTCGGTGACCTGGCCCTGCTCGACGCGGTCGAGTGGACCGCGCTGGCACCCGTCCACGGTGCCCGGCCCGACACCCCGGTCACCCTGGCCGAGGTGTTCGACGCCGCGGCGGCGCGGGCCCGCGACGGTGTGGCGCTCAGCGCGGGCGACACCGTGGTCACCTACGACGCCCTCGACCGCTGGACCAACCGGCTCGCCCGGCTGCTCATCGGCCAGGGTATCGGCCCGGAAAGCCTTGTCGCGCTCGGTATTCCGCGATCGGTGGAGTCGGTGGCGACCATGCTGGCCGTCGCCAAGGCCGGTGCCGCGTTCGTCCCGGTGGACCCGAACTACCCGCCACAGCGGATCAGTCACATGCTCACCGACTCCGGTGCCGCGATCGGGCTGACGCTGCTCGCGCACCGCGACCAGCTGCCCGGTGACTGCCGGTGGCTGGTGCTCGACGACCCGCACACCCGCGCCACCGTGCTCGGCACCGACGACGCGCCGATCACCGACGCCGACCGGGTCCGGCCGCTGCGCCTGGCCAACCCGGCCTACGTGGTGTACACCTCCGGGTCGACCGGCACCCCGAAGGGTGTGGTGGTCACCCACGGCGGCATCTCGAACTTCGCCGCCGAATGCGCCGACCGCTACGACGTGCGACCGGGCAGCCGGGTGCTGCACTTCGCCACCCCGAGCTTCGACGGGTCGATGCTCGACATCCTGTTCGCGCTCGGTGGGGCGGGCACCCTCGTCATCACGCCCGCGGGCATCGTCGGCGGCGAGGAACTGCGTCAGCTGTTCATCCGGGAGCGGATCACGCACGCCTTCATCACCACCGCCGCGCTCGGCACCGTCGATCCGGCGGGTGTGCATTCGCTCGCGCACATCCTGACCGGTGGTGAGGCGCTGCCGCCGGACCTGCTCGCCCGCTGGGCGCCGGGGCGCAACTTCTACAACGTCTACGGACCCACCGAGACGACCATCGTCACCCTGATGCCGCAACCGATGAGCCCGCAGGGCCCGATCACCATCGGCGGTCCCATCCGCGGTGTCTCGGCCACGGTGCTCGACCGGCGGTTGCATCCCACCCCGATCGGCGTCACGGGTGAACTTCAGCTGGCCGGTGCGGCACTGGCCCGCGGTTACCACAATCGGCCGGGGCTCACCGCGCAGCGTTTCGTCGCCAATCCGTACGGTGCGCCCGGCGAGCGCATGTACCGCACCGGCGACCTGGTGCGCTGGCGTGACGGCAAGAAGTCGGCGCTCGACGTGGAATACGTCGGCCGCACCGACCACCAGGTGAAGGTGCGCGGGTTCCGGATCGAACTCGGCGAGATCGACGTGGCCTTCGCCCGGCACCCCGACGTGGAGCTGGCGCTCACCGTCGGGCACACCACTCAGGCCGGGGTCACCGCGCTGGTGTCGTATGTGAAGGCCCGCGCGGGTGCGACCCCGACGGTGCCCGAACTGCTCGAGCACATCGGTGCGCACGTGCCCAATTACATGGTGCCGCAGGCGATCATGCTGCTCGACGAGGTGCCGCTCAGCCCGGTGGGCAAGCTCGACCGTGCCCGGCTGCCCGAACCGGTGTTCACCGCCTCGGGCGGGTACCGCGCACCGGTGACTCCTGCCGAGGTGGCGCTGTGCGCCGCCTTCGCCGAGGTACTCGGTGTCGAACGGGTCGGCGCCGACGACGGGTTCTTCGAACTGGGCGGCAACTCGCTGCTGGCCACCAAAGTCGTCGCGGCACTGCGGGAGCAGGGCTACGAGATGCCGGTGCAGATGATGTTCGGCGATGCCACACCGGCCGCCATCGCCGCCCGGCTCGACGGCGCCGACCCGGCGGACGTGATGGCCGCCGCCCTGGAACCGGTGCTGCCGATCCGCCCGTCGACCGGGCCGCACGACACCCCGCTGTTCTGTGTGCACCCGGCCATCGGCCTGGCCTGGTGCTACTCGGGGCTGCTCGCACACCTGGCTCCCGATCGTCCCGTGTACGGGCTGCAGGCCCCGCACGTGTCCGGTCAGGACAGCTTCACCTCCATCCCGGAGGCCGCGGGTCACTACGTGGCCAATATCCGGGCGATCCAGCCGCACGGGCCGTATCACCTGCTCGGCTGGTCGCTCGGCGGGCTCATCGCCCAGGAGATCGCGGTGCAGCTGCAGGAACTCGGCGAGGACGTTGCGCTGCTGGCGATGATGGACAGCTACCAGCTCGGCGACCGCTGGCTCGACACCGCGATGCCGAGCGTCGCCGACATTCTCGGCGAGTTCGGTGCCGACCTCGTCGACGGCGCACCACTGCCGGCCGACCTCGACCTGCACGAAGCGGCGGATCTGCTGCGGGCACAGCCGGGGCCGTTCGCGGCGCTGTCGGTGGACAATCTGCAACGCCTCTACACCGGGTACGCCGACGGGACGGTGATGGCCAACGCGTTCCGGCCGCGCACCTTCGACGGCGACCTGCTGTTCTTCACCGCGGCGGCGGACGAGATCAACGCCGCCGATCCCGCCAGGCGGGCCGGTTCCTGGCAACAGTTCGTCACCGGCACCATCCACAACCACGACCTGCCCTGCAGGCACGCGGCGATGACCACACCGGAGGCGCTGGCGGCGATCGGCCCCGTGCTGCACCGTCATCTCGACGGGGTGCCCGGGATCACCGTGTGCGGCGGCGCCGAGAAGGAGATGCGTCCGTGAGTCTGGCGGTAGAAGTGTGCGGCCTCGCCAAGAGTTTCGGCAAGGTGCGCGTACTGAAGGAGATCGACCTCGAGATACCGGCGGGCACGGTGCTCGGCCTGCTCGGGCCCAACGGCGCGGGCAAGACGACCACCGTGCGGATCGTCACTACCCTGCTTCGCCCCGACGCGGGCACGGTGCGCGTGGCCGGGGTCGACGTGCTGGCCGATCCGGCCGCGGCCCGCACCCGCCTCGGGTTGTCCGGCCAGTACGCGGCGGTCGACGCGAACCTGACCGGATACGAGAACCTGCGCATGGTGGCTCGCCTCTACGGCATGTCGAAGAAGCAGGCCACCGAACGTGCCGACGAATTGCTCACCGCGCTCGGTCTCGACCACGCGGCGAGCCGACGCGCGGGCACCTACTCCGGTGGTATGGCCCGCCGACTCGACCTGGCCGGTTCCCTCGTCGCGCGGCCGCCGGTGGTCGTGCTCGACGAACCGACCACCGGCCTCGATCCCCGGGGGCGCCTGGACATGTGGAAAGTGATCGGCGACCTCGTCGACGACGGCACCACGGTGCTGCTCACCACCCAGTACCTGGAGGAGGCCGACCTGCTCGCCGACCGGATCACGGTGATCGACAAGGGCACCGTCATCGCCCGTGGCTCCGCCGACGAACTCAAGACCTCCATCGGCGGCGACCGGCTCACGGTCACCCTGGCCGCCGGGCAGAGCCCCGACCTCGCGGTCTCGGTCCTCGATCAGGTGGGTGTCGGCACGCCGATCCACGAGCCGGGCAGCGACGAAGTATCGGTGGTGGTCGGCAACGGCTCCCGCACGATGGTCGAGGCCCTGCGCCGGCTCGACGACGCGGGGGTGTGCGTGCTCGACGCCGTCGTGGTCCGCCCGACCCTCGACGACGTGTTCCTCTCGCTCACCGGAACCCCGGCCGAACCGGCCACCGAACCCGAAACCGACGATGTGCCAGAGGAGATCCTGTCGTGAGCGTGGCCCCCGACGTCGAGGCGGACAACGACACCCGCGAAATGCCCATCACCCCTGGCGCCTCGCGGCCCGCTGCCGCCGACCAGACCCAGCCGCGTGCCCGATTCCTGCGCGACAGCGCGATCGTGGCCTACCGCAATCTGCTCACCATCCTGCGGGTGCCGACGCTGCTGGTGACCGCGACCATCCAGCCGCTGATGTTCGTGTTCCTCTTCGCCTACATCTTCGGCGCGTCCCTCGGTGGCGACCAGTACCGCGAGTTCCTGCTCGCGGGCATCTTCACCCAGACCGTGGCGTTCAATGCCGCGTTCACCACGGTCGGGCTGGCCGGTGACCTGCAGAAGGGGATCATCGACCGGATGCGAACGCTGCCGATGTCGCGGCTCGCGGTGCTGATGGGCCGCACACTGTCCGACCTGGTGGTCAATGTCGCGAGCCTCGGGGTGATGGTGATCTGCGGGTACATCGTCGGCTGGCGGATCAACGGCAGCATCGCCGACGCCGCGCTCGCCTTCGCCATCATCCTGCTGTTCGCCTTCGCCATGTCCTGGGTCGGCGCGTTGACCGGGCTCATCTCGCCGACCGTCGAGGTGGCGCAGAGCGCGGGCCTGATCTGGATGTTCCCGCTGTCGTTCATCTCCTCGGCGTTCATCTCCGCCGAAACCCTGCCCGGTCCGCTGCGCACCATCGCCGAATGGAATCCGATCACCGCCGTCTCGGCCGCCGGGCGCAAACTGTTCGACAACTCCGCGCCGCCGTCGTTCGCGCCTGCCACCGGCTGGGCAGCCGACAACTGCATCCTCTACGCGGTGATCTGCTCGCTGGTCATCCTGGCGGTCGCCATGCCCGCGGCGTTGCTGCAGTACCGAAAAGTGGCCAGTCACTGACGAGATGAAACGGCGAAGGCCGCCTTCCCGAGGGGAGGCGGCCTTCGCCGTTGTCGCCTGTGCTAGCCGCGGCGGCGGGACTTGAGCAGGTCGAGGCGCTCCTTGAGCAGCTCCTCGAGCTCCTCCTTGCTGCGGCGCTCCAGCAGCATGTCCCAGTGGGTGCGCGGCGGCTTCACCTTCTTGGTTTCGACCGAGGTGCCCTCCATGAGCTGCCCCTCCTGGCCGTTACGGCACAACCAGGTGGGCGGGATCTCCGCGTCGTCGGCGAACGGGACGTCGAATTCCTCACCGTTGTCGGTGCGGTAGCGGGCGATCCGGCGCGGGGCCAGGTCATGGTCGCGATCGGTCTCGTAGCTCACCGCTCCGAGCCGACTGCCCCGGAGTACGCGATCTGCCATGTGTGCTCCTGTGTCTTTGGCGGCTGGCGCCGCGTGGTTGTCGGCCTGTTCCCCGCACCCTCTGGTCAGTCCAGATCGAGGCGGCCGACAACCGGTACGTGGTACTACCGTTCAACGCGCGGGAAGACTGAACTGTTCCATTGTAGTCGCTACGGCCCGGGTGGCCGTCGGACCCACTGGGTGAGTGCCCGCTCAGCGAGACCTGAACCGCCGGATCGGTCGTCGGGCCGCTAGGGTTTCGCAGCATGTCGCGCAGTCGCCTGCTGTCCTGCTCGTGGTGCGGGCGGGAGATCGTCGATTCCGAATCGGGTCGGCGTCGCCGCTATTGCCGTCAGTCGTGTCGGCAACGTGCCTACGAACACCGCACGAGTCTCAAGGGGACGGGGATTCCCGAGGACGCGGTGGTGCTCACCGCCCAGGAGGCCGCCGATCTGGCCGACCGGTGGTTCGCGGCGCGGTGCGCGGCCGAGGACGTGGCGACGGCCGTGGCCGAGGGTGCGGATCAGGCCGAGCTGGCGCAGTTGAGTGCGACGCTCGTGCAGCTGACCAAGGAAGCCGAACGCCTGCGCTGACAGTGGCTAGGCCGGGGTCGGTGTCTCGCGGGAGCGCAGGTAGATCGCCGTGACACCGGCGGCGACGAACCCGATCAGTCCGAGCGTCGCGCCGACAGTTGCCAGATCGGGACCGGTCAGCGGCTGACCGCGCAGTGCCTGCCAGAACACGAGAGTGAGCAGTCCGGCGTAACCCATGGCGGCGACGCCGATCAGTGCGGCACGAGTGCGCTCGGTGCGTAGCCACCGATAGCGGGCGGCGAGCGCGGTCAGCGCGACGGCCAGGACCAGCAGCACCTGGATGCCGTGCAGTCCGACGAAATGCGGGATCCGCAGATCGCCACCGGTGGTACTCCAGTGGGTGATCGGCATCGCGCCGAGCCCGTCCCGGGCGGCGTCGGCGGGGGAGCCCGGCACGACCGTGTGCCCCGCCATCAACCCGATCACGGTGCCGTCGGCCTGACGCACCAGCTGCGCGCCGGTGAAGCCCATCAGATACCCGAGCATCATGCCTGCCACTGCCAGCCACAATCCGGCCTTCAAGGCGATCGCGGTCGGACGATCGGTGAGCTTCTGCCACGAGATGATCACCACCAGAACGAGATTCGCCAAAAATAAGCCCGGTACACCGGAGGCGAAGATCTGCTGGCCGATCTGATTGACCGGGTCGGCGGCGGTATTGAAATGGCTGAAGGTCCCGCGCGCGGCCTGCACGGCGATGAACCCGACGTCGAGGACCCCGGTGACCGCGAAGACGGTGCCGAGCCACCAGGTGGCCCGCCGCCCCCGATGCGGCAACCGCAGTATCCAGGCCAGCGTCAGGCCGTAGACGGCGAACGCGAAACCGAACTTCGCCGGTTTGAGCCACACCGATTCACCGAGCAGCAACCGGTCGTCGACGACCATGCCGATCATCGACACCACCACCAGCGCGGACATCAGGGCCGAATTGACCAACAGCGGGCCGTGCCAGGGTGCCTGCGCGCTCCTCGGCCCGGTCTGGAACCGGAAGCGGGAAAGGGTCTGGGTGAGGTCGATCGTCGCCATGTCCCGACGGTAGAAATGCCGTGCGCCCCAGCACCTCCCGCTGCGGAACGGTCCGGGTACCCCTACCGCCGTACTATGCCGACCTCACCCCTGGCTCACCCGTAGGACCACCCCTAGAACGTGGGACCACCCCTAGAACTCGGTGCGTGTCTCACCCCTGAGCGAGCCTTCGGCGCGGTGACCATTCCAGGGCGCGCGGTTACCGGAGTGTCAGCTGTCGCTGGAGGCATCGTCCAGCGAAATCTGTTGGGCGACAAGGGAGAGCACAGTGGCCAACGGAATCCCCGCCGAGTTCGTTTCCGGGGCGTCCGGCAGGAGCTCGGCGAGCAACGGCGCCCACTCGTTGCGTCGCGCGGGAAAGCAGCGATCGAGCAGATCGCGCATGATGTCGGGGGCGATGGAGGCGCCGGGGGAGGCACCGAGCAGTCCGGCGATGGTGCCGTCGGCCCCGGTGACGAGTTCGGTACCGAACTGGAGTTCCCCGCCGAAGCGCCCGTCGGGTTTCACCAGCTGCGCGCGCTGACCGGCCTGGATCAGCTCCCAGTCGGTGGCGTCGGCGGTGGGATAGAACCGCTGCAGCTCGGCGAACTTGTCCCGACGCGAAGCCAGGAGCTGACCGAGCAGATAGCGCCCGAGGTGCAGATTCCGCAAGCACGCGGACAACAGTGGCACCACGTTGTGCGGGCGCAGGGTGGTGAACAGGTCGGTGAGCGACCCGTGGCGCAGCAACCGGGTGCTGAAAGTGGCGTACGGGCCGAACATCAACGCGGCCGACCCGTCGACCTCCCGCCGATCCAGATGCGGCACCGACATCGGCGGTGCACCGAGCGAGGCCTGGCTGTACACCTTCGCCGCATGCTCGGCCACCACTTCGGGCTCGCGGGTCCGCAGGAACTGTGCGCCCATCGGCAGCACCGCGTACCCGCGCACCTCGGGCAGCCGGGCCCGCTGCAGCAGCCGCAGCGCGTAACCGCCCGCGCCGACGAACACGAACCGGGTGCGAACCAGGAACGTCCGCCCGGAATCCAGATCGCGCCCACGCACGGTCCACAGCCCGTCGGCGCCGCGCCGCAGGCCGGTGATCTCGCGATGCAGCCGCACCGGATTACCCGCCTCGGTCATCGTCGCCAGCAACGCCCTGGTGAGGGCGCCGAAGTCGATATCGGTGCCGCCGGTGTGCCGGGTCGCCGCCATCGGTTGGTCGTCGGCCCGTCCACGCACCAGCAGCGGCGCCCACGCGCCGATCACCGCGCGATCCTCGGTGTACTCCATCTCGGCGAAGGCCGGCAGCTCGCGCAGGGTGGCCCAGCGGCGCCGCAGGTAAGCGATATCGCGGTCGCCGAAGACCACCGTCACGTGCGGTGTCGGGGTGAGGAAGGCTCCGAGGGGACTGCGCTCGGCCGACGGATGGGCAGCGTCCGGGTCGGGGAACGCGCCGCGTGCGGCCAGCGCCGACCAGAACCGCCGGGACAGGGCGAACTGCTCGGCGATCCGCGCGGCCTTGCTCGCGTCGTCCGGGTCGGGCATGTAGTTGAGCTCGCACAGCCCCGAGTGCCCGGTGCCCGCGTTGTTCCACGCACCGGAACTCTCGCCCGCCGGTTCCCCGAGTCGCTCGAACAGCGCGATCGACCAGTCCGGAGCGAGGGTGCTCAGCAGCGCGCCGAGGGTGGCCGACATGATGCCGCCACCGATCAGCACCGCGTCGAGAATGTCGTCCCCGCAACCGGATTCGTGTGTCCTGGCATCCATGTCGAACCTCCCGATAGCCGTGTACCGCCATCGTCGGGCCGCCACTACCGATCCGTCCAATACGGAATCGCCGGGCATATGATCCGGATATGGATGAATATGGCGCGCAGGCCGTCGCGCCCCTGCTCGCGGCCTTCGACGCGGCCGCCGAGGAGGGCAACTTCACCCGGGCGGCGCAGCGTCTCGGGGTGCCCCAGTCGTCACTGAGCCGCCGGATCAAGTCACTCGAACAGCACCTCGGGGTGTCCCTGTTCCAGCCGTCGGGGCGCGGCGTGACGCTCACGCCTCAGGGTCGCGACCTGCACGAACGAACGCGCGGCGTGCTGCGCGCACTCGACGACGCCGTGCGCCGCGTGCGGGCCGACGCCGACCCGGAGACCGGTCTCGTTCGGTTCGGATTCCCGCTCACCCTCGGACCGATCAGCGTCCCGGCGTTGCTCGCCCAGTTCCATACCCGTGCGCCCGGCATCCGCCTGCACCTGGTGCAGGCCCACGGTGAGGCGCTGGCGGAGCAGGTTCGTGACGGCAGGCTCGATCTGGCGGTGATGATCCCGCCGCCCGACGACCTGCCGACGGTCGTCCTCGGGCGCCAGCGCATCGATCTGCACGTGGCCCGAACCCACCCGCTGGCGGGGCGCACGCGGGTGGCGCTGACCGAGCTCGCCGATGCGGCGTTCATCGCCAACCCGCCGAGCTACCAGTTGCGAGCCCTACTCGATTCCTGGTGCGCCGCAGCGGGTTTCACTCCACGCGTGTTGTTCGAGATCACCGAGTTCGAGACGCTGCGCGCGCTCGTCGCGCTGGGGCTCGGCGTGGCGCTGCTCCCACCCGCCGAGACACCACACCCCGACCTGGCCGTGGTGCGCATCGATGGCGAACGCGACCGCGAGATCGGCCTGGTCTCGGGAGACCATGGGTCGACGCTCGCGGTCGCGCGGCTTCGGGATTTCCTGATCGCCGGTCGGGCGGCGATCAGTGGGTGGTGAGGATCAGTCCTGCGGGACGCCGACGTCGATACCGCGCGCGGCGAGCCACGGGTGCGGGTCGATCGGGGCGCCGTAGAGCGAGCCGTCCGGCACGTGCACCTCGTAGTGCAGGTGGGGGCCGGTGGACTGGCCACGGTTACCGACGGTGGCGATGACGTCGCCGGCGTTCACGTGCTGGCCCGGCTGGACCAGGATCTCGTTGACGTGACCGAACACGCCGATGGTGCCGTCGTCCTGCTGGACGCGGACCCACAGCCCGAACCCGGAAGCCGGGCCGGTCTCGATGACGGTACCGTCGGTGACGGCGAAGACCGGCGCACCGATCGGGTCACCGAAGTCGATGCCGTTGTGCGCGGCACCCCAGCGGGGGCCGTAGTAGGAGGTCAGGCGGCCGTTGACCGGTCGAACGGTCTGCGGGCGCGGCGGCGGGGGCGGCGCGATGAAGGGCAGCGGAGCGGGCAGCGGCGGCAGCGCGGCCTGGATGGCCTCGCGGTGCTCTTCCCAGGCCACCGGTGCGGCGGCGGGGGTCTCGGCCTGCACCTCGGGCGCGGTGGCGGAGGTGAAGCGGGCCTGCGAAACGCCGAGGGCGTCTGCCGAAGACGCCGCGACGGCGGTGGTGGTAGGGGTCTCGGGGCCGCTGAAGGCGGCGGCGGACGTTCCCACGAGTGCGGACAGGGCCACCGCACCCGCGACAACGCCTCCCAGACGACCTGCGAAGGCGTCGGAGATTCGGGCGGATAACGGGTTGGTCACGAACATGTCTCGAAGGTAGCTAATTCGTAACCGGCGCGGCGAATCCTGTGGCTGCCATCACGAGCGGCTATAACCCCAGTTGATCTATAACAATCGCATCTCGAAAGCAGAAATTCCTGGGAGCGACCGGGTGAAATACCGTGACCGCAAGATCATTGCCGACCAGGCGTTATCCGCGCACACTTGTTCAGTGGACGCTAACGGAGTTCGGGCAATCACCGCGTTATCCGACGCGACCAGGCGCGCGATCTTCGAGTCGCTGCCGCAGGGTCCACGCTCGGTCGCCGAGCTCGCCGAGGCCACCGGTATCACCAGCTCGGCCGCCTCCCAGCACCTGCGCATCCTGCGCGAAGCGCACCTGGTGAGCATGCGCCGCGACGGCAACCGCCACCTGTACTCACTGGATCCGCGCGGTCTCAACGACGCACGGGACTACCTCGAACAGTTCTGGCCGAGCGCACTGGCCGCCCACGCCGCCGCGCTGCGCGCCGCCGGTCAGCCGACCACTGCGGTACCGCCCGCCGGTCAGCCCACCCGGCGATAACGCGAGCGACTCGACTCGGCCCAATCCTGCTTGTCGAGCTGCGCGTCGACCGCGGCGATCACCTCGGGTACGCCGATGCGCAACAGGCCGGGGTCGGGGGTACGGGCATCGGGATCGCCGACCTGCCCCGCCCACAGCACCGCGTGCCTGCCGAGCAGATGCGCGGGCGGACCGCCACGACGCGGCGGGGTGGGCCCGAACAGCAGCACGGTCCGGGTGCCGAAAGCGGTGGCCAGATGCGCGACGCCGGTATCGCCGCAGATCACGAGGGCGGCGCCGGCCACGGTGGCCGCGAGATCGGTGAGGTTCTGCCTGCCCGCGAGTACCCGGTCGTCGGGCAGGCCGGCCTGCGCGGCGACCTGCACGGCGATGTCGCGTTCGAACGGATCGCCGGTGAGCACCACGTCGCGGCCGAGGACCATCAGGTGCCGCACCACGGCGGCGAACCGCTCCGGCGGCCAGCGGCGCGCGGGCGCACCGGCGCCGACATGCACCACGACGCAGTCGCGACGGCTGATGGAGGCAACAGGGGGGACCAGTCCGAGATTGCGCCGATCGGCGGTGATGCCCTCGCTCTCGAGCAACTGACACCACCGATCCGCCACATGGGCCTCGGGATCCCAGCGCGGCCCGGTGAGCCGGGGCAGGCCCGGCGTCCGGTGCCCGATGATCCGCTTGGCGCCGGTATCGGCCAGCGCTCGCGCGCTCGCACCGTCGGGGCCGTGCAGATTCACCGCCAGCTCGGGCGCGGGACCGTCCCAGATCAGGGCCGCCGGATCGGCGGTGGCGACGAGTTCGTCGACCGAGGAGATCAGGTCGACGATCTGTTCGAGGCGATGGGGCGCGGCCAGCACGATCCGGCTGCCTGGTTCGGCCCGGCGCAGGGCACGCAGAGCCGGGACCGCGGCGAGCAGATCACCGAGTCCACGAGCTTGCAGCACGAGTACAACCGACACTCCCATCACCTACCCGGGACCGGAACGCGCCAAACGTTCGCAGTGGCAATGAGGTGTCGCTCGTCACCGCGCGCCGCGTCCCGCCCGTTCGGCGGCGGGTTGTGTGCCGCGACACGATCACAGCTTCAGCAACTTTCCAGGGAATGAGAGCTGGCGGGCATAACATCTCGTCATGACGACAAATACCGTGTTGGAGAGCCCATTTACCGCGCTTGCCAAGAAAACCTGGCAAACAATTCTGGTCACCGGTCTTCTCGCGGTGGTCCTCGGCATCATCGTGCTCGTATGGCCCGGTCCGTCATTGCTTGTCGCGGGCGTTCTTTTCGGTATCTATATGGTCGCCAGCGGCATCTTCCAGTTGGTCGCCGCATTCACTCATCTGCCGAGTACGAGCCTGCGGGTGCTCTCGTTCATCAGCGGTGTGCTTTCGCTGATCATCGGTGTGTTCTGCTTTCGCGACGACCTCACCTCGATCGTGTTGCTCGGGTTGTGGATCGGCATCGGCTGGTTGTTCCGCGGTATCACCGTGCTTTTCGCGGCGATCTCGGAACCGAGCATCCCGGGCCGCGGCTGGCAGATCTTCTACGGTGTGCTGAGCGCGATCGCCGGTGTGATCCTGATCGTCTGGCCGATCGGCTCCATCGCCACGCTGGTTCTCGTCGTCGGTATCTTCCTGATCGTCATCGGCATCATGGAGGTCGTCACGGCGTTCGGGATGCGCAAGGACGCGCACCTGCTCGACCAGGCCACCCGCTAGCCGCATTCGTCCACAATGGCCGGCGCCATCGGGTGCCGGCCATTGTCGTGTGAACTACCCTCGGCAGTCATGGAATTCGTTTACGACCTGGTGGTCGTCACCCATCTGCTCGGCATGGCCGCGGTGGTCGGTGGGTATGTCGCGTCGCGCCCGGTGGTCTCGGAACTGATGGTGTGGGGCGCCCGCGCCCAGCTCGTCACCGGCGTGATCCTCGCGGGCCTCGCCTCCGGCGTCGAATCGCTGGACAAGGAACCCGACACGACGAAACTGGCCGTGAAGCTCGTCGTCTCGATCGCGGTGGCCGGGTTCGCCGAAGTCGGCCGGGCCGATGCCAAGCGCGGCAAGCAGGTCGGCTGGATGACCGATGCCGCGGGCGGACTCGCCATCGTCAACGTGCTGGTCGCCGTGCTCTGGAACTGACCGGTTACGAGACCTGACCGGCCATCGCCCGCGCCCGGCGCGTCAACTCCACTGTCGCGGCTCGCAACTGACCGATCTCGGTGAGCGGTTCGGCATAGCCGACGCGGGTGCGGGCCACTCCGCGCGGTGTCTCGACCCGCAGTTCGAGACCGTAGCGGTCGGCCCGTTCGCAGCTCGCGGCTGTGGCATCGGGGAAGCCGCCGAGCTGGGTGGCCATGGCGAGCAACGCGTCGGCGTGGTCGGCGTTGAGGTGGGCGATGCCGGGCGCCGCCTGCGGCATGATCGGGTCCGGTCGCGCGGCCAGGTACTGCGCGGCGGTCGCGGACTCCATCCGGCCGTAGCCGCCGACCCAGCGCACTCGTTCGACCCGCAGCACCCACAGCGTGAAATCGCTGTAGTCGATGTAGTACTTGGCCGCGGGCACCGCGGCCAAGTGCGCGGCGCGGGCCGCCTCGGCCTCGGCGCCGGTCGGCCGCTCCACCACTCCGGCCAGGGTGATGCGCGTGCCCGCCAGCGGATCGGCGGGCATGTCCGGCGTCACGATCGCGATGCTGGCGCGCGGATCGGCGGCCAGATTGCGTCCGTGCTCGGCCAGGTGCGACACGCTCAGCACGGGAGCGCCGTCGAGCAGCCCGTAGGTGATGAACGACGCCCACGGCGCGCCGTCGGCGGTCAGGCTGGCCAGCGTGCCCGTATTGGACGCGGCCGCAATCGTTCTGGCCTCCTCGGCGGCGGACGGCCGCGCGTCGTTGGCCAGGGGAGCGGTGGGCAGCGGAATGGCCGGTGCGTCGCCGGGATCGCCGTGGTCGAGAGTCATGACCCCAGCGTATCGAGCTGGACCGGATGGTGGGGCGTCCCCGACAACCATCCGTGCAGTGCGGTGTAGACGGCGTCGTGATTGAGCAGGCTGAAATGGTTGGCGCCCGGTACGTGCAACCCGTTGCCGCTGTCGAAACCGATGCGCCTGCTGCGCCCGACCCCGGAACCGCTGCCGCGCAACACCATCCCGTCGCCGACCACCATCCCGAGCGGATGCTTCGGACTGTGGGTGACGGTCGCGGTGACGAAGTAGTGGTCGGCACCGGCCAGCAGCGGTACCTCGCGCACCGCCTCGGCCCGCAGCGCGTCGACGTCCCGGTCGCGCCAGTCCTCGTCGACGAGGGAGCCCTGGCGCAGATCGCGGATGCCCGCACTTCGCCTGCGCAGCAGGGTGCTCAGCGGGCGGGTCTCGGGCAGCCGGTCGAGCACCGCGGCCGCGTAGTGCACGAACTGTTCGAGCGGGGCGCCCAGATGCGGCGAGCCGAGGCACACCACCTGTCGCACCGAACGCGCCCAGACGGCGTCGCTCTGCTCGGCCCGGTGGCAGGCGCTGCGCGCGACGAGCCCGCCCATGGAGTGCCCGATCAGGCAGATCTCGTGGACCGGGAGCGGCCACTGCTCGACGAGCCGGGTGAGCAGGGCGTCGAGTTGCGCGGCGTTCTCGGAGATGTGCAGGCCGGTGTTGTAGCGCACGAAGACGGGGGTGTAACCGAGGTCGTCTTCGAGGCGTTCGCCGTAGGTCGGCCTGCCGCCGAGGCGCCAGGCGTGTTCGGTCTCGACCAGCCCGTGCAGCAGGACGACGAGCTTCGTGGTCGGCACGGGAACGTGCGCGGCCAGCTGTTCGGCCGGGACCGGGGCACCGTCGACACGAATGGTCATGGGGGAGGCCAGGATCGGTGCGTCGTCCTCGAGCGCGTCACCGATCAGCCCCTGGACGGCCGCGAGGAAGCCCGCGCCCCAGACGGTGCGTGAGGGCGCGGGCAGGCCGGGTACCTGCACCGCGCTCGCCATCTCGCCGACGACGTAGCCGGTGCCGCCGACGACCGCGTACACGCTCTCGGTGATGGCGTCGTGCACGACCTTCACCGGGTCCGCGGCCGACCCGACACCCGCGCGCACGGCGGTGAACACCCGATCGCTGATGGCGCGGTGGATGGCCGCGATCCCGTCGACCGCACCGACGAACTCGTCGCCCGCCAGGCGGGCGAGCGCCTGGACTTCGGCCTGGGACTGGGGGAGTTGCTCGGTCACGCTTTTGAGAGTACAACTGTGCACTGAAACGCGGCGGATTCGGGGATGCTTCGGGAGATCTGACCGGACTCACCGGTCGGGTTCCGTGCTCCAGCACAAGGCATTAGATCAGCGCGATATGCGCATCTAACTATGTAATCCTCGCTGGAACACCGAGGAAAAGAACGGGCAAGGACGGCGGGGTGAGGGGTTCCGCCGTCCTTGCGCGGTCAGCCCTGCTGGGTGATCGCGTACCAGAGCGCGCCCATCGTGCCGAGCACGAACAGCGGTGAGATGACCCAGGTCTCCACCCGGTTGCCGGTGCGGTCGATCAGCGGCACCCGGGTGCGCAGCGGGAACGGCCACAGCAGCCGGCAGCCGCGCTCGGTGAGACAGTCGCCGAGCAGGTGCGCGAGGCAGCCGAGGCCGACGCAGATCGGCAACCAGGCGGGCCGGTCGACGATCCAGTGATCGACCGCGAAGGTGCCCGCGCTGGCCAGCACGATCACCGTGCCGTACGTGCGCACACTCTTGCCCGGCGGACACAGGTGCAACGACCGCACCGCCAGCGCGAGCAGGAAGAACACCAGGCTCAGCGTGAACGGCCTGCCGAGCCAGTGCTCACCGGCCCAGGTGGCGCCCACCGCGCCCGCGACGAACAACAGCGAATGCGTGCCGTGTCGATGTCCGCCCGACACCCAGGAGATGAAGCGGCACAGGTGATGTGACACCGGCCCGAGCACGTGCGAAATGGTCCCGCTCGGGTGATCCGCGTCCGGCAGCAGGGCCGCGCCCGCGGTGAGGAAAGTACCCATGATCAGCTCGGCGACGCCGAATCGTGTTGTCTCGCTGTCGAACAGGGGGAAGGCGGCGACGGTG
Source organism: Nocardia sp. JW2 (assembly GCF_051843015.1). Taxonomy (NCBI): domain Bacteria; kingdom Bacillati; phylum Actinomycetota; class Actinomycetes; order Mycobacteriales; family Nocardiaceae; genus Nocardia; species Nocardia sp. JW2. The sequence continues at coordinate 39,703 of NZ_JBPXLK010000004.1, forward strand.
AGCGGCAGCGCCGCGGCGGTCCCCGCCCAGGCAAGCGCCCCACTGGTCGCGTGTGAATGTCCTAGCACCCCGCAACGTTAGAGGACGTAAGGACCTGCTCGCATATGCCCAGGAGTGAACCGGCAACCCCGACAGGCGATCTGACAATTCCGGCATTTCGCGCAATACTGTGCGCCGACACCGGTATCGAATTCCGGTCCTGAGTACGGGGGAAGAATGCTTCACCGCCGCCTGTTCGCCGTGATCGCCATTGCTACCGCGCTCGCCACGAGCGCCTGCCTGGACGACACGAAATCCGCACCGACCGGTAAGGGGTCCACCTCGACCTCGAGCACCGTCGCCGACCCGCTGCAGAACCGCCGGGCCGACAACGGCGCCGTCGTCCAGCAGAACGGCCTCGACGGGTCGGGCGAGCTGAAGATCGTCAACGGCAATTCCTCCGATTGCGCGATCGTCGTCACCAGCAGCGACCCGAAGTCGCCGCAGGCCACGATCTACGTGCAGGGCAACTCCAACGCCACGCTGAGCGGCATCGCCGGCTCCTACTACGTCTACATGAAGTACGGAACCGACTGGGACCAGGCCGCACTCGGCTTCACCCGGGATCAGGAATTCTCGAAGTTCGACGACGTGTTCGACGCCGACACCGAGTGGGAGATCACCCTGCAGCCCTCGATCGGCGGCAACGCCTCCACGAGCGACGTCCCCTCGTTCTGATCGAGCCCATCGCACAGCGCGCGTGATTGTGAACTGTGCCATGGTGCGCCCGGTGGACGGGCTCGTCGGCTACCCTGCCGGGAGTCCGTCCCCCGAACGAAGGTGATCCATAGTGACTTCCGTGGCCGAAGCCCCCGATATCGCGTCGAAGGTAGGGCACTACTACCGGGTGGACGACGTCTACGAGGTCGGCCGTGAGAAGGTGCGCGAATACGCCCGCGCGGTGCAGGATTTCCATCCCGCGCACTGGGAGGACGAGGCGGCCGCCGCGCTCGGGTACCAGGGTCTGGTCGCCCCGTTGACGTTCGTCTCCATTCCCGCGATGGCGGCCAACCGGCACCTGTTCGAATCGGTGGTCGTCGGCTACGACATGTTCGTGCAGACCGAGCAGGTCTTCGAGCAGCACAAGCCGATCGTCGCCGGTGACCGCCTGACCGTGGACGTGGAGCTGTCCTCGGTGCGCCGCATCGCGGGCAAGGACCTCATCACCGTCACCAACACCTTCGCCGACGAATCCGGCGAGACCGTGCACATCATGCACACCACGGTCGTCGGCATCACCGGTGACGACGGGGTGGACCCCGAGATCACTCGTGCGGTGGAGAACGTGATGGTGCACGGGGTGAAGGTCTTCAGCCAGGACAAGGACGCCGCCGCGTCCGACGTCGAGACCCCGCGCCGCCCCGAGGGCGACATCCACCTGTCCGCCGCCGGGGCCGCCCGGGTGCCGAGCACCACGCTCGCCTTCGAGGACCTCAGTGTCGGCGACGAACTGCCGCTGCGTGACGCGCGCCTGTCGCGTGGCGATCTGGTGAACTACGCCGGTGTGTCCGGCGACAGCAACCCGATCCACTGGGACGAGCGCATCGCCCAGCTGGCGGGGCTGCCCGACATCATCGCCCACGGCATGGTGACCATGGGCCTCGGTGCGGGCTTCCTGTCGGCCTGGTCGGGCGATCCGGGCGCGGTGACCCGCTACGGTGTCCGCCTGTCGAACTACACGATCGTCGGGCGCGAGGGCGGGCAGGTCGAGTACACCGGCCGGGTGAAGTCCCTCGACCCGGTCGCCCGTACCGCGGTGATCGCGGTCGTCGCCAAGTCGGCCGGTCGCAAGATCTTCGGCCTGGCCACCGCCGACCTGCGTTTCCGCTGACCGTCTCGCCGCGGTGACTTCACCGCGGCGCCACGGCCACCTCGGATCCGGTTGCGCTGCCTGCCTTCTCGACCCGGCCGACCCGCACCCAGGTGTTGTTCACCGCCGACGTGCCCGAGAGCGGGTCGGTGCGGGCCGGGTCGTGCAGCAGGTTGACATTGGCGCCCGGCAGCGCGGCGGCCACCTGCCAGCCGACGCCGGGTTCGCGGTGGCCGTATCCGTGCGGCACGGCCACCACACCGGCCCGGATGTCGGTGCTGATCTCCACCGGAACCTCGATGGCGCCGACCGGGGACTCGACGGTGGCGTGGTCGCCGTCGGCGAGGCCGCGGGCGGCGGCGTCGTCGGGGTGCATCAGGACCGTGCAGCGGTCGCGGCCCTTGACCATCGACTCGATGTTGTGCAGCCAGGAGTTGTTGCTGCGCAGGTGCCGTCGGCCGATCAGTTGCAGGTCGTATTCGGTTGTGGGGGAGTCGGTTTCGTCGAGGACCGTGCGGACCGCCGTGAGGAAATCGTCGGGTGCCAGGTGGACCGCCCGGTCGGGGGTACCGATCAGTTCGGGTAGGCGCGGGCGCAACGGACCGAGGTCGATGCCGCCCGGTGTGTCACGAATCTTGCCGAGCGTCAATCCTTTCCGGCCGCGCCGCAAGACCCCGTAGGGGCCTGCCGCCACCGCGGCCGCGGTCAGGCGCAGGGGGCTGAGCTGTTCGAAGACCGCGTCGAGGACCCGGCCGGTGAGTCGGCGGGCGGGCAGTGGGGTCACCTCGGTGACGAGGCGGGCCAGGATCTGCCAGTCGTCCTTGCCGTCGGCGGGTGGGTCGAACACCTTCGCGTCGTAGCGGGCGTTGTTGCGCACGCTGAAGATGGGGAACAGCAGGTTCAGCTCCTCGCGTTCCAGCGCGGAGACGGGCGGCAGGATGAAGTCGGCGTGCCGGGTGGTCTCGGTGATGTACATGTCCACGGCGACGAAGAAGTCGAGGGCGGCGAGGGCTTCGTCGAGCTTGCCCCCCTGTGGTGTCGAGAGCACCGGGTTGCCCGCGTAGGTGATCATCGCCCGGATCCGGTCCTCGCCTGGTTCGAGGATGTCGTGCGCGAGGGCGGCGACGGGCAATTCGCTGCGGAAGGACCGGTAGGCGCCGGTGCGGTCGGTCCACGCGCCGTAGCCCACCCGTAGGTGCTTGGCATACCGCGCGCCGTCGACGACGGGCGTGGCGAACATCTGGCCGCCGGGCCGGTCGAGATTGCCGGTGACGGCGTTGATCGTGTTCACCAGCCAGTGGGTGAGGGTGCCGGTGACCTGCTGGCAGACACCGATCCGCGCGTACAGCACCGCCGACGGCGCGGCCGCGTGGTCGCGGGCGAGTGTGCGGATGGTATCGGCCTCGACCCCGGCCGGACCGGCCATCCGCTCCGGCGTGGTGTCGGCGACCAAGGCGCTGAGTTCGTCCAGGCCCACGCACTGCCCGCGCACCCGGCGTTCGTCGCACAACCCCTCGGTGAGCAGCACGTGCAGCATGCCGAGCAGCAGATAGACGTCACCGCCCGGCCGCACGGCGACGTGTTCGTCGGCCAGGCGCGCGGTTTCGGTGCGGCGCGGGTCGATCACCACCACCGTCCCACCCCGTTTGCGGACGTCCTTGATGCGCTGTTTGGCGCCGGGCATGGTGGTGATCGAGCCGTTCGACACCGCCGGATTGGCTCCGAGGACCACCAGCCGGTGCGTGCAATCGATATCGGCCACCGGCATCAGCACATTCGATCCGAACATCCGCCAGGCGGTGAATTCCTGCGGGAACTGGTCGATCGAGGACGCGGTGAAGAAGTTGCGGGTGAACAGGGCCGCCCGCAACAACCCGCCGTAGAGCACCGACGAACTGTGCGCTGCCGGATTACCCATGTACATGGCGATCGCGCTCGGGCCGTGCGTGGCGCGCACGGCTCGCAGTCTGGTGCCGATCTCGCGGAACGCCTCGTCCCAGGTCACCGGGACGAATCCGGTGGCGGTGCGTCGCATAGGGGTGCGCAGGCGGTCGGGATCGTGATGCAGGCCGCCCATGGCGGTGGCCTTCGGGCAGATGTAGCCCTGGGAGAGAACGTCGTCGGGATTGCCTTCGATCCGGGTGACGCGGTCCTCCCGCACTGTCACCAGAATTCCGCAGTGTGCCTCGCACAGCGTGCATTGGCGCGCGATCGTCTTGCTGTCCACAGCTTTTCCCGCCTTCCGCAGAATCGCCTGGTTCCACGCTAACCGGTTCGGGCGGTCCGCAGATCCGACTACGGGCGGATATCTCGGAGAGCGCGTGGCGCTCAGCAAGTCGTAAATAGACGAGACGTTGCGTCTTGACAGAACGGCCGACTGTTGGCATGGTGTAACTCGTGAGTCGAGACGGACCGTCTCGACTGGATAGGAGAGTGACATGACCACCGCCGTATCTCCCCGCACCTGGTTCATCACCGGCGCCAGCCGTGGTCTCGGCCGCGCCTTCGCCGAGGCCGCGCTCGCCGCGGGGGACCGGGTGGTCGCCGCCGCCCGCACCCGCACCGCACTCGACGAACTCGCCGCCGCCCACCCGGGCCGGGTACTGCCCCTGACCCTCGACGTCACCGACCGGGCCGCCGTGATCGGTGCCGTCGAAGAAGCCGTCGCGCACTTCGGCCGCCTCGACATCGTGGTGAACAACGCGGGCACCCTGTCGATGGGCATGATCGAGGAATTCACCGAGGACGAGGCCCGCGCCCAGTTCGAGGTGAACTTCTTCGGCGCCCTGTGGGTGAGCCAGGCCGTCCTCCCGCACCTGCGGGAGCAGCGCTCGGGCCACATCGTCCAGGTCTCGAGCATCGGGGGTCTGGCCGGATTCCCGCTGTCGGGAATGTACGCCGCGAGCAAGTTCGCGCTCGAGGGCATGAGTGAGGCGCTCGCGCTCGAGGCGGCCGATTTCGGTGTGCGGGTGAGCATTCTGCAGCCCGGTGGCTACTGGACCGAGCTCTACACCGCGATGCACAACACCGAACCGATCGAGGCCTACGCCCCGCTGCGCGCCCAGCTGGAGGCCCAGTGGGCGGAGGGTTCCATCGACAGCGAACCGGCGCTGGCCGCCGAGGCACTGCTGGAACTGGTCGGCTCCGACGACCCGCCGCGGCGCCTGCTGCTCGGAAACATGGTGTACGACTTGGCCTTCGACCTCACCCGCGCCAAGCTCGACACCTGGGCGGCGTGGGAGGCGACCAGCCGGGCCGCCGAACGAGCGGTCGCCGCACCGGGCGGTCACTGAAAGCGGCGACGCCCACCAGGGTGCTGGTGGGCGTCGCCGTGGGAGCTAGGTGGTGACCGGCGTGCGGGTGGCGCGGTCGATGAGGTACTCCACCAGGTGGGTGAGCACCGCCTTGGCCGACGGACGGTCGCGGGCATCGCACAGGATCACCGGGGTGTTCGGGTCCAGGTCCAGCGCGTCGCGGACCTCGTCCACGGTGTAGCGGGGAGCACCGTCGAAGCAGTTCACCGCGATCAGGAACGGCAGCCCACGACGTTCGAAGAAGTCCACGGCGGCGAAGGAATTGCTCAGCCTGCGGGTATCGGCGAGCACGATCGCACCGAGGGCGCCGCGGCACAGCTCGTCCCACAGGAACCAGAAGCGGTCCTGGCCGGGCGTGCCGAACAGGTACAGCACCAGGTCGCGGTCGATGGTGATGCGGCCGAAGTCGAGCGCGACCGTGGTCGTCGACTTCTGCTCCACCCCCGACAGATCGTCGACACCGGTGCTCACCTCGGTGATCAGCTCCTCGGTGCGCAGCGGGGCGATCTCGCTGATCGAGGAGACCATCGTGGTCTTGCCGACGCCGAAGCCGCCGGCGATGAGGATCTTGACCGAGGCGGCGAGGTGCCTGCTCATGGTCGGGTCAAAGTTTTCGGATGCCATCCAGAACCGCTCGCAATACGTTGAGGTCGCCGGCGCCTGCCTCGGCCGCTACCGGAGCCCGGAAGATGAGGTGGCCGTCGCCGATGAGATCACCGACGAGGATCTTGGTCACCGCAAGAGGAAGTTTCAGCACGGCCGACACCTCGGCCACCGACTGCGGACGTTTGCACAGCTGTGCGATCGTGCCGTACTCGGGTTCGGGCCTGCGCAGGGTCGGCGCGGGATGCACCGCGACAACCACTGTCAGCATGTCCAGGTCGTGCGCCGCACCCATGGTGCGGCCGCGGGTCACCGCGTACGGCCGGACCAGGGGTCCGGCCGCGTCGTCGAACCACGGATCGCCGAGTCGAGTCATGGTGCCGCGTCCTATATTTCGGCCAGCCCGTGACGCGGTTCCGCCGACAGGAAGCTGCCGACCCGCTGCACGGTGAGGTTCATCTCGTAGGCGACCATCCCGAGATTGGCCGACTCGGTGGCCTGCAACGCCAGGCAGGCGTTGTCACCGGCGGAGGTCACGAACAGGACGGCCCGATCGAGTTCGATCACGGCCTGGCGTACGCCGCCGCCGTCGAACCGGTTGCCCGCGCTGCGCGCCAACCCGTAGAGCGTGGACGACATCGCCGCGAAATGCTCGGCGTCCTCCCGTTTCATCTGGGTGGAGCGCCCGAGCAGCAGCCCGTCGGTGGACAACACGACCGCGTAGCGGACCCCTGCCAGCCGGTCGACGAGATCGTCGAGCAGCCAGTTGAGATCACCTGGTTGGGGAGAGTTCACCTCAGCCTTCCTGTTCGTCCTGGTGAGAGTTCGACAGGGGCTTGCGGCCCTGTCGAGTGCCGATCTCGATCGCGGACATCAGGTCGCGGGCCTGCTCGGCGGAGCGGGGACGCGGCGCGGGTGCGGTCGTTTCGGCGGTGGTCGGTTCCTCGGCGAGTTCGGGGCGCAGATTCGTCTGCCGCTGCCGTCGGGGCAGCAGGGGCCTGCCGTCGGGGCCGGTCTCCGGCTGCGGCGGGGCTTCGACCTCGACGACTCGGGTGTCGACGATCGGCTCGGCGGGGCGCGGTGCCGGCGGTTCGGCGACCAGGGTGGCCACCGGTGCCTGCTCGAGCGCGGCGGCGGGCGCCTGCTCGTGCGGGCGGGGCAGCCCACGGCGCAGCGGACCGGTGGTCGCGGGCGAGCTCGGCATCGCCGCGGTCCCGGCGAGCAGGTTCTGCGGGATGAGCACGATGGCGCGGATGCCGCCGTAGTCGGACTCGCTGAGCCGCACCGAAACACCGTGCGCGGTGGACAGTCTCGCGACAACGAACAGGCCCAGACGCGAATCCGAGGACAGCGTGCCCACGCCGAAGTCCGGCGGATCGGCGAGCATGTCGTTGTAGCGGGCCAGATCCTCGGGGCTCATGCCCATGCCCTGGTCGGTGATCTCGACGACCACACCCTTGCCGACGATGTTGCCGCCCGCCTCGACCCGCGACTGCGGCGGGGAGAAGGCGGTGGCGTTGTCGACGAGTTCGGCGAGCAGGTGCACGAGGTCGGCGACCACGGTGCCGACGACATCGACCTCGGGCAGCTTGGTGACCCGCACCCGCGCGTAGTCGAGGGTTTCACCGATGGCACTGCGCACGATGTCCATCAGCGGAATCGGGTTGCGCCACTGGCGACCCGGGCGGCCACCGCCGAGGATGATGAGGTTCTCGGCGTTGCGGCGTTCGCGGGTGGCCAGGTGGTCGAGCCGGAACAGGGTCTCCAGCAGCGCCGGATCCTCTTGGCTGCGTTCGGCTTCGTCGAGGATCTCGAGCTGACGATGCACCACGATCTGGCTGCGGTGGGCGATATTGAGGAACACCGCGCGCACACCCTCACGGGTGCGTGCCTCGTCGACGGCCGCGCGCAGCGCCGCCGCGGCGGCGTGCTCGAAGGCGTCGGCGACCTGACCGATCTCGTCGCGACCGAAGTCGAGCTTCGGGGCGATGTCGGCGGGATCGACCTCACCGCCCTCGCGCAGGGCGCGCATGGTGGCCGGCAGCTGTTGGTCGGCCAGGGCGAGGGTTTCGGTGCGCAGCCTGCGCAGGCGGCGGATGATCCGGTTGGCCAGGATCACCGCGACCAGGAACGCCAGCAGGCTGACCACCACGACGCCGCCACCGGCCATCGCCGCGTTCACCTCGGCGCGCTGCGCGGTCTTCTCGGCCAGCTTCTGGATATGGCTGTTGTGAGCACCGTAGGCCTCGATCATGGCCCGATTGACTTCGCCTGCGGCGGTGTGCCATTCGGGGATCGACATGGGCAGTGCGGTGACGGCCTGCGTGCGACTCGACGAGCCGGACGGCTGCTGCGGCGCGGCGAAACGGCTCACGATCGCCGACTCCATCGCGGCGAGCTGGGCGAAGTGCGGCGAGGACATCATCGCGGCGATCGGGGCGCGCTCGTCCTCGTCGAGCTCGGTGACGATGCCGGCCAATTCGGTGTGGTAGTAACCGATCTGGTTGATGAGCTCCTCGATCGGGATGCCCGTCGGGCCGTCGGCGGTGACCAGCGACAGGGAGATCGCGTTGCTGCGCGACATCGCCTCGGCGGCGTGCAGCAGACGCACGCCCTCGGCCACACCGGAGGCCACCTCCGCGTCGGGGGCGGCGCGCTCGGCCACCTTGGTGCCCTGGGTGAGCACGTCGAGCAGGCGGCTGAAGAAGGTGTAGGCGTCGTTGGCGGGCAGCATCCGCGCGTCGGCGCCCTGGCGCACACCGGTCAGATGCGTCTTGAGAGTGTTGAATCCGCCCTTGTCGTCACCGATTTCGGAATCGTCGACCGCGCGGATATCGGTGGAGATATCGATCAGGCCCTGCACGGCCGCGTCGAGGCGGGTCCTGGCCGGGCCGAGGGCGTCGGCGGCGGTGTCGTCACCGGCCAGATAGGCCAGGGTGAGCTGACGTTCCGACTGCACCGCTTCGATCAGCGCGCGGGTATAGGGGACGGCCGCCTGCATCTCCGTCGCCCAGGTCTTGGCCTTGTTGCTCTCCTCGACCAGGTAGCCCGCCGTGCCGACGCCGACCACCACCAGGGTCAGACTGGGGATGAGAGCGATCGCCAGAATCCGGGTGCGAACACCGAGTCTCGCTAAGAACATCGCCATAACGTAACGGAATTGTTGCAGTGTTGCCGCACGGGTCTCGCTGAGCGAGACGCGGTTTGGCATTCGGGGCGACCTCGAGCTCGCCCCGCCGGCTGAGCCGCGATGGCCCAGTCGGCGGGGGCTCGCCGTGCCCTGGCGTACCCGGAGGGGTGGGCCAGGTCAGGTCTTCTCCCCGCGCCTACAGCGTGCGGTCGGCGCCGGTGCGCGGTGGCGGTGCGGCCGCGAGCGCCGCGTTCTCCGCCGCGGTCAACTGCCGCGCGCGCAGCACGAATCGCAGGCCGTGCGAGGCTTCCAGGGACTGCTCGGAGGCGGGTCCACGGGTCACATCGATGGTGAGGTGGGTGTCTTTCCAGCACTCGAATTGTTCCGGGCTGATCCAGAATTCGGTGTGCCAGCTCAGCCGGCCGAGCAGGATGTCGCTCTTCTCGATCGGGAACTGCCGGGTGGGTAAGCACATCGGCGCGGAGTCGTCCCCGCAGCAGTCGCCCGCCTGCCGGAACAGCACCGGGCCGTTGTCCTCGATGACGCGGCGCAGCAGGTCCTGGGCGCGTTCGGTGATATCCACGCGGTGGATCGTGTTCTGCATCAGAACATCCCTGGTGTCGTCGTCGAATGGCGCACCAGCAGGTTCTTGGACCGCTGGTAGCGCCCCAGCATCATGGCGGTGTTCTCGCCCGCGGCGTGCGCGGGGTAGGGGTGGTAGCAGTTGGCCCACACCCGGCGGGTGCCGACCGCGCCCGCGAACCGGTGCGCGGTGCCCAGATCGCGGGTCCACACGCCCGCACCGAGGCGGTGGGAGGTGTCGTCGGTGACCCGCACCGCTTCGTCGAGCGTGTCGAAGCGGGTCACCCCCAGCACCGGGCCGAAGATCTCCTCCTGGAAGATCCGCATCGAGTTGTCGCCTTCGAAGACGGTGGGTTCGATGTAGTACCCACCCGGCAGGCCGTCGACCTTGCGTGCTTCCCCTCCAGTCAGCACGCGGGCGCCTTCGGCTCTGCCGATGTCGAAGTAGGACAGGATCCTTTCGTACTGGTCGTTGCCTGCCTGCGCGCCGATCATCGTCTCGGTGTCGAGGGGATGACCGGACACGACGGCCTCGGTGCGGGCGATGCAGCGGGCGAGGAACTCGTCGTAGATCGACGAGTGGATCAGCGCACGTGACGGGCACGTGCCGACCTCACCCTGGTTCAGGACGAACATCACGAATCCCTCGACGGCGCTGTCGAGGAATGTGTCGTCGGCGGCGAGGACATCGGCGGTGAACACGTTGGCGCACTTGCCACCCAGCCGCAGCGACACCGGGACGATGTTCTCGGCGGCGTGCCGCAGGATCAGCCGCGCCGTCGCGGTATCACCGGTGAAGGTGAGCTTGTCCAGGTGCGGGCTGCGCGCCAGCGGAACGCCAGCCTCCGCCCCGAATCCGTTGACCACGTTGAGCACACCGTCGGGCAGCAGGTCGGCGATCAGCTCCACGACGAGCAGCAGCGAGGCCGGTGTCTGCTCGGCCGGTTTGAGCACCACGCAGTTGCCCGCCGCGAGGGCGGGCGCGAGTTCCCATGCGGCGGTGAGGATCGGGTAGTTCCAGGGCAGGATGTGCCCGACGACGCCGAGCGGACCGGACAGGTGGTAGGCCACGGTCTCGCTGTCGACCGTGGAGATCGTCCCCTCCTGTCCGCGCAGCACGCCGGCGAAATACCGGAAGTGGTCGACGGCCAGGGGCAGATCGGTGTGCAGGGTCTCGCGGACGGGTTTGCCGTTGTCCCAGGTCTCGGCGACCGCGAGTGGTTCGATGCTGTTCTCGATGCGGTCGGCGATGGCAAGCAGGATGCCCGCGCGGTCGGCCGGGGAGGTGGCGGCCCAGCCGGGAGCGGCGCGGCGGGCGGCGGTGAGCGCCAGGTCGATGTCGGCGGCGCCGGAACGGGCAACGGCGCAGAACGCCTCGCCGTCGACCGGGGAGGTGTTGTCGAAATAGCGGCCTTCGACGGGGGCGACCCATTCGCCTCCGATGAAGTTGTCGTATCGGGCGGCATAGCTGACTATGCCGGTATCCGATCCGGGCTTGCCGTAGATCATGCGTCTCGCTCCTCGCGACCTCGTGCGTGGTGGGACACACTATGGTCGGCGAAGGTTGGTACGAGGTTGGTTGTACCGTTCGCGCAGGTCAGCCCTGGCGCGCGGTGTACAGGCGAGCGGTGACGACGGCCCGGCGGACGTCGTCGCGCGGCAGCAGTCGCAGGGCGTGTTCGTGCACGGCGACATCGCCGGGGCAGCGCTGCCCGAAGGCCACCGCGTGCTCGGGACGATCGCTGCCGAGCACCGCGTCGCGCAGGCCGACATCGAGATGGTCGCGCCACTGGTGCACGCCGGGCAGATCCGAGCCGGGTAGCAGCGGTCCGCGATACAGCCACAGCGCCGAGGTGAGGTCGCCGCCCTCGATGGCCGCGAGCAGTTCCACCGCGTCGCACGACACCGCACCGGTGAGCATGTACCGGCGGTTGGTGATCTCGCCCCTGGTCGCCCGGCGCAGATGGGAGACATCGGCTTTGAGCGTGTTCAGCGATACCGCGCGGTCGCCGTAGACGGCGGCGTGCAGCTGTTCCGGGGTGTACCCGTCGGGTTCGAGGGCGAGCAGGGCGAGGATCTCGAGCTGGCGCGGCGGCAGCGGGACGGGTCGGCCGTCGCGCAGCAGCCTTGCCGCGCCGAGACATTCGAGACGGACACCGGGAACGGGAGTCGGTGCCTCGGCGCGCAGCATGGTCTCCACGGCCGTCACGAGGGCGCGTACCGAGGTCATCACCATCGGGTGCGAGCGTTCCCACGTGGAGGACAGATCGAGGACACCGACGGTGCGGCCGTCGGGTCCGTGGATGGGCGCCGAATAGCAGACCCACCCGTGCAGGGCGGCCACCAGGTGTTCGGCGGAGAACACGGTGCAGGCGCGGTCGTCGTGCAGGGCGAGCGACAGGCCGTTGGTGCCCATATGGCTTTCGTCCCACACCCCGCCGGGCGCGAAGTTCACCTGCTCACCCTGGCGGCGCAGGGTGCGGTCGCCAGCGGTCCACAGGATGGTGCCCGATTCGTCACTGACGACGGCGAGGTAGCCGGAATCCTCGGCGATACCACGCAATTGGCCCGCGAGTTCGGTGACCGGCCTGCGTAGCGGTGACTCCCGCCAGCGGCCGCTGATGTCGTCGAGCCCGGGGGCGACGGTCTGGGCGGGGTCGACGGTGTGCAGGGAACGCTGCCAGGATTTGGCCACCTCCCGGCGCACGGGCCCGGTGTCGCGGGGTAGTTGCAGTGGACGCGACGGGGCGGCGAGGCGGTTCCATTGCTTCTCGATCGCGCCGCGATAATCCGCGAGCCCGTCGGGCCTGGGCGATCCGGGAATCGGATCGTCGGATGCGCCCACGTTCACTCCTGCTCGTCGGTGGCTGTTCCTGTCTATCAGGTGTGCCACCGGCGTGGGCCGGGATTACGGGCGGACTACCGGGTCACCGGGGTGTGCCCTGTCGCGTCGGCTTGACGCGCGGTCGGTTATTTGTTCAGGAACAGGCCCGCGATATCGGCGTTCTTGATGGGGGTGTCGATATTGCGCTGGCCCGCGCACAGCAGATCGACCTGCACGATCATCGCGTCGACCACGGTGCCTGCCGGTTCGTTGTCGTTGCCCGTCTGCTCTTTGATCGCCTTGGTGATGGTGATCCGCTTGGTGTCCGGCTCCTGGTTGATGTAATCGCGGCAGGGGGTGTCGCCGCCCTGGTTGAGCAGGCGCTCGACATCGGAGCAGCCGGTCACCAGTGCCGCCAGCACCGCGAGTCCGACCGCGACGGCGCCGCTGCGGGTGGCGTGCATGATTCCTCCTGAAAGGTCGCGCCCGGGACGACTCGCCGGGGTCCGCTTCAGAGTAAGCGGTCAGCTGCGGTGGATCCGCAACGGCACGAGCAGTTCGTCGGCGGTCAACGACCCGTGATGGCCGGGCATCTGCGATTGCAGGGGTTCGGCGCCGCTGCGGATCACTCCGCTCGTCCCGGTGGCGACCACCACGAGATCACCGATCCGCGCCGCCACCTCCGGATTCACCCGCGGGCCGAACCACCCGGCCTCGATGACCTGGGCCTTGGTGCGCACCACGAACTCGTCACCGAGCGTGCCCGTCCAGGTGTCGGCGACCTGCTCGGTGGCGCCCGCTTCGGTGTAGACGTGGCGGGCGCGCGGTTCGCCCCCGAGCGCGCGCACGCCCTCGGACAGGTGCGGGTGGGTGTCGAAGTCGATGCGGTGCACCAGCGGCACCATGCCGTGATCGGCGGTGACGATCAGTGCCGAGCGCGGCGGCAGGTTGCCTGCCAGCTCGGCCGCGATCCGGTCGACATTGGCCAGTTCGAACCGCCACGCCCTGGTCTGCGGGCCGCGCGCGTGCCCGGTGGTGTCGAGATCCGAATGATAGGTGTAGACAAGGGTTTTCGGTGCCGAGCCGAGCGCGGAGAGCACACCGTCGACCAGGTCGCCCACCGAGAAGGCCGTCCGGAATCCGCCACCGCGCCAGCCCGCGCGGGTGAGACCCGAGCCGTCCTGGTAGCTCGGTGCCACCTGGACGGCGGCGATGCCCGCGGCGGTCGCGCGTTCGAAGGTGGTGCGGTGCGGCTGGATTCGCTCCGGTGGGAACTCGGCGAGAGCGTCGACCTTCGGTCCGTCGCCGGTGAGCTGCCAGCGCAGGCCGTTGAACAGGCGGTCCTGCCCGGGCAGCTGGAAGGTGTAGCCGACGGTGCCGTGTTCGCCCGGCGGCAGGCCGGTACCGAGGGTGGTGAGGCTGGTCGCCGTCGTACTGGGGAACCCGGCATCGAGGGTGGCCGCGGGCAACCCCGAAAGGAACGGCGCCGCAGCGCTTTCGGCGTCCAGGGCGGTGGCACCCAGCCCGTCGACGAGCAGCACGCACACATGGTCGACATCCAGTTCGAGACCGAGCCGGTCGTGCTCGCCGGGCACGCCGAGGCAGGCCAGGATCGAGGGGAGCAGGTCGGCCAGTGACGCGTGGCCGTAACGCGGGAGGAGAAGTTCGTTCACGCCTGTCCGGTCTCGAAGCGGCTGATGAGGCCGTTGCGCACATCGAATCGCCAGGTGGTGCGCATGGAACCCCACCGGCTGTTGGTGTAGTCGGCGGTGAACTCGAGTCCGTCGGCTTCCACCGTGTCGATCTCCAGATGCCCGTTGGCGCTGAAGATCTCGGCCTCGGTCCACTGCGCGAGGTTGCGTTCCACGCCGTCGTCGGACATGGTGGCGTCTTCGGCGAGCACGCCGTAGAAGCGGTCGGTGTCCTGGGCGTTGAGCGCGTCGACGAACGCCTCGACCGCGGGATCGAGTTTCACAGTCTCAGCCATCGGGCCTCCTGCTCGTGTTCGGGCGCACTGGGTAGAACAGCCTTACCCACTCTAGGGCCGCTCGCACACCCCGCACCGCAAAATTTTCAGGTGCGTGTGGCGACGAGCGCGGTGAAGGCGCGCATGATCTCGTCGACGAGGTCGGGCGCGTTGGTTCCCAGCTGCTCACTGCGCTTTTCGAGGTGGCCGTCGAGCCACAGCGAGGCGAGTCCGTGGCCGAGACTCCACCACGCCACGGCCAGCGTGTCGGCCTGGTTCGCGGGAAGCTGTCCGGCGGCGACACATTCGGTGACGGTGTCGGCGAGCACGCCGAAGGCGGTGTCACCGGCGTGCGCGGCGTCGGGATGCTTGTCCGGTTGGGACAATTCGGGCCGGAACATCAGCCGGAACAGGGCCGGGTTCTCCCGGGAGAACCGGACATAGGTGGCGGCGAGTTCGGTGAGCGCGGCCAGCGGGCTGCTCGCCTGCGCCCGCGTGGCGATCAATTCCTCCGCCAGGCGCTGGAAACCGTCGACCGACAGCGCCGACAGCAGCGCGGCGCGATCGGCGAAGTGGTGATAGGGCGCGCCGCTGCTCACCCCGGCCTCGCGCGCGACCCGGCGCAGGCTCACCGCCGCGAGCCCCTCGCTCTCGATCAGGCGCAGGCAGGCCGCCATCAGGGTGGCTCGCAGGTCGCCGTGGTGGTAACTGGTGCGCTTCACCTCTCCGAGCCTAGGCGACGCGCCCGGGAAAATAGGCACTGGACAGCAGATCTATGCAGTGCTTAGATTATCTGAGCACCGCTCAGATGGGTGGGCTCCTCCGAGGGAACGGAAGAACACCATGACCGCAAGGGTTCTCGTCACCGGCGCCACCGGCTTCGTCGCCGGACACTGCATCGCCGAACTGCTCGAGCACGGATACGCCGTGCGCGGCACCGTGCGCGATCTCGGTGCCACCGCCAAGCGCGCCCACCTCACCGAGCTGGCCCGCCGCACCGGTGGCGAGCTGGAATTCGCCGCCGCGACGCTCGACGACGACGCCGGGTGGGCCGAGGCGGTGGCCGGCTGCGACACCGTGCTGCACGTCGCCTCCCCGTTCCCCGACAGTCCGCCGGAGAACGAACGCGACCTCATCGAGCCCGCCGTGCAGGGCACACTGCGGGTGCTGCGTGCGGCGGCAGCGGCCGGGGTGCGGCGGGTCGTGCTCACTTCCTCGGTGGCGGCGGTCGCCTACGGCCACGGCAACGACGACGTGCGGACCGAGAACGACTGGTCGGTCGTCGACCGGATTCCGGCCTACCAGAAGAGCAAGACCCTCGCCGAACGCGCCGCCTGGGACTACGTCGAATCCCTCGGCGACACCAGCGATCTCGAACTGGTAGTGCTGAACCCGGGCATGATCCTCGGGCCACTGCTCGAACCACGAACCAGCACCTCGCACGCACCGATCCAGCGCCTGCTGGCCCGCGACGTGCCGGGTTCGGTGCGCACCGGCTGGTCCCCGGTCGACGTGCGTGACCTCGCCATTGCCCACCGCCTCGCCATGGAAGTCCCTGCGGCGGCGGGCAACCGGTACATCTGCGGCGGTGAGCCGCTGTGGATGGCGGAGCTGGCCGGCCTGCTCGCCCGCGACTTCGGCCCCCAGGGCTTCCGCGTGCCGACGCGGGTACTGCCCAACGCCCTTGTCCGCCTCGTCGCCCGCTTCGACAAGACCGTCCGCCTCACCGTGCCGGTCCTCGGCCGTGCCGAACGGGTGAGTGCTGAGAAGGCTCGCCGCGAACTCGGCTGGACCATGCGCCCGGTGGAACAGACGGTCCGCGACACCGCCGACAGCCTGATCGCCTTCGGCGTCGTCACCGCACCGGGCAAGCGTCGATCAGCACCAGCCGTTCCGGCCGGAACACGCTGAGCGGGAAGGGAAGACGATGCTGATCACCGCTCTGATCCTGACCCTCGTCGGTGCGTTCCGGCGGACTCGGCGTCGCCGCGCGGATGGCGAAGAAGGCGCGGGATCTGTGTCGCGGCGCGTGTACGCCGCGTCCGTATTCGGGGGCCGTCTGCGGTCCGTAGCGCTGGTCGAGGAGTACCGCCGGGCGCGACGCGGGCTGGCGTCGGCCGCGCTGAGTGCCGGTGCCGCGGTGCGCGCCGTGGCGACGGGCGCGGGTGCCCAGATCAACCGTCTCGGACGGCGTATGCGGCACCAGGGACGGGCACTGTCGACTTCGGTGGCGGTGCTGGCCTTGGCCATCACGGGAACCCAATTGGCCTGCGGTTGAACCGGACCCGATGCTATGAACGGCGCTGCGCGTCCAGGATCACTGGGCGAATCAGGAGTGCGACCTCGGTCGGTCCTGGGGACTCGGTGTGCGGCTGAACCGGGTTCAGTGCCGTTCCGGACCACCGCGTCGGCAGGATGAGGACCTCGGTGTCGATGCTGGGAACTCGGCCTGCGGCGGGGCGGTGTTCAACGCCATTCCTGGCGTTGGAGGTCGAGGATCACCGGGTGCATGAGGGTGGAGACCTCAGGGTCTTTCGGGCGGCGGTCCGGCGGGAAGACGGTAGCCGCGGTGAGGGTTGTCTCGTCCAGGGAGCGTAGGGGAGTGGGGGAGCGCAGGGCGGGGGTCGGGGACTCGTTCATCGCCGCGAGGACGAAGCCCCAGTCACCGAAACTGGGGACATCCACGTGGAACGGGGTGGTGTGCAGTCCGGCAGAGCGCAGGGTGGCGTCGATGGTCCAGAAGGAGCGTGGCGCGAAGAACGGGGAACCGGACTGCACCACCAGGCGGGCGCCGGGCGCCAGGACGTTCGCGGCCATCGCGTAGAACTCCTGCGAGTACAGCTTGGCGACAGAGGTCTGGTCGGGGTCGGGCAGGTCGACGATCACCGCGTCGAAAAGCCCTGGCGCACCGCGCAACCAGTTGAAGGCGTCGGCGTTGACCACCCGCACGCGCGGATCGTCGAAGGCGTGCCGGTTCAGTTCGGTGAGCCGGTCGTCGGTGCGGGCCAGCGCCACCATCGCCGGGTCGAGCTCGACCAGCGTCACCCGCTCCACGTGGGGGTAGCGCAGGATCTCACGCAGCGCGAGCCCGTCGCCGCCGCCGAGCACGAGCACCGAGCGACGTGACCCGGCGAGCACCGGGTGCACCAGCGCCTCGTGGTAGCGGTACTCGTCGACGGAGGAGAACTGCAGGCCGCCGTTGAGGAACAGCCGGGTGTCGGTGGTGGCGAACGGCGAGAACGACTCGGTGAGCACGATCTGCTGATACGGCGTGCGGGTCTGCCACACGATCGGATGCGCGAACAGCGCCTGCTGCGCGGTGGCCTCGAAACGATCGGCGTACAGGTAGGCGCTCGACAGACCGCAGGCCACGACCGCGGTGGTGGCGATCAATGTGTGCCGGGCGGCGCGGGTCATCCGGTCGCGAAAGAAGAAGAACGCCAACGCCAGACCGGCGATCGCGTTCACCACACCCACCACCAGGCTGCCGCGGATCTGCCCGAACACCGGCAGCAGCAGGAACGGGAACGCCAGGCCACCCAGCAGCGCACCCACATAGTCGGCGGCGAACAGGTCGGCCACCGCGCTGCTGGCCTCCTGCTTGCGCACCTGCTGCAACAGCTCCATCAGCAGCGGGATCTCGGCACCGACGAGCATCCCGATCACCGCCGCCGCCACGACCAACGCGGCGGTGTACACGTTGAGCCAGGCGTAGCTGGCGTAGAGCGCCGCCACCGACAACCCGCCGATCACCGCGAGCGCCAGCTCCACCGCGACGAACGCGGCGGCGGCATGCGGGCGCAACGGTTTGGCGAGGAGCGCACCGACTCCCATCGCGCACACCATCACGCTCAAGGTGATCGAGGCCTGCGCGGCGGTGTCACCGATCAGATAGCTGCCGAGGGTCACCAGCGACAGCTCGTACACCAGACCGCAGGCGGCGCAGACGAATACCGTCGCCAACAGCGCCACTCGCGCCAGGCGGTGGGTGGGCATCAGGTGAGGCCCGCGGCCACCACCAGCGCGACGGCGACATGGGCCGATGCCGTCACCCAGACCGCCGGGTGCGGTTCGGGATCGGCGACAACGGTCCGGAAATCACCGGGGGTGAGCGCGTCGAGCAGCACGAACGCCAACGCCATCGCGGCCAGCCCGATCACGCCGTACACCGCGCTCGCAAGCAGCGCCTTCACGATCTCCCCGTCGGAGGTCCAGATGGCGGTGGCGACGATGATGCCGGTGCCGAACAGGTTCGAGGCGAGCAGGGTCGCGGCATTGCGGTTGCGTTCGATCCAGATCTGCGCGCGCAGATCACCGGGGGTGAGCAGGTCGACGAGCCCGAATCCGACGGCCATCAACACGATTCCCACCGCGGAATAGGCGAGCGCGGCGCCCGCGTCCGCCCCCAGTTCGGCGAGCATGAGTGTCCTCCTGTGCTTGTGAGGCGAGATGCCCCGAATGAACTACTTGCCGCCGCTGTCGCTGCCGCCACCGCGGTAGTCACCCGCCGCGGAACCGCTGGTCCAGCCGTAGGTGCTGGTGTGCGAGTGGTGGCGACGCGTGCCGTTGGCCCAGCTGTCGACCAGCACGAGCGAGCCGCCCGCGTGCGGCGACACCGCGACGAGGTCCTTGTCGAACCGCAGATAGTGGTTGTCGCCGGTATTGCGGCGGTCGCGCGGCTCGGTGGCCTTGGCGATGGCGGCCGCGACCGCGGCGGGCGCGGCGGCCGTGGTGAAGGCGAGGCCGTCGTTGGCCTGGTCGAGCTGGCGGGCACGCTGGTACTTCTCGGCGACGAACTCGCGCGGATCCTGCGGCCCGGTCACCGCGACGACCGTGACCACCGCGACGATCACCGCGACCACGGAGGCCAGGATGCCGACCACGATCCATCTTGTCCGGGTCACCGCGGCACCCCGAAACCGGTGCGCCACAGAACTGTCGGCGTTGTGCTGATGAGAATCCCTCCCCGTCGAAAAACTGGCCGGACTGTATCACCGGGTTCGCGCCGCCGACCGTGGGGAGTTGAGCAACTGCGATTCAGATCACAGCCGACTACCGGGCCGTGTGCGGTGATGGGATCGGCGGGGTCAGCGGGGTCGTTGCCACAGCAGCGTGTATCGCCACAGCAGGCGGCGGCGGATCTGCGCACCGGGCAGGAATTCCTCGGCGGCCCGCCGGATTTCGCCGAGCGTTTCCTCCGGATCCCGGATCGTCGCGTTCGGTCCGCCTGCTTCGCGGCGGTGGCGACGGTCGGTGGCCCAGACGACCGGTAGCAGGGGGAGGTAGCCGATGTCGGTGAGCGGGTGCATCTTCCAGAGCCCGACCACCGCGAGCGTGCCGCCGGGGGCGACGAGGTCGCGCAGCGCCGCCATACCCTCGCGGACGGGGACGTGGTGCAGGGTGGCGACGGCGGTCACCATGTCGAAGGTGTCGTCGAGGTCGCGGAAGTCGGCCTTGTCCAGGTGCACGTGGGGTGTCGACGGTGCGTTCGCGATGACCTCGGGATCGATGTCGATGCCGAGCACCGCATCACAGCGGGTGGCCAGTTTGCGGGCGAGCAGGCCGTCGCCGCACCCGATATCGAGGGCGGTGCGGGCGTGCGCGGGCACCTGATCGAGCAGCCAGGGGTGGTAGTGCGTGTTGTGGTTCCAGTAGGGGTCCGTCGACATGACCGGTCAACGCCCGCGCGGCCCACAGGGTTCCGAAAGGATCACCGCACAGGCGTTTTCGCGGATCAGGTGGCGGTGTGACCGGCCAGCCAGTCGGCGAATCCGGTGAGGCCGTCGAGCACGACATCGGCACCGGCCGCGCGCAGTCCGTCGGCATCGTAGGGGCCGGTGGTCACACCGACCGCGAACGCACCGGCCGCCTTCGCTCCGCGCATGTCACCGGCGTGATCGCCGACGAAGATCGACGCCGATTCCGCACGGAGCACCGCCGCCTTCCCGGTGGACCACAGATCGCCTGCCACCCGGTCCACGTCCCACCCCAGATGTTCAACATGCAGGCGGGCATGCGGTTCGTATTTGCCGGTGACGACGAGGACCCGCCCGCCGCCCGCCCGAACGACTTCGAGCGCGTCGCCCGCGCCGGGCAGGGCCGGGATGCTCGCGATGACATCCGGATACAGCTCGCGGTACCGGGTGACCAGATGTGGGACGAGGTCGTCGGGTGCGCCCGCGTCGCCGAGCAGGGTGGCCAGCGGCGGGCCGAGGTGCTCGGCGAAACGCGCGCCGATCATCGGCAGGTCGAACTCCTGCGCGAGCGTGTCGATCGCCACGGCCACGCCCGGCCGCGAGTCGATGAGCGTCATGTCCAGGTCGAAGCCGACGGTGATGGTCACGTCGCCGAGCGTATCGCCGCCGGGCTGGACGACCGTTCAGGCATCGGTGCGAAACCGCCGGTAGAGCCCTGATTCACGTGGAACCGCCGCTGCACTCGGTGCCGAAATCGCTTGGGGGAGAGGGAATGCGCGGTGCACGGCGTGCGGGCAAGCAGTGACGGCCGGATAACCTCGAGTACGGCGGGGGTCGTGATCGTGCAGGTGGGGGCGAGTTCGCCCTCGCTGCGCCTGCGGAATCCTCGGTTACTCACATCGCGTGCAGTCATGCATCGAGTGCAATATTCCGGCCATGATCGTGCCTACCACCGGGTGAGCGGGGTGCCCGATCGGTCTCGGTTCAGCGCACATCGCGCGAGGGGAAGGTGCTCGGACAAAAACAATGGCAAGGAGGTCGAACCACTCCCTGCCACTCTCAACATATAGCGCACCCCGGGTCTTGCCACAAGCCCCCGGTCGTCCTGCACAATCGCCTGCCTGAGTGTGTGACCAGCGGAAACAGAGGTGGATTGATGATCGACGTCATTGTCGTGGGCGCGGGTCCGACCGGGATGATGCTGGCCGGGGAGCTCCGGTTGCAGGGCGTGCGGGTGGTCGTTCTCGACCGGGATCCGGCACCGACCCCGGTCGTGCGTGCTCTGGGCCTGCACGCCCGAAGCCTCGAGGTACTCGCCCAGCGAGGCCTGGTCGACCGGTTCCTCGCACTCGGCTCGCGCCACCCGCTCGGCGGCTATTTCGCCGGCATCGCCAAACCTCAGCCCACCGGCCTGGACACCACCTACCCGTTCGTACTCGGCCTCCCGCAGCCCGTCACCGAACGCCTGCTCACCGAGCACGCCGTGGCCCTGGGTGCCGAGATCCGGCGCGACACCGAGCTGATCGGCCTCACCCAGGACGAGCACGCGGTAACCGCCGAACTGGCCGACGGCTCCACCCTCGCCGCGCGCTACCTCGTCGGTTGCGACGGTGGCCGCAGCACGGTGCGCTCGCTGCTCGGCATCGGCTTTCCCGGCGAACCCAGCCGGGCCGACACCCTGCTCGGCGAGATGCGGTTGACCGCGACGTCCGACACGGTGTCCGCCGTGAACACCGAGGTGCGCCGGACTCAGCTGCGCTTCGGTGCCGGGCCGATCGGCGACGGGTTCTATCGCGTGGTCGTGCCCGCCGACGAAGTAGCCGAGGACCGCACAGTCCCGCCGACGTTCGACGAATTCCGCGGTCGGCTGATCGCCACGGCGGGCACCGACCTCGGCGCGCACGCACCGCGCTGGCTCTCACGCTTCGGCGACGCCACCCGCTTGGCCGAGGACTACCGCCGCGGCCGCGTCCTGCTCGCGGGCGATGCCGCCCACATCCACCCGCCGCTGGGCGGCCAGGGCTTGAACCTGGGTATCCAGGACGCGGTGAATCTCGGCTGGAAACTCGCCGCCGAGGTCAACGGCTGGGCGCCGGCAGGGCTGCTCGACAGCTACGCCGCCGAACGTCGCCCGGTGGCCGCCGACGTCCTGGACAACACCCGCGCGCAGATGACTCTGGTCTCGCTCGATCCCGGCGCCCAGGCGGTGCGCCGCGTCCTGTCCGAACTGATGGACTTCGAGGGCGTCACCCGGCACCTGATCGAGAAGATCATCGCCACCGCCATCCGCTACGACCTGGGCGACGGCCACGACCTACTCGGCAGGCGCCTGCCCGATATCGACCTCGCGCAGGGCAGTCTCTACGACCGCCTGCACGCCGGTCGTGCCCTGCTCCTCGACCCGGCCGACGCGTTGTCGGTGACCGGCTGGGCCGACCGGGTCGATCACCTCGTGGACGGCACGGACGATCTACCCGCCGTCCTGATCCGTCCCGACGGTCACGTCGCCTGGGTCGACGACGGCCGCCACGACCTCGCCCAAGCCCTCACTCGATGGTTCGGCGAGCCGCGCGCCTGATACCCGGTGCCGGGAACGCCGTTTCGCCGGAGGTCAGGCGGAATCGGTGATCCAGGCGCCCGGCCGACTCACTGGGCCGCTGCGGTGAACGGGGTGACGACCCGTGGGGCGGCGGGCCGGGACGGATGCCGCCACACCCCTTGGCGTTCCAGGATCGGCAGCACACCCTCACCGAACCAGTACGCCTCCTCCAGGTGCGGGTAACCGGAGAGGATGAAGTGGTCGATGCCGAGCGCGGCGTACTCGAGCAGCCGCTCGGCCACCTCCGCGTGGGAGCCGACCAGGGCCGTGCCCGCCCCGCCGCGCACCAGGCCGACACCGGCCCACAGGTTCGGGGCGATCTCGAGGTTGTCGGTGCGTCCGTTGTGCAGCCGGGCCATCCGCCGCTGCCCCTCGGACTCGCTGCGGGCCAGGCTCGCCTGCACCCGTTCGATCTCGCCGGGCGCGATGCCCGAGAGCAGCCGGTCGGCCTCGGCCCACGCCTCGGCGGCGGTGTCGCGGGTGATCACGTGCACGCGCAACCCGAAGTCGACCGACCGGCCCTCGAGCGCGGCGAGCCCACGAATCCAGTCCAGCTTCTTCGCGACCGCGTCGAGTGGTTCGCCCCAGGTGAGATAGGTGTCGGCATAGCGTGCCGCGACCGGACCCGCCGGACCCGACGACCCACCGAAGAACACCGGCGGTACCGGATCGGGTCGCGCGCTGAGCAGCGCCTCGTTCACCCGCAGATGCTCGCCGGTGAACGTGACCGGCTCGGTCGACTGCCACAGTTCACGCACGATGTGCAGGAATTCTCCGGTGCGTGCGTACCGCTGCTCCTTGTCGAGGAAATCGCCGTAGGCCTGCTGCTCCTTCGGTTCACCGCCGGTGACCACGTTGAGCAGCAACCGGCCACCGGAGTGGCGCTGGAAGGTCGCGGCCATCTGCGCGGCCAGGGTGGGGCTGACGAGGCCGGGCCGCAGGGCGACCAGGAATTTGAGCGTCTCACTGGTCTGCACCAGCATCGCGGTGGTGAGCCAGGCGTCCTCGCACCAGGCGCCGGTGGGGGTGAGCACGCCGGTGAACCCGTTGTCCTCGGCGGCGGCGGTGAGCTGATTGAGATAGCGCAGGGTGGCCGGTCGGTCACCGGACATGAAACTGCCGTGCCCACCCGCGACCAACCCCCGCGAATCGCCGTAGGTGGGCAGGAACCAGTGGAACGACAGTGCTTGCTTACTCATGGCAACGATGCTGACCGGCGCATCCGATGAGGTCACGCATTGTGCTCACCGTGCGCACAACTCCCACCCGCCGCACGGAACTAGACGTAACCATGCGAAACACGTAACCTCATGGCAGGCTCGGGCGACGGTGCCCGGGCGGCGACGACCCTACGAAACGAGTTTCCTCAATGACGCGGCATGTCGACGTACTGATCATCGGCGCTGGCCTGTCCGGAATCGGCACGGCCTGTCACCTCATTCGCGAGCAGACCGGACGCAGCTACGCGATCCTCGAGCGCCGCGAGAACATCGGTGGCACCTGGGACCTGTTCAAGTACCCCGGCATCCGCTCCGACTCCGACATGCTCACCTTCGGCTTCGGTTTCCGTCCGTGGATCGGCACCAAGGTGCTGGCCGACGGCGCGAGCATCCGTCAGTACGTCGAGGACACCGCCAAGGAATACGGCGTCACCGACCACATCACCTTCGGCCGCAAGGTCGTGCACCTGGCCTTCGACCGCGACGCCGCGCAGTGGACCGTCACCGCCCTGATCGAGGCCACCGGTGAGACCGAGACCTGGACCGCGAACTTCGTCGTCGGCGCCAGCGGCTACTACAACTACGACAAGGGCTACCGCCCCGAGTTCCCCGGCGAGGCCGACTTCCAGGGACAGATCGTGCACCCGCAGCACTGGCCCGAGGACCTCGACTACACCGGTAAGAAGGTCGTGGTCATCGGTTCCGGCGCCACCGCCATCACGCTGATCCCGTCGATGGCCGACAAGGCCGCCCACGTCACCATGCTGCAGCGCTCGCCCACCTGGATCCAGGCGCTGCCGTCGGACGACCCGGTCGCCATCGGGTTCAAGAAGACCCGGGTGCCCGATTCGATCGCCTACAAGATCGGCCGTGCCCGCAACATCGCCCTGCAGCGCGCCAGCTTCCAGCTCTCGCGGACCAACCCCGAGCTGGCCAAGAAGCTGATGCTGGCCCAGGTGCGCCTGCAGCTCGGCAACAAGGTCGATCTGCGCCACTTCACCCCCAGCTACAACCCGTGGGACCAGCGCCTGTGCGTGGTCCCCAACGGCGACCTGTTCAAGGTGCTCAAGAGCGGCAAGGCCGACATCGTCACCGACCGCATCGCGAAGTTCACCGAGACGGGCATCCTGACCGAGTCGGGCCAGGAGCTCGAGGCCGACATCATCGTCACCGCCACCGGTCTCAACGTCCAGATCCTCGGCGGTGCGACCATGAGCATCGACGGCAACCCGGTGAAGATGAACGAGACGGTCGCCTACAAGAGCGTCCTGTACTCCGACATCCCGAACTTCCTGATGATCATCGGCTACACCAACGCCTCCTGGACGCTGAAGGCCGACCTGGCCGCCGCCTACCTGTGCCGGGTGCTCAACATCATGCGCGACCGGGGCTACAGCACCTTCGAGGTGCACGCCGATCCGGAGGACTACGCCGACGAGTCGCTGATGGGTGGCGCCCTCACCTCGGGCTACATCCAGCGCGGCAACGGTGAGATGCCGCGCCAGGGCAAGCGTGGTGCCTGGAAGCTGGTGAACAACTACTACCGCGACCGCACGCTCATGCACAAGGCGCCCATCGAGGACGGTGTGCTGCGCTTCGGCAAGACCCGCTCGGCCGCCCGACCCGACGAGCAGGTCGCCAGCGCCTGACCGGCCGAACTCACGGGCCCGTCGCACCGGAAGGTGCGGCGGGCCCGTCGCTTTTCCCTGGTGAATCGGGTTGCGCGAGCGCATTTCCCGCGCGCGGGCGAATTATCCGCGGCTCCCGTAGGATCGCGATCGAAGACACCGCCCGGGGAGAAGTGAGGAGGACGGTGTGGGATCTCGCCTACCGGCGACCATCCGTGACGCGGGGACGTGGTTGCGGCGGTTCGCCGCGACGACACCGGGGGTGATCGGGGTTGTCCTCGTCCTCACCACCCTGGCCTGTCTGATCGCGGGATCGACTGCGGGACAACAGCTCGACGCCAAGATCGTCCGCTCCGAGCAGGTGCTCGATCGCACCGAACCACTGGCCTTCGCCGCGCAGAGCCTCTACGTGTCGCTCTCGGCCGCCGACGCGGGCGCCGCCACCGCGTTCCTGTCCGGCGGCATCGAATCACCGCAGGTGCGCGACACCTACGAGCAGGCGCTCGCCGAGGCCGCCGCCGCCCTCGCCGAGGCGACGGCAGGCGCCACCGATGCCAAGACCAGGACGATCGTGGCCCGCATCGCCGCCGACCTGCCCACCTACACCGGGCTGGTGGAAACCGCGCGCGCCAACAACCGCCAGGGCTTCCCGGTCGGCTCGGCCTATCTGCGCCAGGCCTCCGACCTCATGCAGACCTCGCTGCTGCCGCACGCCGAGCAGCTCAACGAGGCCCGCTTCGCCGCCGTCCGTGACGATCAGCAGCGCATCGGCGCCCTGCCGCTGACGTCGATCCTGTTGCTGCTGCTGGTGTTGCTCGCCTGCGCGGTGGCCTCGGTGATCCTGCTGCGCCGCACCAACCGCCTGGTGAACCCCGGTGTGGCCCTGGCGGCCGCGGCGGCCGCGCTCGCCCTGCTGTGGACCGTCGGCTCGACGCTCACCGCCGCCCAGCTGCTCGACACCGGCGACTCCGGTGCGGGCGCGCGGGTGGAGAACCTGGCGGGCGCGCGCATCCTCGCCCAGCAGGCCCGCACCGACGAGACCCTCGCCCTCATCACCCGGGGCGACATCACCGCACCCGAGGCCGCCTTCCGCACCCACACCGCCGACCTGGAACAGCGCCTGGCCGCCGCCGGTGCCGCCGACTCCGATGCCGCACGCGCGCTGACGAATTGGAACGCCGGACACAACGCCCAGCGCACCGCCTACGAGAAGGCCGACTTCACCGGCGCGGTCACCCAGGCCATCGGTACCGGCCCCGAGAGCTCGGCCACGAGCTTCACCCGCCTCGACAGCGAACTGCGCGACGCCCTCGCCCAGGCACGCACCGATCTGCGCGACGGCGTCGACGACGCGCGAACGGCCTTGACGCTGAGCCCCTTCGGCACCCTGCTCCTGCTGCTCGCCGCGGCCGGTGCGGTGGTCACGGGCCTGTGGCCACGCTTGAAGGAGTTCCTGTGAGCATTCGTCGTTCCCGGTTCGCGCTGGTTCTCGCCACGACCGCCGTCCTGCTCGCGGGCTGCGGTGACGCGCCCGCCCCGTCGTCGATCGAGGCCACGGCCGTCGCACCCCCGCTGCCGGGCGCCGAGGCGATCACCTCGGCACCGACCGCCGAGGGCACCGGATCCTGCGACACCGAGGCCACCTTGGCGCCGCGTGCACAGCCACGACCGGGGGCGATGCCCGCCGGATCGGCGATGGCCGCCATCGTCGCCAACGGCAGGTTGCGGGTGGGCGTCGACCAGAACACCTACATGTTCGGGTTCCGCAATCCGTCCACCGGGCGGCTCGAGGGTTTCGACATCGACCTGGCCCGCGAGATCGCCCGCGATCTGTTCGGCGACCCCGACCGCATCGAGTTGCGCTCGGTGACCGCCGCCGACCGCATCCAGTTGCTGCAGGAGCGCAAGGTCGACATGATCGTGCGCACCTTCTCCGCCACCTGCGAACGCCGCCGCGACGTCGACTTCTCCAGCGTGTACTACCGTGCGGCCCAACGCTTCGCGGCACCGCGCGGCGCCGGCATCGCCTCCGGTGCCGACCTGGCGGGCAAACGGGTGTGCGTCACCAAGGGCACCACCGCGGCCGCGCCGCTGTTCACCCTGCCGACCCCGCCGACGGTGCTCGGCGTGACCAACTGGACCGACTGCCTCGTCGCGCTGCAGCAGGGCACCGTCGACGCGATCAGCGGTGACGAACCGATCCTGTCCGGTCTGGTCGCCCAGGACCGCAACCTCGAACTCGTCGGTGCGCCCATCGGTTCGGGGGCCTACGCGGTCGGGGTGCCCAAGGGCAGCGACGAATTGGTGCGTTTCGTCAACGGCGTGCTCGAACGGATCAGCGGCGACGGCACCTGGGAACGGATCTACGCCCAGCATCTGTCGGCGCTCGGCCCCTCGCCCGGCGCACCCGCGCCCAGGTACGCCGGATGAGTTCGCCGATACTCGGCACCGCCGAGATCGATCGTGAACTGGCCGGGCGCACCGCGGAATTGGCGACGGTGAGCAGCACCCTGCTCGAGTTGGACCGGCACCCCGGCATCGCCCTGGTGCGCCGCTATCCGCCGGAGGGGGAGACCGCGCGGCGATGGGCGCCGGTGGAGAAGGCGCTCGGCGAGCTCTTCGACGACCTCGCCCGTGTGCGCGCCATCCTCACCGAGGCCGAGACGGTGCGTGGGCGCGGCCGGATCGATGATCGTGCCCGCGCCCGGCTCACCGACCTGCTGCGGGGGCGTCCGCACGAAATCGCCCGGGTGCCGGTGCCGTTGGCGCAGCGCGGGCTTACCGGGCCGAGCGAAACCGTGGTGACCGTCGGGATCGCCGACTGCCTCGACCGCATGCGCACCGCCTTCGCGTTCGTCGCGCCGTTCGCCGAGGAGGTCGAGGCCGTCGACCGGCAGGTACTCGGCGCCCTCGCGCCCTTGCAGCAGCGGGTGGAGCAGGCCAACGGCGCCTTGGCCGCCGCCACCGAACCCCTGGCCGACCTGCTGCGCCGCGCGGGCACCGACCCGCTCGGTTTCGCGCCGGGGGAGATCGCCGCGGCACTGGCCTCGCTCACCGAGCTGATCGAGACCGAAACCGCCCGCAATGCCGAATACCTCTCGGTGGCCACCGATCTCCCTGCCGCCGTTGCCGCACTGCGGGCTCGGCTCACCGACCTCGCCGACGCGCAGCGAAGCGCCGACGACACCGCCGCTCGCGCCGAACGCAAGGTCCACACCGGACCCTTGCCGCCCGGCGGCGCGCCGGCCGCGACCTTGCTCACCGAGCTGTCGACCCTCGGCGACGAACCGACCCGCTCGACCGTCGAACACCTGCTCGCCCTGCGCGTCCGTGCCGACGACGCGGCCGACAAGACCGCGCGCCGAACGGAATTGGCGCAGGGTCTGCTCGATCGGCGGGCCGAGCTGCAGGGCAGGCTCGCCGCCTACCGTGCCAAGGCCTCGCGTCTGGGTGTGGCCGAAGAGCGCGATGTGCTCGCCGCCGACCGCATCGCCTCGGGCCTGCTCACGCGCACACCGTGCGATCTGGCCGCCGTCACCCGGGCGGTCGCCGACTATCGTTCGATCATCGGGGAGAAAGCGGGGCGGACAGCATGATCTGTAGTGAACCGGGTTGCGGCGGTGTGATCGAGGACGGCTACTGCGCCGTCTGCGGCACCGCGCCCGTGGCGGTCGCCGCCCACGGCGCCGCGCCGACCTCGCCCCGGCGCTCGGGCCACACCACGGCCGTCCGGCGAACACCTGCCCCGACAGGCGGCACCTCGACCGGTGCCGCCCCGAAGGTGACCGCGCCGGGACTCTGCGCCGAAACAGGCTGCGGCGGAACGATCGTCGACGGCTACTGCGATACCTGCGGCACCGCGCCCGCCCCGCTCGGCGCCCCCGTGCACAGCCCGTCGGCGGCGACCATCAGCGGCAACCGCACCTCGAGCCGATCGGTACGCACCCGCTCGGGCTCGGCCCGATCGGCAGCGCGCGGCCGGCTCGGCGCCGGACTGGTCGAGGTGCCGCCGGTACCGCGCGTGGATCCCGCGTCGGCCGTGCTCACCGACCCCAAGGTCCCCGAATCCGACCGCTACTGCGGCCGATGCGACAAACCGGTCGGCCGGACCAACGACGGAATCCCGGGACGCACCAGCGGTTTCTGCCCGCACTGCGGTACCCGCTACTCGTTCGTGCCGCGCCTGCAACCCGGCGACCTGGTCGGCGGGCAGTACAAGGTCGAAGGCGCCCTCGCGCACGGCGGCCTCGGCTGGATCTACCTGGCCACCGACATCCGCGTCAACGACCGCTGGGTGGTGCTCAAGGGCCTCATCGACACCGGCGACAGCGACGCGCAGGCCGCCGCCCTGGCCGAACGGCGCTTCCTCGCCGAGGTGGACCACCCCAATATCGTCAAGATCCACAACTTCACCGAACACGCCGACGCCGACGGCGAACCGGTGGGCTACATCGTGATGGCCTACGTGGGCGGCACCTCGCTCAAACAGATCCTGCGCGACTACCGCGCCGCGCACAACGCCTACCTGCCGCCGGCCAGGGCCATCGCCTATGTGCTGGAAATGCTGCCCGCCCTCGGCTATCTGCACGCGCGCGGCTGGGCCTACTGCGATTTCAAACCCGACAACGTGATGCAGACCGAGGAACGCCTCGAACTCATCGACCTCGGCGCCGTGATCGCCATGGACGACACCACGTCCCCGATCTACGGCACCCTGGGCTACCAGGCACCCGAGATCGCCGAAACGGGCCCGACCGTGGCCACCGAGATCTACACGGCCGGCCGAACACTCGCGGTGCTGATGATGCGGGTGCCCTCGGTGGACGGCCGCCTCGGGCCGCTGCCGACGCCCGACACCGAACCGCTGCTGGCCCGCCACGATTCGCTGTACCGGTTCCTGCTGCGCGCCACCGACCCCGATCCGCTGGCCCGCTTCGCCTCGACGAGCGAGATGGCCGACCAGCTCACCGGTGTGCTGCGCGAGGTCCTCGCCGCCGAGGACGGTGTACCGCGCCCCGGCATGTCGGCTGTCTTCGGTCCCGCCCGCGCCGTCTTCGGAATCGAAAGCGCCACACCGGAACCCGCCGCGGTCGTCGCCGCCCTGCCCGCGCCGCTCGTCGACCCGGGCGACAGTGGCGCCGCGCTGCTGGCCACCACCGACGCCGCGACCCCCGCCGAACTCGAGCAGGCACTCACCGCGGGCCTGCGCGCGGTGGTGACCGGCGCCGGGGAATCGGTGGAGATCCCGTTGCGCCTCGTGCGTGCCGAACTCGAGGCGGGCGACGCCGACGCCGCCCTCGCCCGGCTCGCCGGGCTGGAGCTGGATTTCGACTGGCGCACGGTGTGGTACCGCGCTCAGGCCGCCCTGCTGAAGGGCGACTACGGCAGTGCCGCAGCCGATTTCGAGGCCGTCTACGCGGCGCTGCCCGGCGAACCCGCGCCCAAGCTCGCCCTGGCCGTGGCGCTGGAGCACGGCGACCGGCCACGCGAGGCGCTCGCCCTCTACGACCTGGTCTGGTGCACGGACCACACCTATCTGTCGGCGGCCTTCGGCGCCGCCCGGTTGCGCCGTGCCGACGGCGACCGCGCCGGTGCGGTGCGGGTACTCGACCAGGTCGAACGCACCTCGTCGATGTACACCGAGGCCCGCGTGCGTGCCGTGGAGACGCTGCTGGCCGAACGTGGTCCGGCCGAACTGGACGAAGCCGCGTTGCGCGAGGCGGGGGAGCGGGTCGAGCACCTGCGCCTCGACTCGCGTGCGCGCACCGCCCGGGTGCGCATGCACGTGCTCGAGGCGGCACTGAACTGGATCCGGTCGGGACAGCGGCCGAGTGCACCAGGCAAGCTGTTGGATGTGGAATTCACCGAAGTGGGAGTGCGGACGGGGTTGGAACGATGCTTGCGGACATTGGCGCGCGAAGCCGACGACATGTGGACCCGCTTCGTGCTGGTGGATCAGGCCAACAACGTGCGCCCCAGGACCACGCTGTGACCGCCGCGGGGTGCCCGGACTGCGCGGGCGCGGCCAGGGCGGGATACCGGTACTGCGAGAGCTGCGGTCGCGAACTCGGGGTGCGCAAGGCGGCCCTGCCGGTGCACGATCCGGTCACGGTGCCGCAGTGCCCCACCTGTGGGGAACGGCGTTACGAGGCCGGGCTGTGCGTGGTGTGCCGCACTCCGAAGCCGGTTCCGGACCGTTTCGAGGAAGACCTCGGCCCGGTGTACATCCTCACCGATCGCGGAATCAGCCACTCCCGCAACGAGGACGCGGTCGCCGCCGCCGTGCGCGACGGTGACGGTGTCCGGGTGATCGTCGTCAGCGACGGCGTCTCGACCTCCCAGGACCCCCAGGCCGCCTCCGGCACCGCCGCCCGCACCGGCGTCGACGCGGTGCTGGCCGCGCTCGCCGACGGCCGCCCCGCCCCCGACGCCGTGATGGCCGGACTGGCCACCGCCGTCGCCGCGGTGCGCGGCATGTCACGCACCCCCGAATACGCGCCCTCGTGCACCTACGTCTCGGCGATCCTGCGCGACACCCCCGAGGGCACCGAGATCACCGTCGCCAATGTCGGTGACAGCCGGGCATTCTGGCTCGCCGCGGGCGATCCGACGGCGTCGCGCAGGCTCAGCGTCGACGACTCCTGGGCCCAGGCCCTCGTCGACGCGGGCGCCATGGACGAGGAAGCCGCCATGCGCGACCCACGCGCGCACACCCTGCTGCGCTGGCTCGGCGCCGACGGCGGCGAGGCGCCCTGGTCGGCGAACTGCCTGCAGAGCATGCTCGTCACCGAACCCGGCACCCTGCTGTTGTGCACCGACGGGCTGTGGAACTACCTGCCCGATCCGGTCGCGCTGGCCGGGTTCACCGTCGAGACCACCCCGCAGGCCGCGGCGCGCGCCCTGGCCGACTTCGCGCTCGACAGCGGCGGCAGCGACAACATCACGGTCGCGCTCGCCCCCGTGCCCGCGCGTGCCGCTGTACCCGATCCAGGAGTGTCATGAGTTCCCCTGATATCGCAGGCCTTTCGGTCGCCGTCGACCAGAACGAATTCCTCGCCGAGGGTGCGAGCGTGGTCGACGCGGTGCTCACCGTCGCCACCGGCCCCGAGTTGGCCGCCGTCGCCACCCCGCCGCCCCGGCTCGAGATCCTGATCATCGACTGCTCCGGGTCGATGGGGCACAAGCGCAAGTTCGAGAACGCGCGCACCGCCACCCGCGCCGCGCTCGACGAGATCCCCGACGGCACCGCCTTCGCCATCATCGAGGGCACCGAGTCCGCGCGGATGATCTACCCCACCGGCGCGCTGTCGGCGCCCGCCGACCACACCCACCGCACCGCCGCCAAGCGGGCCCTCGACCGGTTGCGGCCCGACGGCGGCACCGCCATGGGGTCCTGGCTCGCCCTTGCTCGCCAGGTCGCCGCCGGGCATCCGGGTGCCCAGGCGCACGCCATCCTGCTCACCGACGGCAAGAACGAACACGAGACCCCCGAGCAGCTGGCCACCGAACTCGACCGCGCCGAAGGGCTTTTCGTCTGTGACTGCCGTGGTGTCGGTGCCGACTGGGCGGCGGCCGATCTGCACAAGATCTCCTCGAAGCTGTCCGGCGGCGCCGATATCGTCGCCGATCCCAAGGACCTGGCGGCCGATTTCGCCGCCATGATGCGCTCGTCGGCGGCCCGGGTGATCCCGGAACTCACCCTGCGCGTGTGGACTCCGGCCGGCGCGCGGGTGCGCATGGTCAAGCAGGTCGCACCCGTGCTGGAGGACCTCACCGGGCGCCGTACCGATTCCGGGGCGCAGGTGGGGGACTACCCGCTGTCGTCGTGGGCGGCCGAGGAACGCGAATACCATCTGCAGATCGAACTGGAACCGGCCGCGCCCGGGCGGGAGAAGCTCGCGGCCCGCCTCAGCGTGCTCGCGGGCGAGGACGTGCTCGGTCAGGGGCTGGTCCGCGCGGTGTGGACCACCGACTCCACGCTGTCGACCAGGATCAGCACCCGCGTCGCCCACTACACCGGCCAGGTCGAACTCGCCCAGGCCGTCCAGGAGGGTCTCGCCGCCCGCCGCGAGGGCGACTTGTCCACGGCCACCGCGAAATTGCGCCGCGCGGTGGAACTGGCCGCCGCCTCGGGACACGAGTCGACCGCCAAACTGCTGCGCACCGTTGTCGAGGTCGACGAGAAGGACGGGACGGTGAAGCTGCGCGGTCAGGTCGCGGCCGCCGACGAACTCGCACTCGACATCCGCTCCACCAAGACCACCCGATTGCGGTCGGAGGGTTCCTGACATGGCGGTGTGCGCGGACGGTCACCAGACGCAGGCCACCGACTACTGCGATGTGTGCGGGTCGGCGCTCGCCGGTGTCCCGGCCGCCGATCCGGCCGATCTGCGCCTGTGCCCCGCGTGTTCGGTGCCGACCAGCGGACGCTTCTGCGAGAACTGCGGATACGACTCGGCCCTGCCCGCGCCGCCACCGCGCACCGACTCACCCGCCACCGATCTGCGCGGTACCGCCGATGCGCGCGAAACCGTCTGGGTGGCCAGGGTCCTCGCCGACCGCGAGTTCTACGACCGGGTGCAAGCCCGCAAAGGTCCCGACGCCGACCGGGTGGCCTTCCCCGGTTTCTACCCCGAACGCCGGATCGAGTTGCGCGGCAGCGAGTTCCTGATCGGCAAACGCTCGGCCTCGCAGGGCATCGTGCCCGAGATCGACCTGGGTATCGCCCCGGCCGACCCGGGTGTGTCGCGTGCGCACGCCCTGTTGCGCGTCGGGACCGACGGTTCACTCACCGTCACCGATCTCGGTTCGACCAACGGGACCAGCCTCGACGGCACCGAGACACCGCTGTCGCCACAGGTTCCGGTGCCGTTGCGGGCGGGTAGCCGCCTGCACGTCGGCGGCTGGACGACCATAACCATCGATACCCTGTCGTAGACGGGAACATCGAGCGAACCGTAGGGTCGGGACCATGACGAAGTTCGACGGGAAGACCTGTTTGATCACCGGCGCCGCCAGCGGTCTCGGCCGGGCAACCGCCTTCGCGGCCGCCGCCAAGGGCGCGTCGCTGGTGCTCACCGACATCACCGCCGACACGCTGGCCGCCACCGCCGAGGAACTGCGCGCCGCCGGTGCCACCGTGCACCTGGCCCATCCCGCCGATGTGAGCGACCATTCGGCCGTCGTCGGGCTGGCCGCGCACACCTTCGAGGCCGTCGGGCACGTCGACATCGTGATGAACGTGGCGGGCATCGCCACCTGGGGCACCGTCGACAAACTCACCCATCAGCAGTGGCGGCGCACCATCGACATCAACCTCATGGGCCCCATCCACGTCATCGAGGAGTTCCTGCCACCGATGATCGCCGCGCGGCGTGGCGGTCACCTGGTGAACGTGTCCTCGGCGGCCGGACTGTTCGGGTTGCCGTGGCACGCGCCCTACAGCGCCACGAAGTTCGGGCTACGCGGTGTGTCGGAGGTGCTGCGGTTCGACCTACGCAGGCACAAGATCGGCGTCAGCCTCGTACTTCCCGGGGCGATGGCCACCCCGATGGTCGACAGCGTCGACATCGCGGGCGTCGACCGCGACAACGCCGCGCTGCGCAAGGCCATCGGCCTGTTCCTGCGCCATGCCGTCACGCCGGAACAGGCCGCCGACGCGGTGATCCGCGGTGTGGAACGCAACCGCTACTGGGTCTACACCTCCCGCGACATCCACCTCGCCCACTGGGGCCAGCGCTACGTCCCCTACGGCTACACGCTGGCCATGCGCGGCCTCAACGCCGCGATGACCAACTACGCCACCAAGAACGAACTGGTGCGCTGAGCACGCTCAGACCAGGTCCGACGGGTCGGTGTTGGCACCGCACAGGATGACGCAGACCCGCTCGCCTTCGGCGGGCCGGTAGGCCGCACCGGAACCGGTGTCGCGCAGCGCCGCCAGCGCGGTCGCGGCACCGTTCTCCACGGCGATCCGGTGCTCGTCCCAGAGCTGTCGGCGCGCGGCGCGAATCGCCTCGTCCGCGACCAGCACCGACACCACGTCGGGGTGCTGGGCGGCGGCCAGCGCCATCTCCGACACGTTCGGTGCGCCGAGCGAATCGGCGGCGATCGAGTCGACGCTCACCTGCACCGGACGGCCCGCCTCGAGCGCGGCGTTCAGCGAGCGGCAGCCCACCGGTTCCACCGCGACGGTGCGGATGCCGAAATGCTGTGCGGCGACCGCGGTTCCGGTGAACAGTCCACCGCCGCCCACCGCGACGACCACCGTGTCCAGATCGGGCACGCGCTGCTTGATCTCGCGCATCAGCGTGCCCGCGCCCGCCGCGATGAGCGGATGATCGTAGGCGTGCGAGAACAGCGCCCCGGTGTCCGCCGCGAACTCCTGGCACGCGGCAAGCGCCTGCTTGTACTCGGGACCGATCAGTCGTACATCGGCGCCCAAGTCACGAAGTCGACGGATTTTGACCGGCGGCGCCGATTCGGGCAGAAACACGGTCGCCGGCACCCCCGCTTCCCGCGCCGACCACGCGCACGCGAGTCCCGCATTGCCGCCTGAGGCGATCGTCACACCGGCGGCGGGCAACTCTCCGGCGGCGCGCAGGAAGTTCTGCGCGCCACGCGCCTTGAAAGTCCCGGTGAACTGCAAGAACTCCAGTGCGAACCAGAGCGGGGAATCCCCAGGTCCAGCGGGTGCAACCGTCACCGGGCGAACCCGGCCCTCGATCCGCGCGGCGGCGGCCTCGATGTCGTCGAAAGTGGGCATCACCCCGTCGACTATGCCACCGCGCGCGGCACCCCGACCGACCTTTGAAACCGTGCAAATCGGGCACGAATTGTTACGGCGGGTTTACGCGACGAGCGCTCTGGGTAAGTAACGGATTGGTAACAAGCTCGAAAGCGGGATGTCGTGTCGGACTGGGGACGCGAATTCCCCAGGTGTACCGGCCGCACGCACGAGCGTGTCAGCAAAGGAAGTGCACATGAGCGAGCATTGGCAGAACACAGCCGCATCGGCGGTCACGGTCGCGCCGGGCGGCAGCGAGGTGCGAGGATGACCGCCAACTTGATGATCGTCGACGACGATGTGCAGATGCGGGGCGATCTGCGTCGCGCGATGGAAGACGAGGGCTACGCCGTGGCCGAGGCGGGTGTCCCCGAGGACGCCCTCGACCGGCTGCGCAACGACGGACCGCCCGATCTGATGATCGTCGATCTGATGCGCGGGGCCACCGACGGCTTCGACTGCATCCGCGAGATCCGCCGCGACCACGACGTGCCGATCATCGTGATCAGCACCAGGTACGACACCCACGACGTGGTCGCGGCCCTGGAAGCCGGTGCCGACGACTTCGTCAGCAAGCCGTTCGAGATCAAGGAGATCACCGCCCGGATGCGCGCCCTGCGCCGCCGCGCCAGGATCGCCGCCGAACGCGATGCCACTCCCGAAGTCGTCCTCGACGACGACCCGGTGCGTCCCCTTGTCCTCGCGGCCGACGCGGGCGCGGTGCGCCGTGGCAGCGAGGAACTGCACCTCACGGTCACCGAGTTCCGCTTGCTGTGCGAACTCGCCGAGACCCCCGGTCGCGTGCTCAGCCGCGCGGTGCTGCTCGAAAGAGTCTGGGATCAAGGCTTTTTCGGTGACGAACGCATCGTCGACGTCCACGTGCGCCGGTTGCGCACCAAGATCGAGCGTGACGCCTCGGATCCGCGCATCGTGGTGACCGTGCGCGGGCTGGGTTACCGGCTGGATATCCAGCCGCAGTAAACGATTCGTCATACAACCGCAAAGAGCTCGACACAAAGACCGTAAAGTCTCTTAGTCAAGGTGGAATGTATGCCGAGTCCGACTATGTCCATGGAGCCGACCGATACCGCGACGGCTCGAGGTTCGGAAATTATTCTCAGACACCCGAGATTGGGTGACGGTGCCCAATTGTGGCGCATCGCGCGCGATTCCCGCGTACTCGACGTGAATACGAGCTACGCCTATCTGCTGTGGTGTCGGGATTTCGAGGCGACCTCCATGGTCGTCGAATGTGGCGGGCAGGCAGTGGGATTCGTGATCGGGTATGTTCGTCCCGATGCGCCGGACACGCTTTTCGTCTGGCAGATCGCCGTCGACGCCGAATTCCGCGGCCGGGGTCTGGCCGCGAAACTCCTGCACGCCCTGCTCGATTCCGTGGCACCCGCCGGGATCAACACCCTGGAAACGACGATCTCTCCCGATAATTCCGCTTCCCAGGCGTTGTTCTCCGCGGTGGCCCGCGAACGCGGCGCGCAATTGCGTACCGAGGAACTATTCGAAGCACATCATTTTCCAGATTCCCACGAAGCCGAGCACCTCTACATTATTTCGCCCGCTCAGCGCCAGGAGGCATGATCATGATCACGACCACCGACACCAGCATTTTCGAAGCGATGGAATCGAATGT
This sequence comes from Nocardia sp. JW2, assembly GCF_051843015.1. Classification (NCBI taxonomy): domain Bacteria; kingdom Bacillati; phylum Actinomycetota; class Actinomycetes; order Mycobacteriales; family Nocardiaceae; genus Nocardia; species Nocardia sp. JW2. The sequence goes on from NZ_JBPXLK010000004.1 coordinate 77,548, forward strand.
GCGTGGCTACTGCCGCGACTGGCCCGCCGTGTTCACCACCGCCGAAGGTGCCTGGATCCGCGATGAGCAGGGCCGCGACTATCTCGACTTCTTCGCGGGCGCAGGCGCGCTGAACTACGGCCACAACAACCCGGTGCTCAAGAAGGCGCTGCTGGAATACATCGGCAGCAACGGCATCACCCACGGTCTGGACATGTCGACCGTGGCCAAGCGTGAACTGCTCGAGACCATCCGTGAAACCCTGCTCACCCCGCGCGGGCTCGACTACAAGGTGCAGTTCCCCGGCCCCACGGGTGCCAACGCCGTCGAGGCGGCGCTGAAGCTGGCCCGCAAGGTCACCGGCCGCAAGACGATCCTGAGCTTCACCAACGCCTTCCACGGCATGACGCTCGGCGCGCTGTCGGTCACCGGCAACGCGGCCAAGCGGGCGGGCGCCGGTGTGCCGCTCGAGCACGCCACCCCGATGCCCTACGACGGCTACTTCGACAACACCATCGAGGACTTCGGCTGGATGCAGCGGGTGCTCGACGACAGCTCCTCGGGTTTCGACCGCCCCGCCGCGGTGATCGTGGAGACCGTGCAGGGTGAGGGCGGTGTGAACCTGGCCCGCGCCGAGTGGCTGCGCCACCTGGCCGGCCTGTGCGCCGCGCGCGACATCCTGCTCATCGTCGACGACGTGCAGATGGGTTGCGGCCGCACCGGCCCGTTCTTCTCCTTCGAGATCGCGGGCATCACCCCCGACATCGTCACCCTGTCCAAGTCGATCGGTGGCTACGGCCTGCCGATGGCGCTGGTGCTGCTCAAGCCCGAGCACGACCAGTGGGCTCCCGGTGAGCACAACGGCACCTTCCGCGGCAACAACCCCGCCTTCGTCACCGCGACCGCCGCGCTGCGCGAGTACTGGTCCGACGACAAGCTGGCCCGGCTCACCGCCGCCAACGGCGAGTACATCGGCCGCACGCTCTCGGCCGTGGCGCAGCGGCACGAGGGCATCACCACCCGCGGTCGCGGCATGGTGCACGGCATCGTGTTCGACGACCCGTCGCAGGCGGGCAAGGTGTGCCGTACCGCGTTCGAGCAGGGTCTGCTGGTGGAGACCTCGGGCTCGATGGACGAGGTCGTGAAACTGCTGCCGCCGTTGACGCTGCGCAGCGACGAGCTCGACCGTGGTCTTTCGGTGCTGTCGGACAGCATCGACACCGTCTGTGGTGGTGCCGCATGATCGTGCGCACCACCGCCGAGATCACCGGAACCGACCGTGATGTGGCCGGTCCCGGGTGGCGAAGCAAACGTATCGTGCTCGCGGGCGACAAGGTCGGGTTCTCGTTCCACGAGACCACGATCGAGGCAGGCACCGTGCACCGGTTCCACTACCAGAACCATGTGGAGGCGGTCTGGCTGGTCGAGGGCGAGGGTGAACTGCTCGACCTCGAGGACCAGACCGTGTACCCGCTCGGTCCCGGCTCGATGTACCTGCTCGACGGCCACGAACGTCATCAGGTCACCGCCCGCACCACGCTGCGGATGTTGTGTGTGTTCAATCCGCCGGTCACCGGCCGCGAGGTACACGACGAGAACGGGGTGTATCCGCTGATTATCGAGGAGGATGCCAGTGTCTGATCGGTCCGACCGCTACCCCACGCGGTTGTCCGAGCCCGCCCCCCACATCGAGCGCACCGATCCGACGGTGTGGGGGCAGGTGAGTACACCCGAGCTGGCCGAGTTCGACGCGAACGGTTTCGCGACGATCCCGGATCTGCTCAGTGCGGACGAGGTGGCGGCTTTCGGGGCCGAGATAGGGCACCTGGCGGCCGACCCGGTGCTCTACGGCGACGAGCGCGTGATCGTGGAACCCGTTGCCGGACAGGTTCGTTCGGTGTTCCAGGTGCACCGGCTGAGCAAGCCGATCGCGGAACTGCTCGCCGAGTCGCGCATCGTCGGGCTCGCCGAGCAGATCCTCGGTTCGCCGGTGTATCTGCATCAGAGCCGGGTGAACTACATGCCGGGTTTCGGTGGTAGCGGCTTCGGCTGGCACTCCGATTTCGAGACCTGGCACGCCGAGGACGGGATGCCGACCCCGCGCGCGGTGAGTCTGTCGATCGCGTTGACCGACAACTACCCGTTCAACGGGTCGCTGATGGTGATGCCGGGCTCGCATCGCACGTTCGTGCCGTGCCTGGGTGAGACGCCGGAGGGTCATTACCGGGAGTCGTTGCGCGAGCAGCGCATCGGCATCCCGACCAACGACGACATCACCTTCCTCGCCGCGCGCTACGGCATCACCCAGTTCACCGGTAAGGCCGGCTCGGCGCTGCTGTTCGATTCCAACCTGATGCACGGGTCGTCGAACAACATCACGCCGTATGCCAGGTCGAACATCTTCCTGGTGTTCAACAGTGTCGAGAACGCCCTGGTCGAGCCGTTCGCGGCGCCGCAGCGCAGGCCGGAGCACATCGCCGCACGTGATTTCACGCCCGTGCGGTCGTTATCCGCCGAGCGGCACCTGGTGGATCAGGTGCGCTGAGGCAGCTCGGCCAGGCAGGCCGCGGCCCGGGGATCCTCGTGGGCCGCGGCCTGCCACCAGGTGCGGGCGGCGTCGATATCGCCGACGTGCAGGGCGAGCAGGCCCAGGTCGTAGGCGGCGGCGCTGTTTCCGGCCTCGGCGGCTTGGGCCCAGAGCACACGAGCCGAGTCGTGTTCTCCCCGTGCGAACATGGCCGAGCCCAGGTCGTGCAGCGCGCGTCCGACATTCTGCTCCGCGTATGGCTGCGTGGTCGGTTCGGCGGCGACGACCGGCTGGACACGCGCGGTCGGCTTGGCGTACAGGGGCGGCTCGGCCCGCACGAGTGGCTGGGCGCCCACCCGCGGCAGCTGATCGGTCGGTGCGGGATCCGCGTCGGCCCGGGTGAGTTCGACGACGAGTTCATTGAAGTCGGGGGTACCCGGGCCGGTGCTGCACCACAGCGTCGACGCACCGTCGGGCAGCAGGTCGACGACCATGCCGTAGTTGCCGGTCCACGACTGCTGCGGGCCCGCACCGGCCACCCAGACGGGCGTGAGGGTGAACAGGGCCTCGGGCGCCTCGGCGGTGACGGTGATGTCGATGCCCGCCGCGAGCGCGTCGGACCAGATGTCCACGCCGCCTAGGGTTCGCCCGCCCAGATTCACGTGGCCGTCTGTGACGGTGAGCCCGAGACCCAATCCGGATACGTCGGCGGGCGGCATCACCGACAGCGCGCGCAGCCGTAGCGCGGTCGTCCCGGTCGGTAGTGCCTCGGTGTACATGGGGTACACGTCGGCACCGCACCAGTCGATGGGATCGGCCCCGGTGTAGCGGTGCTCGAGCGGCACGTCACCGGGGCGCTGTGCGCCAGGACGATTCATCGGTGCAGCCCACCCTTTCCGACGTAGTACCCCCTGCATCGGTCGCGCGCTACACCGTACCCGCGTCCCACCCCGAACGCGGGCTGATTCATGACACGGAATCGGTCATCTCACCTCCGCGTGATCCGCCTGCGCCTCGCCGATGCCGGCACCCACCGCGCGGCTCACCGGATGATCTCGGCCCGCGCACGCTCGTTCGGCGTGGCGATGTCCCAGAACCGGACGGTGCCCCGCGCCTCGCGGTAGTCGCCGGTGCCACCGGAGATCGCCATGTCGAGCGGACTCGTCCCGCGCTTCCACAGCGACTGCATGGTGATCGAGCCGTTGCCGAGCTCCATCGTGATCGAGCACTGCATGGTGGCGTCGCCGCCGTCGATGCGGAGGGTCTGACAGGTGCCGCCACCGTGGCCGACCGCGCGTCCGTCTTGGATCGCGTCCCCGGAGTAGACATCCATGTCGCCCAGGCTGGGCCCCGCCGGGCCGAGGTCGATCGCCTCGTACCGAATGTTCTGCACGCGCAGCTCGAGGACCTCGACCTGACCGGCCGGGTCGGGCGTTTCGGTCTCCGCCGTGCCGCAGCCACCGGCCACGGCGCCGATGAGCGTCATCGCGACGAGGCACCGACCGGCTTTGCCGAAACGGTTCTCGCTGATGGGCATTCGTTCTTCCTGTCTGTCGGTTCGGGTTGCGGATGGCGCAGATGTCGGTGGTCACGATGACGGGACTCCCCGCGCCGGGGCCGCGGGAGCCTCGGGCCGGGTGCCGCCCTTGGGCCAGACCAGGGAACCGGGCTTGCGGGCTTCCCGGCGGATCTTCGCCACGCCGAGTTTGCAGGTCAGTTCCTTGATCGCGGCGCCCGCACGCCCGCCGATGTAGACGTTCATCGCAACGTCGTCCTTGCCCGCGAGCTGGCGGATCCCACGACGTCTGCCGAGACTCACGCACGCTCCCGAGAACGCCACGCTCAGCGGCGCGGGGGTGGTCCCGGCGAGGCGGCTCAGCACGGTGTCCACCGCTTGCGCGCCGAGCGGTCCCGCGGCGTAGGAGCTCATCCGCAGTGGGTGTCCCGACGGCGCCGCGGCGTCTCCGGCCGCGACGATCCGCTCGTCGTCGAGGCTGGTCAGCGTTTCGTCGGTGAGCAGGCGCCCGAGGGCGTCGGTGCGCAGGCCGCTCGCGCGAGCCAGGTCCGGCACACCGAAACCGGTCGCCCAGATGGTGACCGCGCTCGGCCGTCGGACACCGTCGGCGAGGACCACCGCGTCGGGCTCGACCTCGGCCACCGTGGCGTGCTCGAGCACGTCGACACCGTGGCGGGACAACCATTCGACGATGGACCGGCGCGCACACGTGCTGAAGGTGGGCGCCGGCTCCGTACCGCAGATCAGCGTGACGCGGCGACCGCGCTCGGCCAGTTCGGCCGCGGCCTCGATGCCGGTGAGCCCGCCACCGACGACGGTGACCGGCGAGTCGAGCGGCAGCTCGTCGAGCCCGGCGCGCAGCCGGTGCGCCTCCTCGAATTCGGCAGGGGAGTAGGCGAACTCGGCCGCGCCGGGTACTGCCGCCGCGCCTCCGGTGCTGCCGACCGCATAGACCAGGTAGTCGTAGTCCACGGTGGACCCGGAGGCCAGTTCCACGGTGCGGGTGGCGGTATCGATGCGGGCGGCACGGTCGACGACCAACCGCACCTGCTCGGCGAGCAGCGTGCCGAAGTCGACCTCGACCCCGCCCGTGCCCGCCACGTATTGATGTAGCCGGACCCGGTCGATGAAGGTGGGGCGTGGGTTGATCAGCGTGATGTCGACATCGGGGCGCATCCGCAGCCGGTTGGCCGCGAGCGCCCCGGCGTAACCCCCGCCGACCACGAGAACCTGCTTGCTCGGTGTGCTGTGTTCAGACATGCCTCCCGAGACACCGCCGCGCGCCGGAATGTGACACCGCGGAAGCTGTTGTGGCGCACGTCACCCGATTCAGACGGCGGCCGATTCGCCGATCTCCTCCTCGACCGCACGCTCGCTGACCGGCGCAGGGGCATGCCGCGCCTCGTACCTTCCCGCGACGGCAACGAGCAGCACACCGACCGCCAGCCACACGAACAACCCGCCGAGGCGGGCGCTGAAACCGGCGCCACCGTCGAAGTACAGCAGGCTGCGCAGACCTTCGACGAAATCGGCACCGTTCCAGAACGAATGCAGCGCACCGAAGAACCCGTTCTGCAGTTCCGGCCGGTAGACACCGCCGGAGGTGGTGAAGTTGAGCATCACGAACAGGGTGATCAGGGCGAGCGTGGTCCAGCGCTTCAGGAAGGTGTGCAGGCCGATACCGATCAGGATGATGCCCGCGGAATACAGCCAGGCGATGCCGAACACGCTCGCGAAGTCGCTGTCGATCACCCCGAACACCGGGCCCGCCACCACGACACCGATCAGGCTCACCACCAGGGCCGTCAGCACGCCGATCGCCGCGCGCACCCGCATCCGCAGCATCGCGCCCGCGGCGCCGATCACCGCGACACTGCCGTAGGAGCCGACACTCAACGCCACCAGCAGGAAGAACAGCCCCTGCCCGGTCGGATCACCCTCGGCCTTGCTCGTCACATCGGTGACCACCAGCGGCACGCCCTGATGGTCGGCGACCGACCGGAACGCCACCTCGGCGGCCATCGCGCTCGTGTCCGAACCGGCGGTGGCCACGAGCAGTTCGGGGCGCGCGGCATCGGGCACGTAGGCGCCGACGAGGTCGCGCTCGTGCAGCAGGTCCGTCGCGGCCTCGCGGGTGGGCACGGTGATCACGTCGACACCCGACCCGCCCCGGTTCTGCATCGTCTGGGCGAGCACCATCGCCTGCGGGGAGTCACCGACGACGGCCAGCGCCAGATGGTTCGGCGTGGGCTGATGGAAGGCGCCGAGATAGGCCAGGGCCATACCGAGACACATCAGCAGGGGGGTGAGCAGGTGGCCGGCGAGGTGCCGCAGCTGGGTGACGGTCATCGAGGGAAGTCTCCAAGAAGGTTGGTAAATGCAACTATGATTGTTGTATCCTACAACCATGACTGAGTCAGAGGCAAGGGACGACGCCGTCGACGTCATCCAGCGGGAGTTGACCGCCTTCTCCCGCCGCGCCCGCGGCCGCGCCGCCGAACTGCACCCGGAATTGAGCCTGGTCGCCTACAGCATCCTCGACCTGGTCCTCGAACGCGACGGCTGCCAGGCCGCCGACGTGGCCGCGCAGTTCCTGCTCGACAAGTCGACTGTCAGCAGACAGGTCGGCGCGCTCGAGCAGCTCGGCTACCTCGAACGCGAAATCGACCCCGCCAACCGGCGCAACCACATCCTGCGCGCCACTCCCGAGGGTCGCGCTGCCGCACGCAAGGCCGAACGCACCCGCCGAGCCGCCTTCACGGCCCGTTTCGCCGACTGGTCCGACGAGGATGTCCGCACCCTTGCCCGCCTGCTCGTCCGCTACAACCACGGCTGAACGGGGTGTCGTGCGCGTCACTGCCGCCGAAGGTCGGTGCCCCGACTCGGGCGCTCGGTCGGTATAGTCGCCGCGGATGAGTAGTGACACCACCCACCCCGCGCAACCGACCCCACGCCCGATCAATCGAGCCTGGTGGCTGGTGCCGGTGTTGCTCGGTGTCGTCGCGGTGGTGTGCATGCGGACCCCGCTGTGGCCGTTCGAACCGTACTCCGGCGCCTTCATCGACCTGCAGGTGTATCGCCTCGGGATCGAGGCCATGCGCGACGGTGCCGACATGTACGGCCAGCTCCCCAAGACCAGCGTGGGTATCGGACTGCCGTTCATCTATCCGCCGTTCGCGGCGATCGCGCTCGCGCCGTTCGCGTTGCTGCCGTGGGGTGCGGCCAAAACCCTCTACGTCGCGGTGTCGGTCGCCGCGCTGGCCTGGACCCTGTACCTGGTCGCCCGCCGCTACAACCCCGAGCGCAAGCAGGTCGCCCTCTTGGTCACCGCCTGTGCGCTACCGGTCGCGATGCTGCTCGAACCGGTGCGGGCCACCATCGACTTCGGCCAGGTGAACCTGCTGCTCATGGTCCTGGTCGCCACGGACTGCCTGCTGCCGAAGACCCGCTACCCGCGCGGCATGCTCATCGGCCTGGCCGCCGCCGTCAAGCTCACGCCCGCCGCGTTCGTGCTGTTCTTCCTCGTCCGCAAGGACTACAAGGCCGCCGCCACCGCGGCCGCGACCGGCGCGATCGCCACGCTCGCCTCGTTCGCGATCCTGCCGACGGAGTCCGTGCGCTACTGGTTCGGCGGCCTCGGCAATGTCTCGGGACTGAGCGGTTCGGCCTTCCACACGAACCAGTCGATTCAGGCGGTACTGGCCCGCCTGCACGTCACCGGCCTGCCGTTCGACGCCCTGTGGTTGTTCTTCGGCGCCCTGCTGCTCGCCCTCGTCGTGGTCGCCATGCGCAAGGCCGCCGACGCTCCCGCGATCGCCCTTGCCCTCAACGCCGTCTTCACCCTGCTGCTGTCGCCGATCTCGTGGTCGCACCACTGGGTGTGGATCGCTCCCGCACTGCTCGCCATCGTCTGCCACGCCCGCACCCTGCCCGCCGCGAGCGCGCGCGGCTGGTACGCCACGGCTGTCGTTGTCGCCGCCGTCTTCGTCATCGCGCCGCACAGTTTCCTGCCCGACGGTGAACACCGGGAAACGTCGTGGACCTGGGATCAGCACCTCATCGGCGATACCTACGTGTGGTTGGCGGTGGCGCTGGTTGTGCTGTTCCTCGTCACCGGCAGACGCGCGGACCGCAAGTCCGTCGCGGTGGAGCCCGCCCGTCCGGAAGTCATCCCCGCCGCCTGAAGACAGCCCTGTTTGAGGCCGGTCCGCCCGGGTATTTCGGCAGCCGTTCGAGGAAACTGACGCAGGTCGCTTCGGCGCCCGGAAAGGTTCCGTGATGGTGACTACCGATGTGCAGCGGGTCGAGCGAGCGTTGTCGGAGGTGGATTTCCCGGCGAACAAGGACGACCTGGTGCGGTGCGCGACCGACGCGAAAGCCGACGAGGACACGGTGCGCGCCCTGCGCGCCATCCCACCGGTGGCCTATGCCAACCTGACCGAGGTCCTGCAGTCGGTGACCCTCGACGACGGACGAACCGAGGCACAGCGCATGGCACAGAGCCGCGATCACGCGCACCCCGGTGTCGCCGAGCGGGACCGCGAGGTACCGCCGAACCCGATCGTGGAGGAGCTGGGGGAGAACCGGGACAGCTGACGGAGGTGTGACGCATGGCCGAGACGCAGGTCGACGACGAACTCTGGGACGAATTCCATCGCGTGGTGAACATGTCCTCACGCGAGCTGAGCGACTGGTTGCGCACCGCGGCGGCGGGCACCGACGCGGAACGGGAGCCGGATCTGTCCGGACCCGAGATCGGCAGGCACGTGCTGGCGATCCTCGGCAAACGTCGCACCGACGTGACCACCGACGATGTGGCGGTCATGCGGCAGGTGGTCGACGAGATCAACGCCTCGCGCCGAGCCGATCTGGAACCCGTCGCCGGTGAGGCCCAGTTCCGGCACCGGCTCATGAGCCTCGGCCACGATCCGTTGAAAGCGCCCTGACCGGCACCTGGGTCACCGCTGTTTCGCGGCCGGGATCCGCGATGTATCCGCCAGCCCGGTTCCCGTCACCAGCGGGAGGTCGAGCGTGGTGCGGATGCCCGCCGGTGCGGCGACGACGGCGGGGATGGCGTTGACCAGGCGCATCGCGGTGCCGACGAGGCTGGCGTGGTTGTGGTCGCCGTGGTCGCTGAACATGGCCAGATCGAGGGTGTAGTTCGGCTCGCCGGTGACCTCCACCCGGTAGGAACCGCCGGCCCGGGCGGGCTGCGGCCAGTCGGGTGCGAGATCGGCGCGCAGCCGGGTGACGTGCTCGAGCACCGTGACGGCGCGATCACCAACCATGCCGCGCACTTCGAACCGCAGTGCCGCCGCCGTACCCGCCTCGATGGTGCCGGAGTCGATGTCGAAGGTCTCCGGGGCGGGCAACCGCTGGTACTCCTGGGTGACGGCGTCGAGTTCGATGCCGAGCCCGGCCGCGAGCTGACGCACGACGCTGCCCCAGGCCAGCGACAGCACCCCCGGCTGCAACAGCAGCGGCGTCTCGGTCATCGGCTTGCCGAACCCCATGATGTCGAACATGACCGCCGGATTGTCGTAGGTCGAGTAGTCGACGATCTCGAGGCAGCGCACCTGCTCGACGTACCGGCAGGTGCCGAGCAGGGCGAGGGGGAGCAGATCATTGGCGAACCCGGGGTCGATCCCGTTCACGAACAGCGACGAATCACCCTGTGCCGCAGCCTGTTCGATGGGATCGAGCAGCTCCGCCGGGAGCACACCCCACGGGTACTGCAGGAACACCGGTGCGCTGGCCACCACATCGATGCCCGCGGCGAGCAGCCTGCGCAGATCTTCGAGCGCCTCGGGTAGCCGGTTGTCGGTCATCGCGGTGTAGACGACACAGTCGGGACGGCGAGCCAGCACCTCCTCGATGCCGGTGGTGGCCAGCACGCCGGACGGGGCGGCGAGTCCTGCCAGTTCGGCCGCGTCGAGACCGACCTTGTCGGGTCCGGAAACATGGACCCCGACCAGTTCGAACCGCGGGTCGGCGAGCACACCCGCCAACGCGTGCCTTCCGACATTGCCGGTACCCCAGTGGATTACGCGAACAGTCATGATGTGGTCCTCACAGATCGGGAAGCGGAATCGTCAGATTGGGTGCGATCAGGCCGCCGTCGACCTCGAGCACCTTGCCGGTGAGAAACGACCCGGCGGGCGAGGCGAGATACACCGCCGCCGCGGCGATATCGGTGGGCTCACCGAGGCGCCGCAGCGGCGTCGCCTGTTCCATCTGGCCGCGCATCTGCTCGTTGCCCGCGACGACCGCCAGCGCCGAGGTGAGGATCGAACCGGGTGCGATGGCGTTGACCCGCACCCGCGGGCTCAAATCGGCCGCGGCGGTACGCGTGTAGTGGGCAAGCGCGGCCTTGGCCGTCGCGTACGCGGCGAACGCGCGCCCGGGCAAACGGCCCATGGTCGAGGTGATGTTGATGATCGAACCACCCTCGGCCGTGGCGAGCATCCTCGGCACCGCGGCCCGCGCCAGGGCGTGCGCGGTGCCGACATTGAAGGTGAAGGCCTCGGCCAGGTCCTCGGGAGTGGTGTCCAGCAACGGTTTCGGCAGCGCCCCACCGACGTTGTTGACGGCGATATCGAGGCGCCCGAACCGCTCGACGGCCACCTCGGCGAGCGCGGCCGCGGCCGCCGGGTCGGCGAGGTCGGCGACCACGACCTCCGCTCGCCGGCCGGTGGCCGCCACCTGCTCGGCGACCGCACGCAGATCCGACTCGGTCCGCGCGGCGATCACCACATCGGCGCCCGCCTCGGCGAATCCGACGGCGATCGCGGCCCCGAGTCCGCGTCCTGCCCCGGTGACGACGGCGACGCGGTCGTCGAGCCGGAAGTGATCGAGAATCATGAAAGCCCCTCAGGCGTCGAATATTCGACTAATGTGTGGCGAATAGTCGAAGCAGTGTAGGGCGGGGCGACCCCGCGGACAAGGGGTTGTCATGGTGCAGTCGGCATCGCCGCCGACCCGGCGGGTCGTCGAGGTGATGGAGTTGCTCGCGAGCGCGGGCAAGCCGCTCACGGCCTCGGAGGTCGCGACGGCACTGTCACTGGCGCGCGCCACGGTCACCGCCGTCCTCACCGAACTCGCCGCGGCCGGATGGGTGCGCCGGGACGGGGAACGCCGTTTCCGCCCCGGTCCGGCCCTGGCGGCGCTGTCTCCGGCGGAATCCGAACTGCCCGAGGCGGCCGTGCGGGCCGAACTGCGGGCGCTCGCGGTCGCGGCGGGCTGCGGGGTGACGCTGAGCAGGATCGAACGAACCACCCTGACCGTCGTCGCGAAGGAGTACGCACCGGATGCCCGTGTGGTGCCGGGACTCGGTGTGGGTCAATCGATTCCGCTGGCCTATCCCGCGGGCGCGGCCGTGATGCCGTGGCGCGCGGCGGCCGAGCGTGCCGCGTGGTCGAGGACCGCTCCCGGCGAGGCCGCGGCCCTGCTGGAATTCGTGCGGGTCAACGGGTGCGCGGTCTTCCGTCCCGACTCCGACGACGCGGGCGTTGTCGACGTGCTCGCCGACCTGCTCGGCGCCCTCGGCGCGGAACTCCTGCAACCCGACCTGCGCGCCCGCGTCCTGCGCCAGCTCGCCCGTCTCACCGCCCGCCCGTATCGCGACACCGAATTCACCGGCGACGATCCGCTGCCCGTGAGCTACCTGTCGGCCCCGGTGTTCGCCGGCGGCGCCGCGCCCTACGAACTGCAGCTCGGCCCGCTGCGCCCGGCCGTCGGCCGCGCCGAGCGAATGGTCTACGTCGAGGCGATAACCGCAGGGGCCGAGGCGATGTCGGTCGTGCTGGGCAGGTAGTTCTCAGGCGGGCCGCGGCGTCAGGATCACCACCGGTATCCGGCGTTCGGTCCACGCCTGGTAGGTGTCGAAATCGGCGTACAGGTCGACCAGTGCCGGCCACAGCCGAGCGCGCTGCTCGTCATCGGCGACCACCGCCCGCACGGCCCGGCGCTCACGCCCGATCTGCACGTGCGTGTCCGGGTGTACGCACAGGTTTCGGTACCACTGCGGATGATTCGCCAACCCGCCCTGGGAGGCGACGACCACGATGTCGGCACCGTCGGCCAGGTAGAGCAGCGGAACGGTGAACTGCTTGCCCGACTTACGGCCGCGATGCTCGAGCAACAGGGTGGGCACCGGCTTGCGGAAGCCCGCGCCGATGCGCCAGGTGCCGCCGATGCGCCCACCGGTGCGCCGGTAGATCGCCACCTGTGCGCGGCCGACGATCCGGAAGATCTTGGGCAGCACCGGATGATCGAGCTGACGAGGTCGGGGCGGAGTGGTCACGCACCAACCATACATATCACTCCAAGATTGTATGGTCTGTTTCTCGTGCCTCGCCGCGAGTCGGCGCGGGATCAGCGGCTGCTGCCGGTGAATAATCACCTCGGAAGCCCGGTAGGTCCGGACGGCGGCGAGAGGTGCGACGATGACCGCGATCGGTTTGATCTTCACCGGAGTGGCGGTGCTCCTGCACGCCTACATCTTCGTGCTGGAGTCGCTGCAATGGACGGCTCCGAGCACCCGGCGGACCTTCGGGATGTCGGCCGCCGAGGCCGAGTCCACCAAGGAGATGGCCTTCAATCAGGGCTTCTACAACCTCTTCCTGGCTGTCGTCGCGGCCACCGGAATGGGGTTCACGGCCTTCGGCGACAAGGGCATCGGGCTCGCGCTCGTGCTCGCGGGAGCCGGTTCGATGGTCGCGGCGGGTGTCGTGCTGCTCGCGTCCTCGCCGAGCAAGGCGCGCCCGGCCCTGATCCAATTGGTCCCGCCGCTGATCGGCTGCGTCGCGCTGGTGATCGCCCGCTTCTGAACTCGTCGGTAACCACACCTTCCACTCGAGTAGTAACAGTGTTACTCTTCCCCGCGGCGCAGGTGTGACGGGCCTCATGGTTCCTTTCACCTGCGTCGTGAATCACTCCGGCGACGTCGCCGGGCGGTGGAAGGAAAGGTTCTCGATGGATCAGCAGGGTATCGGGCGACGGCGGCCGAAGACAGGCCGCGTCGTCCTGGGAGCAGCCGTAGCCTGTGCGATGGCGGCCACCGTCATGGTCGCGCAGACCGATGCCTCGTCGGCCGAGCCGGTCGGCTCGTTCTACACCCCGCCCGCGCAGATCCCGCAGGAACCCGGCGCCATCGTCAAGACCGCCCCGATGACCCTGCTCGCCACCCCGCCCACCGAGAAGGGCTGGCCGGGCGCCGCCCAGCACGTCATGTACACCTCACGCCTGCAGGACGGGTCGCCTGTCGCGGTGTCGGGTACCTACCTCGAACCGACCGGCCCCTGGCTGGGTGCGGGCCCCCGCCCGACCGTCGTCATCGCGCCCGGCACCTCGGGTCAAGCCGACCGGTGCGCCATGTCGCAGGCGTTCTCCACCGGCCTGAGCGTGCACACCGATCCCGCGCTCGGCCTGTCGGCGAACCAGGAACTGCCGTCCTCGGCGGTGTGGAGCCAGCTCGGCGCCCGCGTGCTCGTCACCGACTACATCGGACTCGGCACCCCGGGCATCCACACCTACGCCAATCGCATCGAGAGCGCCCACGCGGTGCTCGACGGCGCCCGCGCGGCACATCGCCTGGCGGGTGTCGGCCCGGAGACACCGGTGGTGCTGTGGGGCTACTCGCAGGGCGGCGGTTCGACCGCGGCCGCCGCGGAGATGGCGCCGGACTACGCGCCGGAACTCACGGTGAAGGGCACCTGGGCGGGTGGGCCGGTCGCCGACCTGTCCGCGATCCTCGCCAAGATCGACGGCGCCCTGATCAGTGGTGCCATCGGCTTCGCGGTGAACGGCATGGTCGCCCGCTACCCGGAGCTGAACGCGGCCATCGACCGGGTCATCAGCCCGTCGGGCCGCGACATGCTCGCCACCCTGAGCGACTCGTGCATCGCCGACCTCATCACCCGACACCCGTTCCTGAAGACCACGACGCTGACCAAGGACGGTCGCACGCTGACCGAGCACCTGGCCGAAATGCCCGAAGCCGCAGCGGCTCTGGAAGAACTGCGGGTCGGCTCGATGACCCCGGCCACACCGGTGCTCATCACCAGTGGGCTCAACGACGACACCGTCCCCTACGGCCAGGCCCGCGCGCTCGCCGAGACCTGGTGCGCCAAGGGCGCAACGGTCACCTTCCGCACCAACGAGCTGCCGCCGATCCTGCCCGGGACCACCATCCCGAACCATTTCGGTCCCGAGATGATCGACGGATTCGGTCCCGACAACGCGATCACCTATCTGCTCGATCGCCTCGCGGACAAGCCGGTCACCGGCTGCACCTTCGACTGACTTCTTGCGAGGAAATCCCCGTGAATACGTTCTCTCGCCGCAGCATGCTCGCGGCCGGGGCGGCGCTGGGCGGCATGCTGCTCGGCGACCGCCCGGGCCTCGCCGCGCCGATTCCGGCGCGCACCGGCACCATTCCCCTGACCCGTGAGGACCATCGGGTCGTCGTCATCGGCTCCGGATTCGGTGGCGGCGTCAGCGCTTTGCGGCTGGCGCAGGCGGGCGTGCCGGTTACCGTGCTCGAACGCGGGCTGCGCTGGCCGACCGGCCCGAACGCCGAGACCTTCCCGCGCGCGTCCGCGCCGGACAAGCGGATGCTGTGGTGCCGGTCGAGCCCGAACCTGTTCGGGCGCCCCCTGCTCGTCGAGCCCTATGCCGGGTTGGTCGAGGCGGTGCCCGGTGAGAACATGACCGCCCTGTGCGCCGCCGGTGTCGGTGGCGGTTCGCTGGTCTACCAGGGCATGTCGCTGCAGCCTGCCCAGGAGGTGTTCGAGGCGCACTTCCCGCAGGAGCTGGATTGGGCGCGGATGAACCGGGTCCACTACCCGAGGGTGGCGGCGATGCTCGGCCTCGCCGAGGCGCCCGACGAGTTGGTGAACACCGAGAACTACCGCGTCGCGAGGATTTTCGCCGAACGGGTGCGCCAGGCCGGGCTGCCGCTGTCGAAGATCCCGATGCCCATCGACTGGAACTTCGCCCTCGCCGAACTGCGCGGGGAGATGAAGGCCTCCTACACCAACGGCGACGGCGCGATGGGAGTGAACAACGGCGGCAAGCATTCCGTCGACGTCACCTATATCGCCGCCGCCGAGGCCACCGGCAACTGCCGGGTGGAAACCCTGCACGAGGTCACCGACGTCGAGCGCGCGGCCGACGGCCGCTGGGTCGTGCACGTGCAACGGCTCGACACCACCGGCGCCGTCGTCGAGCACAAGATCCTCACCACCGGCGCGCTCATCATGGCGGCCGGCAGCCTCAACACCACCCGCCTGCTGGTCCGTGCCGGCGCCAAGGGGCTGATCCCCGACCTGCCCGACGACCTCGGCCGAGGCTGGGGAACCAATGCCGACCGCATCTACGTCTGGCGCGATCCGGCCGCGAATTTCGGTGCGGCACAGGGCGGTCCGGTGGTCTACGGCAGCAAGAACTGGCACGACCCGCACACCGCGCACACGGTGATCCAGGCGTCCGTCCCGCCCGTGTCCTTCGATGCGGGCAGCACGATGCTCGTCGGCTACGGCGTGAGCGACAGCCGTGGCGCCTTCACCTACGACGCCGCGCGCGACGAGGCCGTGCTGCGCTGGCCCGCCGACGGCGACCGGACCATCCAGGACAACCACATCGGACCGACGGTCGCGCGCATCGCGGGCCCCGGCGCCACGCTGCTCGACACCAACACCCTGTTCCCCTCCACCTGGCACCCGCTCGGCGGTGCCAATATGGGCGCGGTGTGCGACCTGAACGGCCGCGTACACGGCCAGCCGGGGCTCTACGTACTCGACGGCGCGCTGCTGCCGGGCAGCGCCGCCGCGTGCAATCCGTCCATGACCATCGCCGCCGTGGCCGAACGGGCCATGGACACCGTGGTCGCCGAAGACATCGGGACTCGCATCTGAGCTCCGTGCACTACCCTGTCCGGGTGGCACGAAGGGGCGAAGGCGATCCGGCGCGCAGGATCACCGAGGTGACCCTCACGCTGCTCGAGACCGAAGGGTACGAGGCGGTGCAGTTGCGCACCGTGGCCAGGCTCGCCCACGCGTCGCTGAGCACCGTCTACAAGCTCTACGCCACTCGCGACGAGCTGGTCCTCGCCGCCGTCGCGCAGTGGATGGCCACCAACACCTACACCGAACTCGAGCCGCCGCGCCAGGGGGAGTCGCTGGCCGAGGTGCTCATCCGGGTGATCCGCTACGTCTTCGAGCCGTGGGAGCGTCATCCACGGATGCTGGCCGCCTACCATCACGCCAGGTCGGGTCCCGGCGGCCAGCGTCTCGACAACCAGGGCTTCGCCGCCATCCTGCCCGTGGTCGCCCCGATGTTCGCCACCCTCGACAAGGACTACGCCGCCGATCTCGCGCTCGTCCTGTCGAACATGGTCTTCGCCCTGCTCGCCCGGTTCGCGCACGGCGACCTCGACATCGCCGACATCGTGCCCGCCCTCGAGCGCACCATCACCCGGCTCACCGGTGACAACACGCCATTGGCCGCCGCCGCCCTCCGGGTGACCACCACCGACAGCGGTGACTTCGCGTGGAACTCCGGTTTCGGGTCGCCCTACTCGCCGGGCGCCGCGACCGACGAGTCGTAACCCCACCTCCCACACGCTCCACGCTCACCGATGGACCATTGCTGTCCGCGCGCGTCGATGATACTGTCCAGACAGGTGTCCAGCTCGGTGTCTCGAAGCTGAGAACACCTGGGCGACAGGGGAAGGCGGGCGACGAGATGAGCAGACGCATCGTCGTTGATCTGGATCTGTGTCAGGGGCACGCCGCGTGCCAGGAGGAAGCGCCGGAGGTGTTCACGGTGCCCAAACGCGGGAAGGTCGAAATCCTCGTCGAACGGCCGTCGAGCGCCCAGCACGCGGCCGTCGCCGACGCGGTGACCTACTGCCCCACGCGGGCGCTGTCGATCGTCGACGACAGCGCGGCCGACGACGAAGGAGAATGACATGACCGGTTTTTCGCGCGGCGAACTGGAAGAGATGGTCCAGCGCTGGCTGGATGCGAACAAGCGCTGTGAGGCCGAAGGCGACTGGCGGCCGCTGGCCGACATGTACACCGAGGACGCCACCTACGGCTGGAACTACGGACCGAACCACGAGTTCATGGCGGTGGGTCGCGAGCAGATCCGCGAGATCGCGGTCGGCCAGGAGATGGACGGCCTCGAGGGCTGGACCTACCCGTATCAGCACGTGGTGATCGACGAGAAGACCGGTGACGTGGTCGGTTTCTGGAAGCAGACCTCGAGCGCGACCCGCCCCGACGGCAGCAACTATCAGGTGCAGGGCATCGGTGGCAGCTGGTTCCGTTACGGCGGCGATTTCCAATGGTCCTGGCAGCGCGACTTCTTCGACTACGGCAATGTCGGCGCCTTGTTCATGGAGATGATGACGAACAAGGCGATGACCCCCGGCATGCTCACCCGCATCAAGAAGGCGACGACCGAACAGCCGCTGCCGGGGTGGTACCCGATCGGGAAGGCGCCGGTTCCGCTGTGGTGACACCGAATTCGCGACAGTCCTACGCCGGACTGTCGCGCGCGCAACTGGCCACGCTCGTCCCGGAACTGCTGCTGTGCGGTCACCTGATCGATCGGTCGGGCATGCCGCACACGATCGGCGCGTTCGGTCGCGAGGGCATGACCGAGGTCGCCATCGACGAGTGGCAGGTCGCCAGTCCCGTCTACACCCGGCGGATGCAGGCCGCGCTCGGCTTCGCCGGTGACGGTGTCGAGACGATCTTCAAAGGCCTGCAGCTCGATATCGGCGCCCCGCCACAGTTTCTCGACTTCCGCTTCCGCGTCGAGGATCACGATCACGGCGAGTTCTGGCTCGACCACTGTGGAGCGCTGGCCGACGTGGAACCACTCGGCGACCAGTTCGTGCGGGCCATGTGTCACGACATCGAGGATCCGACCTTCGACGCGACCGCCCTGGCCACCAATCCGCACGCCCAGGTCCGCCCGATCCACCGCCCGCCGCGTGCGCCCGCCGACCGCAAGCCGGTGTGCGCGTGGCGGGTGAGTATCGATCCGGCCAACGAACCGCCGCCGATTCCGCGCAACGCGGGGCAGGTGGCCGGGTCCGTCGCGGCGACGGTGGCGTTGTCGCCGATCGACCCGGCCGACGACGGCACCGCCGACTACCGTGGCCCGTTGCTGAGCGATCTGCGGTTCGGTGATTTCTCCCGGTCGGCGCTGATCCGCATCGCCGAGGAGGTCGCGCTGCAACAGCACCTGCTGGTCGCCGGTTTCCTCATCGCGATCCGCGAACGGGTCGACGCGCAGCGTGCGGCGGAGATCGGGCGCAAGCAGTTCGCCGGTGTGGCGGGCGTGGCCGCGGAGCGGATCAGATCGGCCTTGGGCCTGGGTGGTGACCCGGAGTCGCTGGCGCGCGTGCTCGACCTGCATCCGGCGCTCAATCCACGGCAGTACGTCGGCGCGAGAGTCGAAAAGTCCGGTGCCGGAGTGCGTCTCGTGCTCGAGCGCGGGTGCGGTGCGGTCACCGACGGTGTGTGGCCCGCCCTGCTCGACCCGGACCATCTCGCGCCGCTCGACGCGCTGGTGCGTGGAGTCGACCCGCACTACACCTGCCACACCTCGAAGGCGACCGACACCGAACTCGTCGTCGAGGTCGTGCGTGCCGAGGAACCGGCCGCCGAGGCGGTGGAGGTGGCGCTGACCAGGATCAGCACCGGGGCCGCCTTCACCTTCGCCGATCGCGGAATCCCGTTGCCGTTGACCGTCGTAGATTCGAGTGGAGTGCGCAGTGACCGTTGACATGGAGACCTCGATCCCGTTCGACCCGTACGACTACGCCTTCCACGAGGACCCGTACCCCACCTACGCCCGGCTGCGGGCGGAGGCGCCGGTGTACCGCAACGCGTCGATGGACTTCTGGGCGTTGTCGCGGCACCGCGATGTGCGGGCCGCCCTGCGCGACAGCGCCCGCCTGTCCAACAGCTGGGGTGTCTCGCTCGACCCCACCGCCTACGGTCCCGAAGCGCACCGGTCCATGTCTTTCCTGGCGATGGACGACCCCAAGCACGCGCGCATCCGCAAACTGGTGTCCAAGGGTTTCACCCCGCGCAGGCTCGCGGACCTGAGCGAACGGATCGCCGAACTCACCCGTAGCCACTGGGATCGGTGTCTGCAGCTGGGCGAGTTCGACTACATCCGCGACTTCGCCGGGCTGCTGCCGATGGACGTGGTCTCGGAGATGCTCGGCGTCCCCGAATCGGACCGCGCCCACCTGCGCACCCAGTCGGATCTGCTGTTGCACCGGGAGGAAGGCGTGCTCGACGTGCCGCAGGGCGCGATCATGGCCTATCTCGAACTCACCGGTTACTACCGCGACCTGCTCGAAGGGCGCCGCAAGAACCCCGGTGAGGATCTGGTGTCGGTACTGATGGACGCCGAGATCACCGACGGCGACGCGGGCACCACCCGCCTGTCCGACGCCGAGATCATCGGCTTCCTGATCCTGATGGTCGTCGCGGGCAACGAGACGACGACCAAGCTGCTCGGCAACGCCATGTACTGGGGTTCGCGGTTTCCCGACGAGGTCGCCAAACCCTTGGCCGACCCGTCGCTCGTGCCGGACTGGACCGAAGAGACGCTGCGTTACGACAATTCGACCCAGATTCTGGTGCGCCGTGTCCTCGCGGATGTCGAATTCGGTGAGCACACCATCGCGGCGGGGGAGCGGGTGCTGTTGCTGCTCGGTTCCGCCAACCGCGACGAGGACGTCTTCGACGACGCCGCCGAGTACCGTATCGGCCGCGACAGCTCCCAGACCCTGCTGAGTTTCGGTCTCGGCGTGCACTTCTGCCTCGGTGCGCACCTGGCGCGGATGGAGGCCAATATCGGCCTCGGGCAGATCGCCGCCTCCATCCGCGGCTACGAGATCGACACCGCGGCTGCCGAACGGGTGCACTCGGTGAGCGTGCGCGGCTTCGCCACGCTGCCGATGTCGGTGCGGGCGAGATAGGTCACTTCAGCGGCAGGGCGTTCTGCAGCCCACCGACATCGGCGATCCGCCAGTCCGCGTTGCGGTCGACCGTGAGCGAATAGGCCACGGTGGTGAGGGTGCCGGTGGGATTCTGCACGCTGGTGGAGTTGACGGTGAGATAGGCGTTCACCTTGTACACCCCGCCCGACTCGGACACGACGCCCGCCGACAAGGGTGTCGCCGTCGAGGTCCACTGCAGCGGCAGCAGGATCTGCTCGAGTTGCGGCGCTGTCGCGTCGAACTTGCCCGAAAGCTGCGGTGTGGTACCGGTTTTCAGCCGGGCCAGCCACGCCTTGGCGTCCCGGTAGTCGATGGTCGACGCCCCGAGCGCGTAGTCGAGGGCGACCTGTTCGACCCGGCGATCCTCGGCGGCGCGCCGATCGTGGTCGGCGATGGTGGTGCGCGCCGACAGATACAGCAGGCCGAAGGTGGCCGTCGCCACCACGAGCGCCGCGACGGCACACCCGGTGAGCACGCTCGACAGCCGGATCGAGAGGGTGCGTGGCTGGGGTCCGCCGGGGGCAGGCGTGTGGGGGCGGGTCTCGAGGTCAACGGTCATGGGGTGCCGATCCTTTCGTGCCTATTTGATGCCGATGCGCAGATGCACCGTGTCGTCGCCGAGGCCGTGCAGGGCCTGGTCGAGCAGGGCGCCGAGATCGAGATCGGGTGCGGTGGCCACCGCGTCGCGCACCACCGGTTGCAGCATCGGACCCAAGGCCGCGGCGCTCGGCCCGATCTTCGCGAGCAGCGCGTCGAGTTCGCGCACGAACACCAGCACCCCGCTCCCGGAGAAATAGTCGGCGACCGGGCGGCTCTCGACCAGCGCCGACCCGGACTGCACGATGGCGCTGAGAGTGATGCCGAACTCGCCGAACAGCGGGCCCGCTGTGCTCAGCGACGGCCCCATCCAGTCGATGTCGGCGCCGAGGAATTGCAGGTCGGCGAACAGCTGACGCAGCCGATCGGTGCGGCTGAGCAGCGTCGCCGCCAGCAACGTGGTGGAGCGGCGCAGGGTCTGCATGGTCGCCTCGGTGTCGGCGAGGGCACGGTCGAAGGTGTCGACCAGGCCCGCCATCACCTCGGGGCGGATCTGATCGAGCAGGTCGATCAGCCGGGTGGACAGGGTGGTGATGGTCATCGGCGCGGGCACGCGGTGCGCCGGAATGCGCTGCCCGTCGGTGAGATACGGCCCCGCGTCGTCGACCGGGTCGAAACCGATGTAGGGCTCGCCGAGTGCCGAGAGCTGTTCCACGCGGATCCGGCTCGACACCGGAATCGGGTACCGCTCGTCGATCCGCAAGGCAACGAGCACCCCGCTCGCCTGCTTGCGCACCGACTCGGCCCGGCCCACCGCGATCCCGTTGAGCAGCACCGGCGCGCCGGGACCGAGCCCACCCGAGGTGCTCAGCTCCAGCTCGACAGCCAGGTAGTCGCGACGCGGGTCGATATTCAGTACCCCGAACGTCATGTACGCGACGCCGAGCACCAGCACGGCCGCGATGGCCGAGAGCGACAGTGCGGCACGGGTATTCATCGGACGGCTCCGATCATCCGCAGCAGGTCGACGATTCGCGCGGTCTGCTCGTCGGTACTCATCGCCCCCGTCACCCCGATCTCGACCACGTCGACCTTCGGCCCGCGCTGAGCGAAGGGCAGCACCCTGGTATGGATCAGGTCGACGAGCGTCTTCAGGTTCGACGGCGACGAGGTGTCGAACGGTCTGCTGCCGAACAGCATCGGCACCACCGCGGCGGTCGTGGCGTCGAGCGAACCGAGCAGCGGCCCGAGCCAGGCGGCGCTCGGCGCGACCGGGCCGAGCGCGGTGAGGACGAAGATGACACCGATCTGGGCGTTGATCGCATCGGTGGTCTGGGTGACGCCGTAGGGCGTGAGCAGCTCGGCCAGCACCGGGGCATTGTCGAGAACCCCGTCCTCGAGGGTGGCACCGAGACCGTCGAGGATCGCGTCGACCGAGTCGAGGTGATCGGCCAGGTCCGACAGGTCCGTGCCGAGGGTTTCGGAGAGGCGGGCGGTGTCGCGCGGATCGGCGGGCAGCACCCCGTTCATCGTGGTGACGATGTCCTGCAGATCGGTGACCGCGCCGGTGCCGATGAACACCGACAGCGTGGCGAGAATGTCCTCGATGGCCGGGGCGCGGGCGGTGTCGGCCAGCGGGATCGTCGCGCCAGGTCCCAGCGTGCCGGTGGTGGATTCGCGCGGTTCGGTGAGCGCGA
This sequence comes from Nocardia sp. JW2, assembly GCF_051843015.1. NCBI lineage: Bacteria > Bacillati > Actinomycetota > Actinomycetes > Mycobacteriales > Nocardiaceae > Nocardia > Nocardia sp. JW2. The sequence continues at coordinate 99,834 of NZ_JBPXLK010000004.1, forward strand.
TGTGCACGTCGCCCAGTGGGGTGTTCTGGCGCAGCTCGGCCGTGGTGCCCACCGGCAGCCGAACCGTGTCGTTGATCTCGACTTCCGCTGTGGCATGGCCTTTTTCGCTGAGGGCGACCGACGAGAGCTTGCCCACCCGGACACCGTCGGCGATCACCTTCGCGCCCTGCGGCAGGTTGAGGACACTGGCGAATTCGATGCGCAGCCGATAGGTGGGTTCGCCGGTGCCCGGCAGAGTCGACGCGCATCCGAGCAGGGTGCAGGCCACTACGACAATCAGGAACAGGTGGCGGAGTCGGCCGCGCCCCCTGATCGAAAGCAGGTATCGCACCCGGCATGTGGGCAGCGTGGAGCGGACTACTTCCCGATGCCGGGCAAGGCTGTTCATCGTCGTCATCGCGCGCTCACCCCCGCGAGCAGGGCCGCGATCGTGGGCACGGTGACCGTACCGTCCGGCCCGAGAGCACAAGGCTGACCGGTCACGACCTGGATCGCGGCGCATAGGTGTGGAGAATCTGCTTGGGGGACAGCCAACCTCGGCGGCGCATACCCGACGGTCGGCCGTCCACTGTCCGGATCGATACTCGCGGCGAAGCCGGCGGCGAGGGCGGGGGTGAGCTCGATGACTTCGGCAACCGAGCCGAATCCCGCCGTCAGCAGTGCGGGCAGGTCGGCGATCTTGTCGAGCGCACGGACCGCCGGGGTGCCGATCATCATCATCACGTCGTTGAGCTGGGGCAGGACCTGGATCAGGTAGGTGACGATGTCGATGATCGGTGGGAAGGCGATGGTGACGATGTCGTCGAACGTCCGCGGCAGCTCGATCGTCATCGCCCGCACGGTGTCCCACCCGTTGCGGGCGTGCCGTACCAGCTCGGTGAGGGCGTCGATGAGACTGCCGAGGTGCCCCATCGCGGCATCGGGGGCGGCCAGCGCCCGGCCGAGGTGGTGCAGGAGCGCGTTGATGTCGTCGCCGGTGCCCGCGGTCGCCCGGTCGAGCGCCGACAAGCCCGAGCCGAGGGCCGTGCGCTGCGCGGGATCGTCGGCGGCGTTCAGTTCGTCGGCCAGCCCGGCGAGCGCGTCGAAGGTCTCCGAAAGACTCAGCGGCGTCAGTGTTCTGGTGATGCACGTGCCCGGCTCCCAGCCACCGGCAGCCGGTTCGTCGCCGACGAGAGCGAGATGGCGATCGGCCACCAGGGTGTCGCTCACGGTCACCGCGCCCACATCAGGGGGCAGCCGGCGATCGGCGCGCACGGTGAACCGCACGCGAGCCGAGGCGCCGTGTGGCTCGATGCCGGTGACCTCACCGACCGGGATGCCGAGCACGGTGACGGAGCTGCCCCGGTAGAGCCCGATGCTGTCGGGCATGTCCGCGCAATAGGTGCGCACCGGCGGCGCGGGCCGTGACAGCTGTAGTGCCATCGCGCCCGCGAGGACGACGACAAGCACCACCGCCGTGGACATGAACCCGCGCGAACCGAGCAGGCGTGTCACCATCAGCACCCACCTCCCTGCACCGGCACACAGATACGGTCCGGCACGATCGTCACCGCCGAGTGGTCGATGCTCATTCCGTCGCCACCGGCGAGCAGCGGCGTCAGTCGCTGTTCCAGCGCCACCAGTGCTTCGAAGAGCGAACCCAGGTGCGCGCCCAGGTTTTCCAAGCCCGCGACGGCGTCGGCGAGCGGTTGCGCGCGGGCTCGCAGGTCGCGGTCCCAGGCCCGGCCGAGCGGGGACGCCTTGCGCAGCACATCGGACAGGTCGCCCAGCGCCTGGCTCACGATGGCCTTGTTGGTCTGCACCAGCGTTTCCAGGGTGTGCAGGTTGCGCACCAATTGGGCGAGCACCTGCGAACTCCCGCTCAGCGCGGTCAGGTACTCGTCGGCGAAGGCGAGCGCGCGCGAGATGTCGGCGTTCTGGGTGTCCAGCACCGCCACGAGGTCACCGGCGGCGCGCAGCGCCGAGCGGAAAGCGTCGGGACTGTTGTCGAACGAGGTGGACAGGGCGGCCAGGTTCTGTCGCAGCACCGAGCCGTCGATCTCGCGCACGGGTCGTACCGCGTCCTGGAAGACCTCGGTGAGGTTGTAGGGCAGGATCACTCGCTCCCGGGGGATCACGGCCGAACCCAGTGCAGCGGTGCCCGCCGGTCGCAGGGCGACGTAGTAGCCGCCCACCACCGTCAGCATGCGGATCTCCAGGATCGTCTGATCGCCGACGGCCACGTCCTCGCGCACGGTGAACGTCATCCGCACCCGATCCGCCAGCAGGTCAAGCGTCCGTACCCGGCCGACACCGATCCCCGCGATCCGTACATCGTCGCCTTCGCGCAGCGCACCCGCGTCGGCCAGTTCGGCGTGGTACACCCGCTCGGCATCCGTCCCGACCACCGCGACCACACCCAGCGCGATCATGAGCAGCACGGCACCGCACAGCCCGGCCAGCCCCCAGCGCAGGTCACCGGCACGCCCGTCCGTGCGCCGACCGAACAGGGCCCGCAGTCGTGTCATCGGGTGCGGCACAGCGTCACCCCCTGCCCGTCGAACAGCACCCGCAACGGCTCCGGCGCCGCAGCGACCCCATGAGTGCACGTGCCCGCCCGCCCGTTCGCGGGCACGGTGGCCGCCATGGTCTGGATGAGCCCCGGCAGTCCGGCGAAGACCTCGGCCGCCACCTGCGGATCGGGAAAGGCATTGCGCAACACCAGGTCCAGATCGCTGTCCTCGTCACCGGTGATGCCCGCGACGGTCAGCATCGACCGGATCGGTTGCAGCACCGGGGGAATGGCAACGGAGAAATCGACCAGACCGGGCAGCTTGTCGGCGATGGCGGTGAACAAGCCGGTGAGGTTGGTCAGCATCCGCACCGCCTGCGCCGACTTACCGCCCAGGCGCTCCGCGATCACGGCCAGATTACGCACCAGCGTCGACAGCACGACCTGCCGGTCGGAGGCGTAGCGGCTCAGGGTGTCGACCGCGTCGAGAGCGGGACCGAGACCGGCCCCGTCCCCCTGGATCACGGCGAGCAGGCTGGTGGTGAACCGGTTGATCTCCTCGGTTGACAGCTGCGCGAGCACCGGCTGCAAACCCTTGAACAGCGTGGTGATGTCGAACGAAGGAACGGTTTCGGCGGTCCCGAACACCTGCTCGGGCGCGCGCGGTGTACTCGGCCGCTGCGGTGCGACGATCTCCAGATACCGGAAGCCGGTGAGGTTCTGGTACCGGACGGCGATGGTGGCGGCCGTGTCGACCGGGTGCGCGCGCAGCACGGTGAACCGGACGCGGGCCAGTGCGCCGTCGAGCTCGATCCCCGACACCTTGCCGACCGCGACTCCGTGCAACCGCACGTCGTCGCCCGTGCGCAACCCGTTGGCATCGGTGAACAGCGCGGTGAAGGACTCGGTGTCGCCGCGCACCGGTCGCTCGATCAACCGGAAGATCCCGGCCAGTGCGACGGCGGTGAGCGTCAGTGCGATCGCCACCCGCACGGCGAGCCCGCGAGTCCTCATCAGCGCCCTCCGCTCGGCAGCAGTGCGGCCAGCGGCCCGGCCAGACCCGGCACGGTGTCGAGTTCGACCGAGACCCGGAGCACGGGACCGTCGGGGGTGTCACGGAACGCGGCGCCGAGGCGTTCGAGCAGCGTGGCGAGCTGATCCGCCGATCGTCCCGGTGGACCCATGGTCGCGGACACCTCGTCGAGCAGCAGTGTGGCCATCGGCATCATGTCGCCGAAATGTGTTCGCGCGGTGGTCATCAGCGCGGTGACGGCGGGCAGGAGCTGGTACTGCATATCGCCCCAGAACTGCCCGAACCGCGCGATGTTCGCCGGTGAGCGCAGGTACTCGTTGGTGTAGGCGGCCTCGAGCACGTCGACGGCGCCGGTCAGCATCGGCGGCATACCGGCCAGCACCGAACCGGAGGAACTCGCCAGCTCCGACGGCGGCAGTTCGCGGGTGTCGGCGTAGGCGCGCAGGGTGGCACCGAGGGCTTCCAGCAGCGGGGTGAAGGCACGCAGGTCACCGGCGATGGTGTGCAGCAGCGCGGCCAGTTTCGGGGTGAGTACCTGCTCGACGAGTCCGCCGGTGGAGCGCAGCAGCGCCGCCAGCGTGGCGTCGCGGACGCGGCCGTCGTCGAGGTCGACCGAGGAACCGTTCCCGAGCTCGGTGCCACCGGGCCGCGCCACGAGATTCAGCGCGCTGATGCCGAACAGATTGCCCGGCGCGAACTCGACATCGACGGTGTCGGTGAGCCCGAACAGCTGCGGCCGGTCGAGCACCAGGGTGAGCTGTTCGCGCCCCAGCCCGGCCGGTGCGATGGCCTCGACCGTCCCGACCCGCACCCCGTCGAGACGGACATCGGTGCCGGGGGCGATGCCCGCACCGACCCGCTCGGTCCGCAACGTCACCCGGATCTGCTCGGGGGCAAGAGATTCCGGCCACACCTGCCAAGCCAGCACGCTCGCCAGCGCGACCAGGAGCGCGCAGACGCCGAGGACACGGGCACGCAACGGCCCCACCTCGGTCCCGGGAAGTGCGTACGGAGGCATGCGCGTCACCCCGTGAACGTGATCGGGGAGCGCCAGCCCCACAGGACGACGGTGGCCACCATGTCGAGCGCGATGATCGCCACCAGGCTGGCGCGGATGGCGCGCCCCGAACCGATACCGACACCTTCGGGTCCACCGACCGCGAAATAGCCCTGGTAACAATGGATCAGCACCACCGCGACGGCGAACACCACCACCTTCACGGTCGCGGCGAACACATCCCAGCCGAGGACGAACTGGTCGAAGTAGTGGTCGTAGGTCCCGGTCGGCACCTCGTGGATCGATGTCACGATCAGCTGACACGACAGATAGCTCAGGATCAGCGCCACCACGAAAGCCGGTGCCACCGCGACGATCCCGGCCACCACCCGGGTGGTGACCACGAACGGCACCGACCGGATCCCCATGGATTCGAGTGCGTCGATCTCCTCCGAGATCCGCATCGACCCGATCTCCGCCGTCATCCGGCAGCCCGCCTGTGCGGCGAAACCCACCCCGGCAGCGATCGGTGCCAGCTCCCGGGTCACCCCGAACGCGGAGATGAGCCCGCTGAGCTGACCGAGTGCCAGCGCGTCCAGCGCGTGATGGGCCTCGATGCCGATGGAGGCGCCCATCGCCGCACCCATCAGCAACATCAGCGGCACCACCCCGCCGCCGACGATCACCGAGCCGCGCCCCCAGGTCATATCCGTGATCGCGGTGAGTGTCTGGCGTCGGTAGTGCGCGAGGGTGTACGGCACCGACGACAGCACCTGCCAGCAGAACCCGATCACGAACCCGAGCGATTCCACGGGGCGCACCGGGCCGATGCGGCGGCGCAGCCGGCCGATCCAGCGCACTCCGAACGGCAGATACGGGCTCGCGGTCATCAGGCCGCCCGCAGTGGTACGAACACCGTGACCACCTGGGTGACAACGGTATTGAGCACAGTGATCGCCGCGACCGACATCACCACCGCCGCGTTGACACCGTCGGCCACCCCGCGTGGTCCACCCCGTGCCTCCAGCCCGCGCTGACAGGCGATCACCACCACGAGGAACCCGAACATCAGTGACTTCACCAGCGACACCCACACATCCAGCGAGGTGGTGAACGCACCGAAGGAGTCCCAATAACTGCCCGGCGTGACATCCAGGGCCGTGACCGCCACGCCGTATCCGGCGGCGATCCCGACGACGATGATGAGCACGTCGAGCAGCGGCGCGATCAGCATCATGGCCGCGATGCGTGGAACGACCAGGCGCTGCACCGGATCCACGCCCATCACGCGCATGGCGTCGACTTCCTCGCGCACGGTGCGCGCACCGAGGTCGGCGGCGATCGCGGCGGCGCCCGCCCCGCCGAGCAGAATGCCCGCGGCCATCGGCGCGCCCTGTTTGATCACCCCCAGCCCGCCTGCGGCGCCGATCATCGAGTCGGCGCCCAGCTGGGAGACGATATTGCCGACCTGGGTGGACAGGATCACCCCGAACGGCACGGCCATCAGCACGGCCGGAATCGCGGTCACCTTCACCAGGAACCAGGCCTGTTCCAAGGCTTCGTGCACCGGAAACCGCAGGCGCACGGCGTCGTTCGCACCGATCCGCACGGCCGAGGTGCCCATGCGCAGGGCGCGGCCGAAGGTGGCCAGCGCCGACAGCACGGTGTCGGCGAAGTTGCGGCGCAGCACCGCGCCCGCGGTGCGTGGCTGCGCGAGTGGCTCAGCGTCGGTGGAATGGCCGTGCCCGGCTCGCGATGTGGTCCGCCCGAACAATGCACACCCCCTCGGTGTTCGAATGCCCGTTCAATTGCCTGGACACCAGTCTGGACGGTACTACACCCAGCTTCGACGGAAGGTCGTAATCGCGAATCACTCCGAACGAGAGCGATTCTCCGTATCATGGACACCTGTCTGGACAGAAATTCAGAAATAGCGAACCGGTATCGAGTTGCGAGGCACTGCATGGTTGGTTTCAGTTTGTCGAACGTATTCGCGACCGTGGCGGCGGCGATTCCGGAGCGCGAATTCCTCGTGCACGGTGACCGCCGGATGTCCTATGCCGAAACCGACCGCAGGGTAACGGGATTCGCGAAATTCCTGGCGGCGCGGGGGATCGGTGCCGAGGTCGAGCGGACCGCCCGGCATTTGTCCGGGCAGGACCATTTGGGCGTCTATTTGCGCAACGGCACCGAGTACCCGGAGATCTTGATCGGTGCCTACCGGGCGCGCGCGGTGCCTTTCAATATCAACTACCGCTATGTCGAAGAGGAATTGCTGTACCTGCTCCGCGACGCCCGGGCACGAGTGCTGGTGTACCACGCCGAATTCGCTCCACGGGTGGCCGCGGTACTGCCCACGCTGACCGACCCGCCGCTCCTGATCCAGGTCGCCGACAGCAGCGGCAACGACCTGTTGCCGGGCGCGGTCGACTACGAGACCACCGTCGCCACCACCGAGGGCGAGCTGCCGGAACCCGACGGCGACGATCTGTACCTGCTCTACACCGGCGGCACCACCGGGATGCCCAAGGGTGTGCTGTGGCGCCAGGACGACATCTACCTCGCCGCCATGGGCGGCACCCGCTTCGGCACCGGCGTGCGACTGAATTCCTATGCGGAACTCGCCGATTCGGCCACGGTCACCGGCGGCGCCTACCGCTTGGTCGTCGCCGCCCCGTTCATGCACGGCGCCGCGCAGTGGTTGCTGTTCCAGTGCGTCACCAACGGCGGAACCCTGGTGCTGCCCACCGTGGTCGACCGCTTCGACGCCACCTCGGTCCTCGAGGCTGTGGCCAGGGAGAACGTGATCGCCCTTCCGCTCGTCGGGGACGCCATGGCGCGACCGATCGTCGCCGAACTCGAGCGGCGCCACTACGATCTGCCGTCGCTGGCCGCCGTGCACAACGCAGGCGCCCCGCTCACCCCGGCCGTGCGACAGCGATTGATCGAGGCCTTCGGCAAACCCGTACTCGTCGTCGACTCGGTGGGCTCCTCGGAGTCCGGCATCCAGATGACCCAGATCTACGACGCCGACGCCCGAACCACAGCGAGCAGCTTCGTGCCCGCCGACACCGACACCGCCGTGATCGACGAGGACCTCACCCGGCTGCTCGACGAACCGGGCGCCTCGGGCTGGCTGGCGCGCAAGGGCCGCATCCCGCTGGGCTATCTGGGCGACGAGGAGAAGACACGGCGCACCTTTCCGGTCGTCGACGGTGTGCGCTGGTCCATCGCGGGTGATCGCGCGAAGGTGCTGGGCGACGGCCGGATCGAACTGCTCGGCCGCGACAACCTGACGATCAACTCCGGCGGCGAGAAGATCTTCGTCGAAGAGGTCGAGCGCGCCGTCGCCGCCCACGCGAGCGTGCTCGACGTGGTCGTGGTCGGCAGACCGTCACAGCGGTGGGGTAGTGAGGTCGTCGCCCTCGTACAGATGGACGACGAGACCGTCACCGATGCCGAGCTGCTCGACGAATGCGCCAAGCACATCGCCCGCTACAAACTGCCCAAAGCCATTCTGCGCTGTCGCGAAATCCTGCGCTCACCCACCGGCAAGGCCGACTACCGGTGGGCGCGCGGCGTCGCGACGCGGATGTGAGGAGATCCCGATGCCCCCACTCACCCTCCCCGCCGGCCTGGACTTCTCCGACCCGGGACTCTGGGCACAGCGCACGCCCGTCGAGGAATTCGCGATGTTGCGCAAGGCCGCCCCGGTGTGGTGGAACGCGCAGTCCGACGACATGTGCGTGCCCCACGACGACGGCGGATTCTGGGTCGTGAGCCGTCACGAGGACGTGCGAACGATCTCGCGCAACCCCACCCTGTTCTCCGCGAGCACCAAGGGTTCGGTGATCCGCTTCCCCGGTACCGTCACCGCCGACACCTTCGAAGCGACGAAATCCATGCTCCTCAACATGGATCCACCCAAGCACTCGGCCGTGCGCCGCATCATCTCGCGCGGATTCACCCCACGCGCGGTCGAGGCGCTGCGCGCCGCGCTGGCCGAACGCGCCGAGGCCATCGTGCACGCCGCCCGTGCGACCGGCGGCGGCGACTTCGTCCACCAGGTGGCGCGCGAGCTGCCGCTGCAGGCCATCGCCGAATTGTTCGGCATCCCGCAACCGGATCGGCTGCGCCTGTTCGACTGGTCCAACCAGATGCTCAATTTCGACGACCCCGAATACGGCGACCCCATCGGCGCCACCGCGGATCTGCTCGGCTACGCCTGGCAGCTGGCCGAATCGCGACGCCTCGACCCCGCCGACGACCTGGTGTCGAAACTGGTCACCGCCGATATCGACGGCGGTTCACTGACACCCGACGAATTCGGCTTCTTCATGATCCTGCTGACCGTCGCGGGCAACGAGACCACCCGCAATGCCACCACCCATGGCATGAAGGCCTTCGTGGATCATCCGGAGCAGTGGGAACTCTTCCGCGCGCAGCGCCCACGCACCGCCGCCGACGAGATCGTCCGCTGGGCGACTCCGGTGATCGCGTTCCAGCGCACGGCCACCGAGGACACCGAACTGAGCGGTCAGCCGATCCGCGCGGGGCAGCGGGTGGCGATGTTCTACAGCTCGGCGAATTTCGACGAATCCGCCTTCGGCAACCCCTTCACCTTCGACATCCTGCGAGACCCCAACCCGCACCTGGGATTCGGTGGAACAGGCCCGCACTACTGCGTGGGCGCGAATCTGGCGCGACTGCAACTGGAGCTGATCTTCGGGGCCATCGCCGACGCCATGCCGCGCCTACGGCAGGTGGCCGAGCCGACCAGGTTGCGGTCGAGCTTCGTCAACGGGATCAAGCACTGGCAGGTCGCCTACGAGTGAGGCCGATCGCCGGTCGCCAAGACTGATCCGTAGTAATGTCCAGACAGGTGTCCAGGCTCCGTCTGGACGGAAGGAAGGTGTGACCATGCCACGATTCGAACCCCACCCGCCTGCGCGCCCCGCCCTGGTCACCGGCGGCTCGTCCGGCATCGGCGCCGCCACCGCGAAAGCCCTTGCCGAACTGGGCCATCCGGTCGCGCTCGGTGCCCGGCGCGAGGCCGAGTGCGAGGCCGTCGCGGCGGCCATCCGGGAGAAGGGCGGCACCGCGTTCGCCCACCGGCTCGATGTCACCGACAACGACTCGGTGGAGGAGTTCGTCGCCGCCGCGCAGCGTGAACTCGGTGACATCGAGATCCTGGTTTCGGCCGCCGGGGTGGTGAAATTCGGGTGCGTGCACGAGTTGTCCTCGGCCGACTTCGTCCGCCAGCTCGACCTGCACCTGGCGGGCCCTCAGCGCCTGCTGCGCCTGCTCGTGCCCGGCATGATCGAGCGACGCCGCGGCGACGTGGTGCTCATCGGCTCGGACTGCTCGGTGACGCCACGTCCGCGCACCGGCGCCTACAGCGCTGCCAAAGCGGGCATCGAGACCCTGGCCACCCAGATGCGGATGGAGCTGGAAGGCACCGGCGTTCGCGTGTCGCTGGTCCGCCCCGGTCCCACCGCCACCGAGATGGGCACCGACGCGACCGTCGAGGACATCGAGCCGCTACTGAAGGACTGGGCACGCTGGGGCTTCGCACGCCACCCCTACATGCTGCGCGCCGCCGACCTGGCCGACGCCGTCACCGCGGTGGTGTCCACGCCGCGCGGTGCCCATGTGATCGTCAGCGAGGTCCAGCCCGAGTCGCCGCTGCGCTGACTCGTCAGACGTCGAAAGCCGCCCCGAACCTTTCGGGGCGGCTTTCGCGTGTGACGTCAGCGGCGCCTGCGGTAGCGCACCCGGCACGGCTGCTGCAGCTGCACGACCATCTTGGAGTGATCGTTGCGATAGCTGTCCGACGGCTGCGCCATCTCGAACTCCCAGTCGCGCAACAGGATCGAGAAGATCGCCTTCATCTGCATGAGCGCGAACGCGGCACCGACGCAGCGATGCCTGCCCGCGCCGAACGGGATCCAGGTCCAGCGGTTGACGATATCGGCCTGTTCGGGGTCGATATAGCGGCCGGGATCGAAGGCATCCGGGTCGGGGAAGCATTCGGGCAGCCGGTTGGACACCGCCGGGGTGGCCGCCACCAGGTCGCCCGGCGCGATGCGGTGCCCACACACCTCGAACTCGTCCCTGGCCACCCGCATCAGGATGATGAGTGGCGGATGCAGTCGCAGCGTCTCCTTCAACGCCGCCTCCAGTCGCGGAATCTGGCGCAGCGCACGGAAACTCACCTCGGTGTCGTCGGCGAAGAGGCTGTCGAGTTCCCCGACCACGTCGGCGAGTGTGTCGGGATGGCGCAGCAGTTCGATCATCGTCCACGCCGAGGTCCCCGAGGTGGTGTGGTGACCGGCGAACATCATCGAGATGAAGATGCCGGTGACCACCGACGCCGAGAAGCGCGGTGCGCCCTGTTCGTCACGCACCGACACCAGCACGTCGAGCAGATCGCGTTCCTCCTTGCCCTGGGGAGGCGCGGCGATGCGGCGGTCCATGATCTCGCCGACCAATTCGACGAGTCGGCGCCGCGATTCGTCGCGTTTACGGAAGCTCTCGATCGGCATATACGGATCGACATAGGCCAGCGCGTCGGTGCCGCGCTCGAGATCGTGATAGAGCTCGGCGAAACGGCTGTCGAGTTCATTGCGGAATTTGGTGCCGATCAGGCACGCCGAGGATGTGTAGATGGTGAGCTCGGCGAAGAAGCCGAGCAGATCTATTTCGCCGGAATCACCCCAGTCCGCGATCATCCGGTCCACCTCGTGCGAAATCGTCGCCGCGTGGCCGCGCATGTAGTCGGCGCGCAACGCCTGATTGTGCAGCATCTCCTTGCGCCGCTCCGGGCTGGCGTCGAAGACGACGCCCTCGCCGAAGATCGGCTTCATGAAGGGATACGCCGCCTCCTGGTCGAGGTCCTCGTCGCCGGCGCGGAAGAAGAATTCATTGGCCTCGGCACCCGAGAGCAACACCACGTCGCGCCCGGCCAACTCGAAAACGCCCACGTCGCCACATTCCTCGCGCACCCGGCGCATGAGGGCGATCGGATCGGAACGCAGTTCCTCGAGGTGACCGTGCTCGTGTTCGCCGCCGGAGACCCGTCGCGGTTTCAGAAGCGTCATCGAAGACCTCTCAATCTCTGGGTCATATAGACACATGTCCAGACGGTACTACAGTTCTCGGGCGTGGCGCAATGCGCGAAAAAGCCGCCACCCGGTTACCGGATGACGGCTTCTGTTGTCGCGGAGACTATTTCAGGATCAGATAGACCGATTTCTCGATCCGGTCCGCCATTTCGTCGTAGGTCCCGTATCCCATCCCGGCACGCACCAGCGCGCCCGCGTAGAGCAATTCGAACGCCTCGAGCGCATCCGGATCGTGGTCGGGACCCAGTGCCCGCGCGATCCGCTGCCGGATCTCCAGGCCGATCCGCACCCGCAGATGCGACACGTCGGGGTCCTGGCCGAGCAGGGCGCTGGTCACGGCACCCGCCAGCTCGTTCTCCCCGCCGACCATCAGCGACACCTGCCGCAGCGTCTCGACGACCCGCTCGGCCGCCGACTTGTCGTCGTCGTGTTCGAGCTGCGGCGTCTGCAGCAGGCGACGCCAGAACACCTCGGCGACGAGGTGTTCCTTCGACGAGAAATAGGTGTAGGCGGTCGCGGTTCCCACGCCCGCGGCGGCGGCCACCTGACGCACGGTGAGTCCGGAATAACCCTGCTCGGTGATGACGTCGACGGCGGCGCGGGTGAGCCGGTCGACCGTATCGGCCTGTTTCTCGGTCAGGCGCCTGCGCGTGGCCTCGAGAATCGCGGGATCAGAATGGTTTTCGGACACAATTCCATATTAGTCGCAGGTACATGGGATACCTATTTGGGCCTGCGCATGCGCGGTTCGCCGCCCCCGCGCGCCCGTTCGGAAACGGTGCTGATCGCGGTATCGAGCCGGGTCCCGTTGGGCCAGCCGACATAGTGGCACAGGAACAGGGCGATTTCGCGGAGCTGTTCCTCGGTGAGCTCTTTGTTGTGCAGGGCGGCGTGGATCTGGATTTCGGCGGTTTCCATGCGGCCCTGGGCGGCGAGCGCGCCGAGCAGCAGCAGCCGACGGTCGCGGTCGGTGAGTCCGGGGCGCGACCAGATCTCGGCGAAGAGGTGATCGACGGTGGTGGCGAAGAACGCGCCGTCGATCTCCGGCGGTTGCCAGCCGTATACCTCTTTCATGCGGGCCAGGCCGCGGGCGCGGGCGTCGTCGGTCATGTGCTGCTCCTGTCGGATGTGGGGACCCGAAGGCCGAGACCTTCGGCGAGATGCTCGAAACCCATTCGGGCGAGCGGTAATTCGACGCCGAGCCGGGCGCCGAGGTCCAGGGCCAGCGCCAGGTCCTTCTCGCCCAGATCGCGTACGTGCGACATGATCGGCAGCCACGGATCGCCCTCGGCGAGGCGGGCGGTGGACTCGCGCCACAAGATGGCACCCGGTCCGCCGGTGACGGCGTCGGAGTGGCGCACCACCTCACCGAGGCGGCGGATGTCGAGCCCGGCCGACTCGGCCAGGCGCGAGGCCTCGGCGGCGGCGGCGAAGGCGACGAAGTGCACCAGATTGCGGGCGAGCTTCATCCGGGTACCCGCACCCACCGGGCCCGCGTGCACCACGAGATCGGCGAAGCGGGCGAACGGGGACCGCACCGCCTCGAACGCGGTCTCGCTGCCGCCGACCATTACCGCGAGGCGCCCCTGTTTCGCGCCGGGCGCGCCACCGCTGACGGGTGCGTCGACCAGCTCGACCTCGTGGCGCGCGCATTCCTCGGCCAATTCGACCGCCGTGCTGTCGGCGATGGTCGAATGCACGGCGACCACCGTGCCCGCGGCGGCCGTCGACAGAATTCCCTGCGGACCGGTCAGCACATCGCGAACCTGGGTGTCGTCGAGGACGGTCACCGAGATCACCGCCGCGCGAGCGGCGACCTCGGCCGGTGTCGCCGCCACCGCGACACCCGCGGCGGCGAACTTCTCGGTGGCAGCGGCCCGCGCGTCGCACACCACCAGCCCGCCCGGCCAGTCGACGAGCCTGCGCGCCATGGGCGCACCCATGTTGCCCAGCCCGATGTAGCCGAGACGTGGCGCGTTGTCGGTGGTCATGAGCGGATCACCTGTCCGCCGTCCACATTGAAGATCTGCCCGGTCACCCAGGCGGCGTCGTCGGAGAGCAGATACAGGCAGGCGCCGACGAGATCCTGCGGTGTGCCCATCCGCTTGAGCGGCAACCGCTTCACCATGTCGTCGACGATGACCGACGGTGTGATCGTCTTGGTCGCCTCGGTATCGATGGGGCCGGGGGCGATGGCGTTGATCCGGATGCCGGAGCTGCCGAGCTCGTGGGCCAGCTGCTGGGTGAGACCGTTCACGCCGACCTTGGCCAGCCCGTAGAAGCTCGAATAGGTCCACGCGGCGGTGGAGGACTGGTTCACGATGGACCCACCACTGGCGCGCATCGTCGGCCAGACCGCGCGGGTCACGTTCAGCGCGCCGTCGAAGTTCACGCTCATGAAGTGCTTGTAGTAATCCCACGGCACCGTGAGCAGCAGGTTCAGCTTCATGGTCCCGTAGATGGCCGCGTTGTTCACCAGATGGTCGATGCCGCCGAACTTCTCGACGGTGAACGCGGCGAGCGCGGCCGCGGAATCCGGGTCGGCGACATCGACCTCACGGAAAGCGGCGACACCGCCGGCCGCGGTGATCTCCTTGGCGACCGATTCGCCCGCCTCGGCATTGATGTCGGCCACCACCACGCGGGCGCCCTCGGCGGCGAGCGCCTTGGCGTAGGCCGCGCCGATACCCTGTGCCGCGCCGGTGACGATCGCGGTCCGGTCGGTGAAACGTGTCATGTCTGTTCTCCTTCAGGCCGGGTAGGCCACGAGTTTGGTTTCGAGGTATTCCTCGAAACCGGCGACGCCCATCTCGCGTCCGATGCCGGACTGCTTGTAGCCGCCGAACGGCGCGTCGACCGAGTACCAGGTGCCGCCGTTCACACCGAGGGTCCCGGTGCGGACGGCGGAGACGACCTTGTCGACGCGGGCGGGATCGGTGCCCCACACCGAGCCCGACAGGCCGTAGGGGGAGTCGTTGGCGATGCGGATCGCGTCGTCGTCGCCGTCGTGCGGCAGGATCACCAGCACGGGCCCGAAGATCTCCTCCCTGGCCACCCGGGACTCGTTCGTCAGCCCGGCGATCAGGGTCGGCTCGACGAAGTAGCCCGCGTCGCGGCCGGCCGGACGACCGCCGCCCACGACCACCTCGCCACCCTCGCTGCGAGCCAGCGAGATGTAGCCCTCCACGCGTTCGCGCTGTCGCTCGGAGATGAGCGGACCGCACACGGTGCGCCGGTCGTCCGGGTCGCCCGCGCGGATGCCGCCCATGGTCCTGGCCGTCGCTTCGAGAGCCGCCGCGTAAGCGTTGCGCGGTACCAGCAACCGGGTGGACAGCGCGCAACCCTGACCGGCGTGCACACACACCGAGAAGGCGGCCATCGCACAGGCCGCCGCGATATCGGCGTCGTCGAGGACGACGAACGCGGACTTGCCGCCGAGCTCGAGGAACACCTTCTTCACCGTGGCCGCCGCCGCGGCCATCACCGACTTCCCGGTGCGGGTGGAACCGGTGAACGACACCAGATCCACGTCCGGGTCCTCGGCGAGCTGCGCGCCGAGCCGGTGATCGGAACCGGTCACCACATTGAACACACCCGCGGGGATATCGGTGTGCTCGGCGGCCAGAATCCCCAGCGCCGCACCGCACCACGGGGTATCGGGGGCCGGTTTGAGCACCACGGTATTGCCCGCCGCCAGCGCGGGCCCGATCTTGGCCAGGTTGATCTGATGGGGGAAGTTCCACGGCGTGATCGCCCCGACGACGCCCACCGCCTCGCGGCGCAGTTCCCTGCGGGTACGCATCCCCATCGGTTCGGCGATCGGCATCTCGGTGCGCCAGCAATAGGATTCGGCGAGATCCGCGAAGTAGCCGAGATCGTTCACCGGCCCTTCCAGATGAGGTCCCGCCGTGAGCATCCGGGGCGCGCCCGCCTCCTCGATGGTGATCTCGCGCAGTTCCTCGATGTGCTCGCGCATGGCCTCGCGCAACTGGCGCAGGCAGCGCGCTCGGAACGCCGGATCGGTCGACCACCCGGTGGTGTCGAAGGCGGTGCGGGCCGCGGTGACGGCCGCGCGCATGTCCTCGGTCGTGGCATCGGCCGCCCAGCCGAGGCGCTCGCCGGTGGCGGGGTTGCCGGTCGCGAACACCCCACCCGATCCCCGGCTCAGTTTTCCGTCGATCAGCAGCGTGCAGCCGTCCTCGGGACGCAAATTGCTCGGCACCATGTCTCCCTCGCTGTCTGGACAGGTGTCTAGACTGTATTTCACCATACGGTCGGTGAGCAAGGGCGCATCGGCCGGAACCGTTGCCCGCGAGAGGAAATGCCATGAAGACCAGACTGCGATGCCCCTGCGGAGACCTCATCGTCGGCACCGACGAGGACGACCTGGTCGAGCACGCGAACGCGCACCTGACGGCGAACCATCCCGACCACGACTACACCCGCGAGGAGATCCTGCTGTTCGCCTACTGAACGACAGCGGGCCCGCACCGTGTACCGGTGCGGGCCCGCTGTCATGGGTCGGGTCAGGGTTTGCGGGCGACCCCGCCGTACGCGGAGATCGGCTGGACCTCGCCCACCTGGGCATCCTCGGGCCGCCACTGGGTGATCGAGGTGAAGCCGGGCTCCACGAACTCCAGGCCGTCGAACACCGCCTGGATCTGGGCCTGCGTGCGCGGAATGTAGGGGGTGCCGCCGGTGCCGGTGTAGTTCTCGCACAGCGTCACATAGGCCTGGCTGTCGTCGGTGCCGTCCCACATGATGAGGTAGCTGCCCGACGGGACCGCCGCCAGCACGGTGCCGACGATGCGGAGCAGGTCGTCGTAGGTCTTGGCGTGGCCGAGCACGCCCATGAACATCACCGCGATGGGCTCGTTGAAGTTCAGCACGTTGCGGGCGTCGGCGACGATCTTCTCGGGCTCGTGGAAGTCGGCGTCGATGTAGGTGGTGACACCCTCGGGGGTGGTGCTGGTGAGCAGCGCCCGCGCGTGGGTGAGCACCAGCGGATCGTTGTCGACGTACACCACGCGGGCGTCGGGGGTGACGCCCTGGGCGACCTCGTGGGTGTTCTGCATGGTCGGCAGACCGGTGCCGATGTCGAGGAACTGCCGGATGCCGCGCTCGCGGGCCAGGAACCGGACCGCCCGGATCAGGAACTGCCGCGACTGCACCGCCATGGTCGAGATGTCCGGGTCGACGGCCAAGCCCGCGTCACCGGCGATCTTGTCGATGTCATAGTGGTCTTTGCCTCCCATCCAGTAGTTCCAGATCCGCGCCGAATGCGGGATGTCGGTCCTGATCTGTGGGGTGTCTACGTCGGCCATGGTCTCGTTCCTCTGCGAATCGACTGTGACTTAGCCGGCCCGCCGGTCCACACCGCCGGCGCGGGACAGCATCTGATCTGGTTGCGACAGTACAAGATTGACGCCGTGCTCGAGCAGATTCGTGGTTCACCTGTTCGGGCCGATCGAAACCGGTCCTCGCACTGCGGATCTCGCGCCCGACAAGGGGGTCCCGGACAGGAACGGTCAGGTCGAATTCCCGCCGGTGACCCGATTCGCGGCTCCCTACGGTCGGTCGAGTGAATCCTGATACCTACGCAGAGATCCCGGTGACCGACCGGCTCCACCGTCCCCTGATCCTGTTCATGGCACTCGCGGCAGCCGTCGGTACATCGACGATCTATCCGATGTAGCCCGCGATCGCGGACGTGGCGGATTCGCTCGGCACTCAGACCACCGCTGTCGGATTCGCCCTGGCTTGCGGGCCGATCGGCTACATGCTCGGACTCGGCCTGCTGGTGCCGCTGGTGGACCGCTTAGCTCCCGGCCGCGTCCTGGCCGCTCAGTTCGGGGTTCTCGCCTGTGCGCTCGCGGCCGGTTCCGCCGCGGGCAGCGCCACCATGCCGGCTCCGATGATCGGCCTGGTCGGCGCCTGTTCGGCGGTCGGGGCCGGGTTGAGCTCCGTCGCCGGCCGGTTGGCGCACCCGCACCGGCGCGCGACGCGTCGTCATGGGTTTCGGCCTCGCGAACACGCTCGTGACGCTGGTCTGCCTGGCGGCCTTCGACGCCGGGCTCTTCGCTGCCCAGGTCGCCAACCAGAGCACGGTGCTGGCGATCGAACCCGGCGCACCGGCACGCTGCAACAGCGCGTACATGCTGGTCTACTTCATCGGTGGCAGCCTCGGGACCGCCTTGGGCGCCGCGGCGGTCGAGTGGTTCGGGTGGCAGGCCACCGCCCTGATCGCGGCGGCAGCCATCGTCGCCGCCGCGATCAGCACAGTACGATCACCGCTCGTATAATATGAAACTCGTATTGTCGTTCGGTGGGTAGGAGAAGAGGGCGCGGATGGCGGCGGACGAAGCGACTCGGCGACGCAAGCTCACGGTGGAGGTCAAAGACGCCCTGCGTGACTTGAATATCGAACTGTCCCTGCTCAATCGGCGCTTCGGCGGCCAGGTGGAGCTGCGGGAGGTGGACTTCACCTGTCTCGACCTCATCAACCGGTACGGCCCGATGTCGCCGAAGGAACTCTCACTCCGGGCCGGCCTGCACCCGGCCACGCTGACCGGGATTCTCGACCGGTTGCAGAACGGTGGATGGATCGTGCGCGAACGCGACCCGGAGTCCGCCGACCGCAGGGCGGTCACCGTCCGTGCTGTGCGCGAACGCAATTCGGCACTCTACGAGGTGTTTTCCGGCATGAACAACCGGATGGACGCGCTGTGCGCCGACTACACCGACGACGAGCTGACGGTGATCGCCGACTTCCTCCGGCGCACCGGTGGTGCCGGCCAGCAATCCGCCGAGGAACTCGCCCGCTGAACGGCGCCGCTGGGATTCGATGTCAGCGGCAAGCCCTCCGGTCAGCGGGTGAAGGCCGCGGCATGGTCGGTGACCCAGGTGGCGAAATCCTCTGCGGGACGGTCCAGGAGGTCGGCGACCGTGGTGGTCGTCGGGCCGGGAACGCGGGCGTAGTCCGCGAGCGAGCCGAGCAGCCGGGCCGGGATCTCCTCGGGGAGTCCCTGTGCCGTCATCGCGGCCCGCACCTGGTCGGGGGTGAGTTCGAGGAACGAGAGGTCGCGACCGGTCACCTCGCCGAGAATGCGGACCTTGTCGGGTTGGGTCAATGATCGGGGACCGGTGAGGACATAGGAGCGATTCCCGTGTCCGTCCTCGGTCAGTGCGCGCACCGCGACGGCGGCGATATCGCGTTCGTGGATCGGCGAGGTGGCCGCATCCCGATACGCACCCCGCACCACGTCACCGGCGCGTAGCTGTGGCGCCCACGCCAGGGTGTTGGCGGCGAAGTCGCTGCAGCGCAAGGCGGTCCACACCATGCCCGAACTCTGGGCGGCGGCCTCGAGGGCTCGGAACCCCGCCATGAAGCGCGGTTCCCCCGCGGGGAACTCGACGGTCGCCGCGGAGACGACCACGACCCGCTCGACCCCGTGATCCGCTGCCGCGGCGAGGATCGCGGTCGCGGAGTCGAGGGCGCCACGCGAGCTCAACAGCACCGCTTCTGCGCCCTTCCATACGTCGGTTGGGATATGCGGTCCCGCTGGATCACCCTGTGTGACAACAACTCCGCTCGGTAGGACGGCATCACGATCCCGGGTGACTGCCGTGACGGGTGCGCCTGCCGCTACCAAGTGGGAGATGACTTCACGGCCCACGATCCCGGTGGCTCCGATGACGACGAACATGGTCGACTTCCCTTCCCTTTCGGCACCAACAAGTACCGAATACATATGATATGAGTGTCATAGTAACTACCCCGGGAGGGATGTAATACGGAAATCAAACTACTTCGCCGTGATGCTCGTCACTGAGGGAAGGGCTAATCTGGGGCGAACGGACATGGGGGAGTCGATGGACGACGCGGGTTTCGATCGCAAACTGGACGCATTCGAACGATGGCAGGCGACCCCCTGGGGCAGGCTCCGATACCGCATAGCCGCCGCAAACCTCGCCACGCGTCTCCCGGCCGGGCGCAGCCTCACGGCCCTCGATGTCGGGGGAGGCAACGGGCTGGATGCCGTAGAGCTGGCCGCTCTCGGTCACCGGGTGACCATCGCCGATCTCTCACGGCCATCCCTCGCCTCGGCCGAGGCGCTCGCCATTGAGCGCGGGCTCGCCGACTACATCACCACCGCGCCGGTCGCCATCGACGACCTGGCGACCGAATTCGGGCACGCGGCGTTCGATATCGTGCTGTGCCACAATGTGATCCAATACCTCCCCGAATCACCGATATCCGCCCTCGCGGCCCAGCTCGCGCCCACAGGTCTGCTCTCCGTCATCGCTCCCAACGCGGCCACGGACCCCTTCTCGCCGCGGTCCGTTCCCGGAATCTCACCGAGGCGCTGCGCCTACTCGACGCCCCGACCCGTGTCACTGTCACCTACGACACCGAAGCGCGAGCCTGCTACGCCGACGACATCGCAGGCGACCTGCGCGACGCGGGCCTGGAAGTGCTGGGCCACAGCGGAATCCGCGTCGTCTGCGACCTCATCACCGACGACGCCCGTAAATCGGACTCCGACTTCTACGCCGATCTGGAACGCCTGGAACTGGCCTTGGCCAACCGGGCGCCGTACCCCCACTTCGCCCGCATGTTCCAGCTCATCGCCCGTCCGTCGCGTACACGCTGAAACTCTCACCGTCGGCGATCCGGCGCATCGCCGCCACCTGATAGGCGATCGCGTCGCCGGGAATCTCGCTCATCTCCCGCCATGTCAGCTCGGAGCACTTGTGCGGTTCGCGGTTGACCACGTCGTCGTCCCACCGTTCGGCGCGGAAGAAGAACCCCACTCTGTGCGGCTGATTTCCGTACCGGTGCTGCATGACGTGCACGCACGTCAGATCCTCGGGGCGTAGCCGGATCCCCACTTCCTCCTCGGCCTCCCGAATGGCTGTCTCGACCACGTCCTCGCCCTCCTCGAGATGCCCGGCCACCAATCCCAGCTGCCCATCGGCGAATCCGGTGTTCGACCGCCGCGACCACAACAACTTCCCGTCGCGCACCAAGACCAGATGCACATCCACCACGCTCCGAAACCGTTCGACCACGCTTGTCTCCCAACAGCTCCCGGCATCGCACCCCGGTGGACGCGACCGAGCACGATCGTATTTCCCACAGGCGCCGAGCGGTTCGGGAATGGGCGTCCATTGATGGGTCGTCGGTCAGTGGTATTCGGGTGCCCATCGGACGAGCTGGTTCACGGCCGAAGGTCGATCGCACACGCCCGCATTCGCTGACGCGTCATCATTCCCGCTGGTCAACCCCCACGCCGCTGCTGATCGGGACGACACCCCGACTCGACCGCGACACACCTGATCCAGGGTAGCGATTGCTGGATGATTGCGGTTGCGCGCGCCGGACGGAGAGCAAACCCCGGACCCGGAGGCAGGCGATCAGTGTTCGGCTGTGTCCGGAGTCATGGAGGAGTCCGACGGTATGGGTGTGCTCAATTCTACTGCCCCGAAGGGCATTCCGTGTGGCCGTGGGCCGCCGCCGCGGTCGGTCGTTCGTGTACAGGACCGGGGCCGCGCCGTTGTGCTGGTGCGGATTCTCCCCGGACATCGGATCGGGTGCCTCCCCGCGAGCACGGGGAGACACCCGAAAGAGCTCTGCGTGGCGGTCGCCACCGCCGCGCGGAGCAACGCAGACACTGGGAGAGCGCTGCTGTGACCACACTAGATGTTCCTGTTGTTCCCGTGTGCCCGGATTCGGCCCATCGGCCGCTCACGGCACCGGCCGACCCGACGGTCGAGTCGTTGCGAACGGCGATTCTCGGCGATTCGCGTGCGACGCACCGCCGGGTGCGCGCCACGACCATCGCCCTGAACGACCGGCCACGATCGGGACTCACCTCCTCTGCGGAGGCCGCGCTGGCACCGGATCTGCTGCGCGCGACGATCGCGGCCCTCGGTGGATCGGCAACGGCCATCGCCGCCGACCCCCGGTTGCGCGGTGCGCTGTGCGAGTGGGCAGCTGTCTACGCCCCGCACCTGTTGCCCGTGCTCACCGGCCACCTCGACTTGGCGATCGGGGCGATCACCGCACTCGGCAACGGTTCGGCGTACCAGCGGGAACTCCTCGCCGAACTCGACACCGGGGAGGCGATCGGCCTGCTGCTGCTGACCGAGCTCGGTGGCACCAACGGCGCCGACCAGCAGACCACCGCCACCTGGGACGGCGCCCGTGGTGGGTTCTGGCTCGACTCGCCCGGTACCGCGAGCTGGAAGTTCATGCCGAACATGGCTGATCCGACCACCCGCAAGACGGGTGTGGTCACCGCCCGCCTGATCGCCGACGGTCGCGACGAAGGCGTGCTGCCCTTCCTGCTGAGGTTGCGTACCGGGCAGGGCCTCGTGCCCGGTCTGAATGTCGCGCCGCTGCCCGACAAGGGCTGGGCGCCGATGGATCACGCGCTGATCCGGTTCGACGCGGTGTTCGTCCCGGCCGACGCACTGCTCGGCGGCCGGTGGGCCGTGCTCGGCGCTGCTGGAATCGAATCGGAAGTTCCGGTGCGGCAACGCTTTCACCGCGCGATCACGGCGTTGGGGGAGGGCAGGCTGGACTTGGCAGGCGCGGCGGCCGCCGGTGCGCGTGCGGCGCTGGCGGTGACGGTGAACTACGCCGATCAGCGTCGCCCGGGCGGCCGGACCTCGATGGCCGACCGGGGAACGGTTCGCCGTGATCTGGTCTCCGCACTGGCCTCGACCTACGCCAGCAGCATCCTCGGCCGCCGCATCCAGGACCTGCGCGTGGCCGCCGCCGAACCGTTCTCCGCGCTGTGGTCGATGCTGGCCAAACCGTTGCTGGCCTACACCGCCCACGACGTGCTGCTGACCTGCCGTCAGCGCAGTGCGGCGCAGGGATCGCTGCGCACCAACTGGATCATCGACTGGATCGGCAACACCGAAGGCATCATCACCGCCGAGGGCGAGTCCCAGCTGCTCTGGAAGCAGGCCGGGCACCTCATCGCCCGCGCGGAGACCGCCCTGACGCTGCCTGCCACGCCGGACCTTCTGCCCTGGTACATCCGCATGCTCGCCGAGCGGGAATCGGCGCTCGCCGCCGCGCTGCGCCGTGGTGACATCGCCGTCGCGAGCACCGCGGTCGACGGCGATACCGCCGCCGTCGAGCTCGCCGCCGCCACCAGCGAAAGGCTCGCCGCCACCGCGTTGTTCCAGGCCTGTGTCACTGCCGACGACGCTTCGGCCCGCCACCTGCTCGAGTCCGCCTGCGTTGTGTACGCGCTGGAGCGAATCCGCGCGCACGGCAGCTGGTTCGCTGCTCACGGACAACTGACGCCCCGGCACGCCCACCGCGTGCACAAGGAATTGCGTTGTGGCATCGACTATCTCGGTACATATCTGAATGTTCTGGTCGACGGCTTCGACATCGAACTCGAGCCCTTCGACGCGCCGATGGCGTCGCCGGACTACCTGCGGTGGTGGGAAACCTGGGCGGGCGGGAAGACCGCGCCGTTCGGCGAGGCGATGCGCTCGATCACCGGGCAGGTGCGGGCATGACCGGACACAGTGTCGAATACGAGGTCGTCGTCGTAGGGGCCGGGTTCGGTGGGCTCACCATGGCATGGGAACTCAAAGAGGCAGGTGTGCGGAACTTCCTGATCCTCGAGGAGGGGCCCGAGGTCGGCGGTGTGTGGCGGGAGAACACCTACCCGGGCTGTTCCTGCGACGTGCCCGCACACCTGTACTCGCTCGCCTTCGACCCCTACCGTGACCCCCGGGTGCGCTACCCCGACGCGCAAGCGATCCTGTCCTACCTGGGTGCGGTCACCGACCGGCACGGGCTGCGTCCCCATCTGCGCTGCGACACCGCCGTGGTGAGCGCCGATTACCGCGACGCCGACCGCACCTGGTCGCTCACCACGTCGGCGGGTGACCAGATCCGCACCAGAGCGGTGGTGTGGGCGGTCGGCCAGCTGCACCGGCCCGCTGTCGCACAGCTGCGCGGAGCCGACACCTTCGGTGGCCCGATGTTCCACTCCGCGCGCTGGGATCACACCGCCGACCTCACCGGACACATCGCCGTGGTCGGTACCGGATCCTCGGCGGCACAGATGATTCCGGAGCTGGCTCGCACCGCTTCGTCGGTCACCGTCTACCAGCGGAGCCCGTCGTGGGTACTGCCCAAGCCCGCCGCATCGTTCGGAGCGATGTCGCGGTGGGCGCTGACCCATATACCCGGCCTGCACGGCTTGTACCGCGCCGGACTGTACCGCGCCGCCGACCTGGTGCTGGCCCCGACCACTCATGCCGGGTGGTCGGCCAAATCGCTGGAATTGGTTGCGCGGGAACATCTTCGACGCCAGGTACGCGATCCGGAGCTGCGCCGAAAGCTCACCCCGGACCACCGGATCGGGGAGAAGCGCATCCTCATCGACAGCGGGTACTACCGCGCGCTCACCGAGCCCCACGTAGAACTCGTCACCGACCCGATCGACCTGATCGTCCCAGACGGTATCCGCACTGTCGACGGCATCGAACGCCGCGCCGACCTCGTCGTCCTGGCCACCGGCTTCCGCGCCCGGGAATTCCTCGACGGCGTCCGGGTCCATGGCCGGGGTGGTGTCGAGCTGCACGACCGGTGGCGAACCGAGGGCCGCCCGACCGCCTTCTACGGACTGGCCGTTCCCGGCTTTCCCAATCTCTACCTGATCGCGGGACCGCACTCGTTCACCCCGACCAACAGCAACCCCGCCGTCAAACAGCACCAGGTCCGCTACATCATGCGCTGCCTGGCACTCAGCGCCCGCCTGCGCGAACCGATCGAGGTCACCGAACAGGCGATGGCGACCTACCTGAACCACCTCGACGACGCGCTCGACCGCACCGTCTGGCGCGACGGCAACGCAACCACCTGGTGGAAAACGGCCGACGGCACCGTCACCAATGCCTGGCCGGGGACGGTAGCCGCCTTCGGAAAGGCGCTCGCCGGAAACAACCCGGCCCTCTCGTTCACGGTGCCGGACTCACGGGAAGGGCTCTCGGGCGCCCCGCAACCACGTCCACACGACGAACCGTGCCGAACGGGATAGTGGCCTCGATTCACGTAATCAGCGCCGGGTGGAGCTGATCGCACCGCACGCCCTCGGGGAGATCGCATCCTCCTCGAGGGCGTCGCTGATGAGACCCGGCGGCGGCGCGGTCTACCTGTCGGGTCCGGTCATTCCTCGGCGAGGATTTCCTGGAGCGCAGTCGAAATGGCGGCCCGCAACGGATCATGCCGGGGGCCGAGCCGATGCTCCGGCGCTTCGCGTTCGGATCCGTAGCGTGCGACCGGTCCCACTCTGAGGTGCTCCGGTTCCCAGTGGTAGCGCGCGTGAATGTGACCGTGCAGATGCGGCCAGAAGTTGCCGAGGACTTCGTAGTTGATCCGGAGGAACCCCGGGTCCGCGGCGCGACAGGCACGTTCGACGGCTTCGCCGAGTATCACCATGTCGCGCATGAAGGCGACTCGATCACTTCTCGGCAGCTCGGTGAGCTGGTCGGCGTCCCCGTCATGGATGAGTACGCAGTACCCCGGGAGGTGCTGCGTGCTACCGATGACCGCCCATCCGCTCCGCATCCGTCCGATGACGGCCGGGTTGGTCCCTTGCCGGGCGGCACCGATCGGATCCTTCGAATAGTCGATCGGCGCACTGTCGGCCGAGATCTCCGCCATGCGATATCTCCGTTCCCGGTGCGCGCCGACAGTATCGAGCGACGCGGCCCGTGTAGATGCGGAGTTCCACGGTAGTTCTCTCGGCGTCAGCCCGTAGTGGAAGATTGTGCTTGCTGCGAAACAATGTTCGCGACTGTCCACATGATGTCGTTCAGCGGTTTACGTCGACGGTCCGTACCAGTGGCGTCACCGACCGGCAGCCCGACGGCCGCCATCGTCGCGATCTTCCAATGATCGGGCAACGCGAACTCGTGGTGCAGTCCGTCCCGGTCGAATGCCCGGAACTGATGCACCTGGAGTCCGAGTTCGTGTGCCTGAAAGGTCAGGTGCGCCACGGCCTGTCCGAGGTCGTAGTCGGCGAACTCGGAGTACTCGAAGTCGGTGTCCGCCACCCGTCGCTGTACGAGGTTGGCGACGAGGAGGCTCGCATCCGGTGCCCAGGCCGCGGAACTTCGGGCGAGGAAACCGGCGAGCCGCCGATGAACAGCATCCCCGCGCACACCGGCGATGAACCGCCACGGTTGTGAATTCCCTGCGGAGGGCGCGCGCCGGGCAGCTTCGAACAGCGAGCTGACCTCGGCCGACGACAGCGTGTGGTCACGGCGGAAACCGTTGGGGCTGTAGCGCTCGAGGACGAAAGGGTGCAGGGCGGGAGCGTGGACGGTCACACGAAAGGCAACCACTCGAGCGGGCCCGACCTTCCCGGGCACGCCCGCAGTTCGGACGGTCCGACCGTCCTGAACCGAGGGAAACCGGACGGGCATGCGACCATACAGGGGTTGTCGGAGGTCGTCGCTATGCTCGGTGTCACCACGGCTCGAAGCCACTCCCAGGGGGAATCCATGACCGACCTACACCCGCGCACGTCCGGCCGTCCTCCGGAACCCGCCCGCCCCGACGAGGTAGAACTCGCCGTGTCTTCGAACGCTGTCCCATTGTTCAGCACCCCCCACCACAACGAACCAACGGCGGCAACACCGACCACCACCGGCCACCAGTTCCCGACCTTCCTCGCCCCCGCGCACCACCGGTCCGACGACGACCCGCAACGCTAGAGCCGTTCCGCACCCGCCGCGACCGCGCCTGAGCGAGACGCCCAGCGACGCTCCAGATCTCGACGGCGGGTTGCCCCACCCAGTGCGGACCGATGCCGAGCGGTGAAGTCACACCACGCCATCCCGCGCGGAGACAACAGGTCAGGCGTGCCGCTCGACGGGTTCGATCGAGTGGCGCCGCACCAGCAGGATGATCGCCAACAGTGGATACACCAGGATCGGGAAGATGGTGCCGGGATAGAACTTCTGGTCGACGAGAATCGCGGTTCCAGTGAGCAGGCTAAAGTCGAACAGACCGTGGATGACGGAGTTGGCGATGTTGCCTCGCGTGACGCGGCGAGTGAGATAGAAGAAGTAGCCCGCGAGGCTGACGACGACCGCCTGGAAGATCGCCGATGCTCCATGGGTGATGCCGTTGGCCAGGTGTACCGCGCCGAATACAAGACTCGACCACAGCGCGACACGGCCCTCGGTGAGACCGTGATCGCGCAGCACCACGACCCCGATGCCGCGGAACATGCCTTCCTCGCCCCACCCGACGAACTGGGTGGCGATCAGCAGGACGACGACGAACAGCCCCCCCTTCTCCGCGAGCGCGGTGTAGCTGATACCGCCGGCGACCGCGACCAGAAGAACGATCGGCACCACACGAACCCACGATCGGGTCGGCCGGTCGTCTCGCAGGACCGGCCGTAACCAGCCGAGGTAAGCGATGACGGCGTAGGTGAAGATCAAAGCGGCACCTAGCGGGATGATCATGCCGTAGAACAACGCCCTGGTGGAGCGGAAGTCGTCTTCCCCGCTGAGGTGCTTCATCAGTATGCCACCGCCCTGGATGATGGCGAGGTAGACGAGGACTATGACAGCGAACATCGGGTACGAGAGGTGCCGACGGGCCGCAGTCGTCGTCCGCGCTGGGATGTGCGGTGTGTTCATCATTGAATCCAAGCGCATACGGCGCCGATGCGGTAACACCTGAGACCGAGACATCTCAGTGGATCGATGTGGCGAAACCATACGCTCGCCCCGAAACCCGCAAGACGGACGAGCGACCGGCCTCGGCGGGCTCGATGCATCGACCCGATCGAGCCGGGGTGAAGGTAGCGGGTAGGCTCACCAGGTGAAGCAACTGTGAAAGACCTGACCGTCGGCGTCGTCGCGACCTCCCGCAAGGAAAACGAGCATCGGCTGGCCATCCATCCGGCCCACCTCGACCGCATCGACCCGGGACTGCGCGGGCAGATCTTTCTCGAACGTGGCTATGGTGACCGTTTCGGTTACTCCGACGAGGCACTCGCTCCGCTGGTCGCCGGGTTCCGCACCCGCGAAGAGCTGTTCGCCGAATGCGATGTGCTGCTGCTGGCCAAACCGCTGGCCGAAGACCTCGAGCAGATGCGGCCCGGCACGATCGTGTGGGGCTGGCCGCACTGTGTGCAGGACGCGCGAATCACCCAGCTGGCCATCGATCGGGAGCTGACCCTGATCGCGTGGGAGGCGATGAACCACTGGACGAAGGCAGGCGTGTTCAGCGTCCACGTCTTCCACAAGAACAACGAGCTCGCCGGCTACTGTTCGGTGCTGCACGCACTCCAATTGCGTGGCGTCACCGGCGATTACGGCCGCCGGATGCGAGCCGCGGTGATCAGCTTCGGTGCTACCGCGCGCGGCGCGGTGCGGGCGCTGTCGGCGCTGGGCATCAGCGATGTGACGGTGCTGACCCAGCGCAGCGTGTCGGCGGTGGCCTCGCCCTTCGCCTCGGTGCGGATGCAGCACTTCGAGCGCGACCCGGCCACCCCGAGCCGTACGTTGGCATTGAAGGCACCGGAACCGGGCCCGCTCGCGGAGATGCTGGCCGGCTACGACGTGGTCGTGAACTGCATGTTCCAGGACACCGAGGCACCACTGACATTCGTGACGAACGACGACCTCGACCTGTTCGCGCGCGGCACGCTGTTCATCGACGTGTCCTGCGACGAGGGGATGGGTTTCGAATGGGCGCGCCCCACCTCGTTCGCCGACCCCATGTTCACCGTGGGTACCGAACTGCACTACTACGGTGTCGATCACAGCCCGTCGTTCCTGTGGGACTCGGCGACCTGGGAGAACTCCGAGGCCCTGCTCGAATACCTGCCGGTCGTGCTCGCCGGCCCCGGCGCGTGGGACGCCAGCGACACGATCCGCCGCGCCATCGAGATTCGAGGCGGTCGCGTGCAGAACCCCCGGATCCTGTCGTTCCAGGACCGTTCCGACGCCTACCCCTACGCGGTGAACTGAGCAGGCCACCATCTCCATCGTGCATGTCGCGTAGCTCGACGAGACGCAGTTCAGCGGACTTTCCGTCGGTACTGAGCGTGACGACCTCGTAGGTACCGACGTGTGGGCCCCTCCTGAAACCGATGTGGATGCCGGTGCTCGCCGAGCTCAGGATTCGCGTGGTGGTCTGCGAGGCGTCTACCTCGTTGTCGTTGCTGGTGACGACGTGGACGGTGGGCGCGCGAGGGATGGAGTCGGGCGTGCGCGCTTCGTCGCAGTCGGCGTCGTAGTCGCGGGAGGGGGCCGCGTCGTTGTGGTCGTCGGTGGCGCGGCGGTGGTCGAGCTCGGTGGGACTGTGCTCGGACCGACGGTCGAGATGTCCGGGGGAATCGCGGTGACGGGCACTGTGGATTCCGGGACCGACGCGACACCCGGATCTTGTGGCGGCGGTGTGGCCTGTACCGAAAGGCTTGCCGTGACGGACAAACTCACGCTGACCGAGGTATCCGGCGAATCCGCAGGCAAGGGATCGGTGCTCACGATGGTCGTCGTTTCCGGTGCGGGGGCAGTGCTCGGCGTTTCGGTGTCGGGTGGGTCGAATCCGGCATCGGTAGCCGGGCCGGCATCCGAGGCGACATCAGGAAAGGCGATCTCACTCGGTGCGTCGGCCGCCGCGCCGGAATCGACCACAGCGGGACTGTCGTCGACGGCGCAGTAGCCGGAAGTCTGTACGGACGGTTCGCCCGAGAACGTCGCCGCATTGTTCGCCGATATCGGCGGGCTCGAATCGGCCGGCATTATCAGCGATATCCCGATTCCCGTGCCGATGACCGCAGCCGCGACCCCCGTACGTGACATCCGCCGCCGGTATCGATCGGCGGGTGCGGCCGAGGCGTGCCGCCCGTATCGACGCAGAGCCCGAGTCCCGGGTTCGATTTCGCTGTGGTCGACGGATTCCATCCTGCGTTCTCCCTCGAGGTATACCCACCGTGCGAACCGGTGGCAACAATGCGGACGTCGCGGCCCATTTCAGGGTTTCGAGTAGGGATGTACCTCGCGTAACCGTTGCCGGTGTATTTGTTGCAGTTCGCCCGCGCGGGTCAGAAAGTCCGCGATTATTTCGAGTTCGGCGGTGTTGTAATAGCTCAGCAACATCTTGTAACTCTCGACGATCATGGGTACGACGATTTCCCGTACCCGATGGGCCGCGAGTTCGGTGGCCATCACTATCACCCGACGACGATCGGTCGGATGCAGCGAGCGGACGATATAGCCCTGTTTCTCCAGCCGGTTGAGCATGATCGTGACGCCCGCAGCGGTGAGGCCGAGCCGTTCGGCCAGCCTTCCCGGGGTGGTGGATTTCTCGTCCTCGAGCAGCACGATTTCGAGTGCGCGTCGATCGGTCTCGTTCACGCCGAGCACTCGGATCAATTCGCGAATCAGATCCTCGACGGATCCGTGATAGAACTCCAGCGCCCTTTTGAGCTCGACCGAGATCCGGGCGGGTTCGCTAGTAGTGGGGCACACGAGCTTTCCCATCAGCAGTCACCGATCAGAGGTTCCCTACGGGCGGAAAGATCGCCGCCGGGCGTTCGAAGGGGGCATGGTGGCTCCTGTCGATCGAACATCACGAGAGCGGCACCACCGCGGCCGCCGAAGTGAACCGTGGCTGTGTCGGACATGCAGCGTACGACACGATGGCGGGTGCGATACGCCCATCGGACTTTTCGGTCGAAATGGTTACCCCGCACCAAAGCCCAAGTGGGGCAACCATTGTCGATAGTGATGTATATGGTCTCGCCGGGACCGGACCGGGCCGCTCGCGCGACCCGGTCCAGACATCTTCACCACGGATTGTCGACGCGGGCGCGGGTCATCGTGCCGTAGCGCCTGTCCATGGGCCTAGGTGACGGTCGTTGTGGTCAGGGTCGGGGAGGGGTTCGGATAGCACGAAGTCGCTACGTTGCCGACGAATGACACGTTGGTGGTCATGGTCATACCGGGGCTGGTGTAGCTGGTTCCCGCGTACTTGCTGGTGATCGACGTCCCCGCGGCACCCGCGGTGACATTGAGGGTCACCGCAGGCGGGGTGAAGCTGGTGCCGCCGGCGATCGGCCCGGGAATGGTGAGCACGACGTTCCCACCGGACGTCGCGACAGTGCCCGCCACGCTACCTCCGGAGGCGGTAGCCGAGACCAGAGTCGAATTCGCCGGCGTGGGAATGGTCATCTTCAGGTTGCTGATGTTGTTCACCGTGAAGCCGGAAGCCGAACTCGGCACCGACGACGCACCAGGTGTGATGGTGATGGCCACGGCGGATCCGGATGCCGCCGAGCCCGGTGCCGTACCGGTGACCGTCGTGTTCATGTTCGAGGTCTGGCTGATGCCGAGGACGGTGCCCCGGCAGGCCCAGTTCACGCTGACCGGTGCCGCGTTGACGGGTGCGGCCAAACAAAAGACGGTAGCGACGGCCACCGGAGCGATAAAGCCTGCACGAAACAGGGAAGTGGTCGATATCATGGCGATCTCCAGGAAATGTCGAGCGGCGGTGTGACGGTATGCCCAACTGCAAAGTGGGTGTTTTAAAAATATAGCTCGCCATCTTCTTTCCGTGGTTGAAATCGCGATCGATGCACCCCGGAATATCGTTATCCGCTATTAGTTGTTTTCTCCGAATAGTTAATTGTGGAAAGGTTTCCACTTATTTCGGAATTGCGGAACGAACTGGGCCAGGGGGCACCGGCGCCGATGGCCGCCCGCGCCGCGCGGAGTTCCCGAGGCCTGGCCATCGCGACGGCGCCGACGGGCAGGCCGTCGCGGACGGCCACGGCGAGGAAGTCCCGCGATTCCAAGGTGCCTTCGATGAGGAGGTCGTCGTGCGGGTGGACCCAGCCTGCGAATTGCAGGGAGAGCCCGTGCTGATCGGTCCAGCCCCAGGGGATTTCGACGGGGACGGCGGGGCGGCCCAGCATGGCCCTGGCCGCGGCGGCCCCCGCGGACATCGCCGAGTTCCACTGCCTGCCGCTCTCGAACTCGCCGCGATGGGAGTTGAAGGCGGTGGTCGCATCGCCCGCGGCGAACACTCCCGGTGCCGATGTGCGGTAGTGCTGATCGATGACGATGCCCTCGTCGACGGCCAGGCCAGCGGCTTCGGCCAAGGCGGTGTCGGGCACCGCTCCGATGGCGATCAGAGCGGCCCCGGCCGACCAGCTGCGCCCGTCGGCCGCCGTGGCCGTCACGCCGTCGGCTGTGTCACCGAGATACGTTGTACTGAAATCTGTTTCGACGACGACACCGTGCTCGTGATGGATGTCGCGCAGCAGGTCCGCCACCGACCGCGGCACCACCCGGTCGAGCAGCGCGGGGCCCGCGTGCAACAGCGTCACATCGGCGCCGAGGCCGCGGGCGGTGGCGGCCACCTCGCAGCCGACCAGCCCGCCGCCGATGATCAGCAGCGACCCGCCTGCATCGATCGCCGTTCGCAGCGCCGTGATGTCGGACAGCGCCCGCAAGGTGTGCACGCGGGTGGACGCGGTGTCGATGTGGCGTGCCCGCGCGCCGGTCGCGAGCAGCAAGCTGTCGTAGCCGAGGTCTTCACCCGTGCTCAATCGCACCGACGCGCGGTCGATGTCGATCGCGTCGACCCTGGTCGCCGTCCGAAGATCGAGGACATTGTCGGCCCAGAACTTCGCGGGCTTCAGCAGGGTGCGTTCCGCCGAGGCGGTGCCCGCCAGCAGTTCCTTCGAGACCGCGGGCCGACGATAGGGCATCGTCGGTTCCGCGCCGACGAGCACGATCTCGCCGGCATACCCCTCGCGGCGCAAGGTGTGTGCCGCGGTGGCACCGGCGACACCGGCGCCGACGATCACGATCCGCTCGCTCATCCGCGACTCACCTCGCGCATGTCGAAGTCGGCCTTGGCCGCACCGCAGTCGGGGCAGGACCAGTCGTCGGGAATGTCGTCCCACCGGGTGCCGGGTTCGATCCCGTCCTCCGGCCAGCCGAGTGCCTCGTCGTACTCGAATCCGCATTGGACGCACTGGAACAGCTTGTAGTCGTTCATCGTCGGAGTTCCTTCGGTTCGAAATCGACCTTCTCGCGGACACCACAGTCGGGACAGCACCACTGTTCGGGAATCAGCGACCAAGCGGTGCCCGCGGCGAAACCTTCACGGGGAGCACCGAATCGCTCGTCGTAGACGTAGTCGCACACGGGGCAGAGGTAGGCGGCCATCAGATCGCTCCGTACCGCGCGAGGATCTCGGCGCGCTTGCTCGGCTGGATATTCACCCGGGTGATGTCGCCGTTGTAGTGCGCGAGCACGCGAGGGTCCATCACCTTGCGCCACAAGGGGGTCAGATAGGCCAGGCCGATCAGGCTCGCGTAGCCACTGGGCAGTTCGGGCGCGCCGTCCATGTGGCGCAGGATCTGGTAGCGCCGGGTGGGATTGGCGTGGTGGTCGCTGTGGCGTTGCAGGTGGTAGAGGAAGATATTGGTGACGATGTGGTCGGAGTTCCAGCTGTGCTCGGGGGTGCAGCGCTCGTAGCGACCCGAGGCGGTCCTGCTCCGCAGCAGACCGTAGTGCTCGAGGTAGTTCACCGTCTCCAGCAGGGAGAATCCGTAGACGGCCTGGATCACCAGGAACGGCAGGATCGCGGGGCCGAACACCGCGACCAGCGCCACCCACAGCGCCACCGACATCGCCCACGCGTTGAGCACGTCGTTGTGCGGCGAGAACGGGCTCTTGTCGAGCCGGCGCAGGCGGGTGGCCTCCAGTTCCCACGCGGACTTCAGGCTGCCCCACACACTGCGCGGCAGGAAACTCCAGAACGATTCGCCGAAGCGGGCACTTGCCGGGTCCTCCGGCGTCGCGACACGTACGTGGTGCCCGCGGTTGTGCTCGATGTAGAAATGCCCGTAGAAGGTCTGGGCCAGCGTGATCTTCGACAGCCAGCGCTCGAGTTCGTCCTTCTTGTGGCCGAGTTCGTGTGCGGTGTTGATGCCGACGCCGCCCATCGCCCCGATGGTGAAGGCCAACCCGATCTTCGAGGCCAGGCCGAGACCGCCGTCGATTCCGAGCCAGGACAGGTTGTCCGCGGTCCAGAGGTAGCAGGCGAAGACCAGGCTGAACAGCTGTAGCGGAATGTAGGCGTAGGTGCAGTAGCGGTAGTACCTGTCGTTCTCCAGCCGTGCCATCATCTCTTCCGGCGGATTCGCACCGTCGGGCCCGAAGAAGCGGTCGAGGGTCGGCAGCAGGACGTACACCAGGATCGGGCCGAGCCACCACCACACCGGCGCCACCACCTGCCAGCCCAGCTGGTTGAACGCCCAGACGAGCGCCGTGGCCAGCATCGCCGCACTCGGGGCGACCAGGCCGAACAACCACAGATAGCGCTTGGAATCACGCCATTGCGGGGTCGTGGCCGGTTCTTCGTGGTTTCGCGAGGTCGTCATCTCGTTCTCCTGATCACCGAGACCTGTCCCGGGTGTTGTCGAGCTTGTTTACAACTGATGCCGATGTGTTCTCAGTAAATACACATAGGCAACAGTTGTCAACGAAGCTGTCAGTCCAGGCCACATGTACGATGACTGGGTGGCCGAATCGCTGAACTTCCAGTCCGAGATGCGTCAGCTGTTGCGCGACCGCATGCTCGACGCCGCCCGCACCATGGTCGTTTCCGAAGGGTGGGGCGCGGTGAACATGTCGCGCATCGCAAAGGAAGTCGGCATCAGCAGGCCGGTCCTCTACAAGGAGATCGGCACCAAGCAAGCATTGGCGGATGCCCTCATCGAGCGCGAGACCGGCATCTACCTGAGCGGGGTGGCCGACACGCTGGCCGAGCATCCGGCCGACCCGCTCGCCGGGATCACCGCCGCTGCCGAGTACACCCTGCGTACCGCCGGTGACAACACGCTGATCAAGGCCGTCCTCGCCGCTCGCCAGGACGCCGATACCGCCCTGCTGCCCGCCCTGGTGAGCGACGCGCAGCCGGTGCTCGTCCGGGCGGTCGACGCGCTCACGATCACGGTGCGCGACTACTACCGACTGCCTCAGCTGTCCGACGAGGAGATCACCACGATCGTCGAGATCATGGTGCGGCTCACCCTGAGTCACCTGTTCCAGCCGACCGGCAGTGTCGACCGCGCGGTGGCGCAGATCGGTGCAGTGCTGGCCGGTGTGTTCCCGGCCTGAGTCGAACTCCGTGCTGCGGGCGTGCTGCTGTGGATCAATAATTCCTGACTGATTGGTTTGAAAACGAATTAGTTCAAAGCTTGTGCTGAGCACCAGGTTTCGTTGATACGGTCATCTGGCTGGGCCGTTATGCCCGGTGCGTCTCGCGGCACGACGATCCAGTCGGTCGCCTGATGCGTTCTCTGGTTTGATGAATCGAGACCACTATGTTCGGAATGCGCACCAGCCATCTTCTGGCAGCGATCACCGTGGCCGCACCCTTGCTCGCGACCGCCGCGCTCTCGGCGCCCGCGCACGCGGCAACCACCACCTGGACAGTCGTCAACCCCAACAGCAACGGCGCCTTCTCGGCGGTGTCGGGACCGCTGGTCGTGAAGAACAAAAGCGGCACAATGATATTCACCTGTCCGAGCCTGACCTCATCGGGCTCCCTGCCCGCAGGTACCCGGACGACCTCCGGGCTCGGTGCCATCAAGTACACGGACCTGATCACCTGCACCGCTCCCGACGGCGCGGCGTGGCGAGGGCAGTTCACCGCGGCGGCAGGCGCCTCGAACTTCACGGGCAAGTCCTACAACCCGGCCACGGGGACGACCTCGCTGGTCAACGGCGACCTGTTCAACTCGATCAACCTGGTCTTCAATACGGTCGCCGGAAACTCGTGCGCGTTCTGGACCCATCACACCGCGATGACGTACACGAACGCCACTTCTGCTCTCAAAGCGACTACGGCCATGGTGAAGCTGGGCAAGACCGATACCGGGGCGCTGACCTGTCAGGGTCTCCTGACCCAGGACGAGACGATCACCTTCGCCACCGAGTACAAGGTCACACCGGCGATCAAGATCACCGCAACGGTCAGTTGATCTGGCATCGAAGGCTGCCTTGACTATCGGCTCTGTCGGCGCCCGTTCAGCGCCGGGATGCGTGCATTCCGTCCCGGCGCTGATCGTCCGAGTGCGGCATCGGCCGCGAAGGTCACCGGCAGAGTGCGCGCAGGCCGGGTCCCGCGCTGTGCCGGACGAAATCGCAGTCTGCGAGGCGCTCGGCTGAGCCGAAAGAAACTGTGAGACTAGTAGATTCGGCGATCCGATAGGGGCGGCTCGCCACCACCGAACCGAGTGTCCGCCGCAGTCGGGAGATCTCGGCGCGCACCGCGACGGCGTGGTCCGCATCGCCGAACAGCGCTTCACTGAGCCGTCCGACCGTCATGCCCTGCCGGCCGTGCAGGTGCAACAGCAGCAGGATCTCGGCATGGCGCGCCGACAGCGCACAGCACCAGGTGGATTCGCCGCCGACTGCGCGCAGGGTCGGCGGCCCGGACAGGTCCAGTTCCAATCGGGTGAGCCGGGAGCCGGAGTCCGGGCGGATCAGCCATCCGTCGGCGAGTTGTTCGGCGGTGCACAGTCCGAGCCCGGGAACGGTGATCGGGCGGTCGGGTCCCGGCACGGCCACCCGGTGCGTGGCGCCCACACCGACGGCCTGGGCGACCCAGCCGTTGTCGTCGACGACCAGGGCAGGGCCGGACAGCCCGGCCAGGGCGGGGCCCGCCGCCGAACGCAGCCGGTCGAGCCGGGTCTCGTGATGACGCCACAGTTGCGCTTCGGCCAGCCGCACGCCGGTGCGCACCAGCGCGGTGACAGCCGGATGCAGGGCCAGTGCTGGACCGCTGATGTCGACGATTCCGAGCAGGGTGCCGGTGCGTGGGTCGTGGATCGGGGCCGCCGTGCAGAACCAGGGGTGCTGGAACTGCTCGAAGTGCTCACCGGAGAACAACTGGACCGGATTGGCCTCGGCCAGCGCGGTGCCGATCGCGTTCGTGCCGACCGCGTCCTCGGTCCAGCGCGCGCCTTCGCGGAAACCGAGGGTGTCGGCCCGGTGGCGCGCCTTCGCCGAGCCGTGCCGCCAGAGGATCACGCCCTCGGCGTCGGCGACCACCAGCATCAGTTGGGAAGCGGTGTCGGTGAGGTCGGACAGCGCCTGCGTGAGATCCTCGATCACCGCGGTGAGCGAGGATTCGCGGCGCCTGCGTTCGACATCGTCGACGGCCAGCATCGAGCGCGCCCTCGGCTGGTCGGGCACCAGACCCGCCGCCAGCACCCGCGACCACGACCGGGCGACGAGCGGACGAGGCCGCAGCGGCGAACGCCCACCGGCGATCACGGCGTCGTGCATGCGGATCAGCTCACGCGCGTACCCGGAAAGGTCGGTGCCGGGTTCGAACGCGCCGAAATCGCCCACGCCTGCGCCCTTCATCGGTGCTGTCTGCCAGCGCTGCAACGCGCTGCAACGATTGTGCCACCCGCCCCGCATGACGTGTGCTTCATGTCACAGATTGTGGAGGAGGATTCGATGACCCAGACACTCGATCCCGTCGTCGACGGGTCGGACGTAGCCGGACCCCAGCAGCGGGTGGACGCCTGGCTGACGGCGTTCGAAGCGGCCCTGGCCGCGCGCGATGTCGACACGGCGGCGAGCATGTTCGCCACCGACAGCTTCTGGCGCGACCTGATCGCGTTCACCTGGAACATCAAGACCGTCGAAGGCCGGCCGGGCATCGCCGACATGCTGCGCGCCCAGCTCGCCGACACCGACCCGTCCGGATTCCACACCACCGAGACGCCGACCGAGGCCGACGGGGTGATCAGCGCATGGATCGGGTTCGAGACCGGAGCCGGACGCGGTGTCGGGCACCTGCGGCTCACCGACGAAGGCGCCTGGACGCTGCTCACCACCATGCAGGAGCTGAAGGGTTTCGAGGAGAACAAGGGCCCGCGACGGCCACGGGGTGTGCGTCACGGCGCCGACCGCGCCCGGGTGACCTGGTCCGAGCAACGCGAACGCGAACAGCACGAACTCGGCTACACCCGGCAGCCGTTCGTGCTCGTCGTCGGTGGGGGACAGGGCGGCATCGCCCTCGGCGCGCGGCTACGCCAGCTCGGTGTGCCCGCACTCGTCGTCGACAAGCACGACCGGCCCGGTGACCAGTGGCGCAAGCGGTACAAGTCGCTGTGCCTGCACGATCCGGTCTGGTACGACCACCTGCCGTATCTGCCGTTCCCCGACAACTGGCCGGTGTTCGCGCCGAAGGACAAGATCGGCGACTGGCTCGAGATGTACACCAAGGTGATGGAGGTGCCGTACTGGTCCAAGACCACTTGCACCTCGGCGCGCTACGACCAGGCGAGCGAAACCTGGGTGGTCGAGGTGGAACGCGACGGTGACCCGCTCGTGCTGCGCCCCCACCACCTGGTGCTCGCGACCGGGATGTCGGGCAAACCGAACATCCCGAATTTCCCAGGGATGGAGCGCTTTCGGGGCGAGCAGCACCACTCCAGCCGGCACCCCGGGCCGGACCGCTACGCGGGCAAACGTGCCGTGGTGATCGGGGCCAACAACTCCGCCCACGACATCTGTGGCGCCCTGTGGGAGGCGGGTGCCGACGTCACCATGGTGCAGCGGTCCTCCACCCACATCGTGAAGTCGGATTCGCTGATGGAACTCGGCCTGGGCGACCTGTACTCCGAGCGAGCCGTGGCGGCCGGAATGACCACGCAGAAAGCCGATCTCTCCTTCGCGTCGCTGCCGTACCGGATCATGCCCGACTTCCAGATACCGGTCTACGCCGCGATCCGTGAGCGCGACGCCGACTTCTACGCGCGCCTGGAACGCGCCGGGTTCGAGCTCGACTGGGGCGACGACGGCTCCGGATTGTTCATGAAATACCTGCGCCGAGGTTCGGGCTACTACATCGATGTGGGCGCCGCCGAACTCGTCGCCAACGGCGATATCCGTCTGGCGCACGGGCAGGTTCGTGAACTCACCGAGGACAGCGTGATCCTGGCCGACGGCACCGAACTGCCCGCCGACCTCGTCGTCTACGCGACCGGCTACGGGTCGATGAACGGCTGGGCGGCCGATCTCATCGGACAGGACGTCGCGGACGCGGTGGGCAAGTGCTGGGGCTACGGTTCGGGCACCACCAAGGACCCCGGCCCCTGGGAAGGGGAACTGCGCAACATGTGGAAGCCGACCAAGCAGCCCGGGCTGTGGTTCCACGGCGGCAACCTGCATCAGTCCCGCCACTATTCGCTGTATCTGGCGCTGCAGCTGAAGGCTCGTTTCGAAGGAGTTCCGACCCCGGTCTACGGGTTGCAAGAGGTCCATCACCTGAGCTGATCGTGTCCGCGGTCGGTTCGACCGATCGCCAGGAACGACGCCCCCAGCCCCGAGCTCACTCTGTCACGGTGACAGAGAGCCGTGGTCTGGGGGCGTCGCTGTATTCGGCTACTCGTTCCCACACGGCGTCGATCATCGGCGCGAGCAGCAGGTCGCCGAATTGGCGGACGAGCACCGCGACGATCTGGATGGATTCGCGTCGCGTGCTTGAGGCCAGCCCCGCCGCGCGCAGGGTGGTGACTTCTCGTCGTGTCAGCGCGATCAGGGACTCCAGCAGGTGGAGCTGGGTGTCGGACGGCTCGAGCACGGCTCGCCGGACGTAATTCACCACAGCGGGGGTGTCCTGCAACATCTTTCGCACCGCCTCGTCGCGTGCGGCGGCCAGCTCGGCGGTCGAGCCGGCGGGGGCGACCGAGGTGACGGCCGCGTCGAAGTAGTCGACGACCAGCCGGTCCACCGCGTCTACCAGGCCCGCCTTCGTCTTGAAGTGGTGCTGGACCAGCCCGAGCGTCACTCCGGCGCGTGAGGCAACCGCGCGCAGGGACACCTTGGACTCGCCGTGCTCGGCGAACAGGTCGATGGCGGCGTTGCGGATGCGCGCTTTGGCGGTGAGATCGCCTTCGGCTGCCCGGGGGTTCAGCATCGGACCTCGGCTTTCTTCGATGTCTTGACCGATTGTAGCGGCAACTACCCATTCAGATTGAAGGCAATACGCTAGACACAACAGCAATACAAACGTATAGTCTGCGGCGAACTGGAGGTGGACATGACACAACCGCTCGCCGGAGTCGAGGTGGTCTCGCTCGCGGTGAATCTGCCCGGCCCGCTCGCCGCCGCGCGGCTCGCCGAACTCGGGGCGCGGGTCACCAAGGTGGAGCCGCCCAATGGTGATCCGTTGGCCGTCGGGGCACCGCAGTGGTACGCGAAGCTGATCGCGAACCAGATCGTGTGCACCCTCGACGTCAAACAGCAGGCCGACCGCGCCGAACTGGACGGACTGCTGGCCGGTGCGGACGTGCTGATCACCTCGATGCGCCCCAGCGCCCTGGCCAGGCTGGGTCTCGCCGAACCGCAGCGCCGGTTCCCCCGGCTGTCGCTCGTGGAGATCGTCGGCCACGCCGACGACCCGGAGACGGCGGGGCACGACCTGAACTACCAGGCCGTCCACGCCACGCTGACACCACCGCGGATGCCGACGGTCCCGATCGCCGACATGCTCGGCGCCGAACGCGCCGTCTCCACCGCGCTGGCCGCACTGGTCCACCGCGGCGAAACCGGTGGGGGACAGTCGTATCGGGTCGCGCTGGAAGCGGCCGCCGCACAGGCGGGCGACGCCGTGCGCTATGGCCTGATGGGTCCGGACGCGGTACTCGGCGGCGCGTTCCCCGGCTACGGGATCTACCCGTGCCGTGACGGATACGTCGCACTCGGCGCGGTGGAACCGCACTTCTTCCTGCGCACTCTCGAAACCTTCGGTGCGACAGGGACGCACGAGAGCCTGCACGCGGCGTTCGCGGAATCGACCATCGCCGAACTCGAGGCGATCGCCGCACGCGCCGACATCCCCCTCAACGGGGTCCGCATCCCCGAACCAACCGGAAAGTAGCACCAACGATGTCTGAACTATTCCCCGACTATCACGCGAGCTGGGAAACCGAGCAGCACCGCGAACTGCGCAAGCACGCGGCGGAATTCCTGCGCAAGGAGTCGACCCCGAACCAGGATCGCTGGTCCAAGCAGCACATGGTCGACCGTGAATTCTGGAACAAGCTCGGCGCGGCCGGCCTGCTCGGCGTCGACCTGCCCGAGGAATACGGCGGGCTCGCGGGTGATTTCGGTTTGTCGGCGGTGATCGCCGAGGAGCTGGCAATGGCGCAGGACACCTCCACCGGCTGGATCGTGCACTCGCCGATCGTCGCGCACTACATCAACACCTATGCCAACGACGAGCAGAAGGCTCGCTGGCTGCCGGGCATCATCTCCGGTGACCTGGTGCTTGCCATCGCGATGACCGAGCCGGGCACGGGTTCGGACTTGCAGGCGGTCAAGACCACCGCGATTCGCGAGGGCGATCACTATGTGATCAACGGCTCGAAGACCTTCATCTCCAACGGCACTCACTGCGATCTGCTGGTGATCATCGCCAAGACCGATCCGAGCAAGGGTGCGGCGGGGGTGTCGCTGATCGTGGCCGAAACCAAAGATCTCGCCGGTTTCGAACGCGGCCGGGTGCTGGAGAAGGTCGGTCAGCACGGACAGGACACCAGGGAGCTGTTCTTCTCCGATATGCGGGTGCCGGTGGCGAACCTGCTCGGTGAGCAGGAGGGCCTCGGCTTCTACCAGTTGATGGAACAGCTGGCCCGCGAGCGGCTGATCATCGCCTCGGTCTGTGCCGGAATGGCCGAATCCGCCGTGATCGAGGCGCTGCGCTACACCAAGGAACGCGAGGCGTTCGGTCGTCCGCTGATCAAGTTCCAGCACAACCGCTTCGAGCTCGCCGAGCTGAAAGCCGAGGTGCTGAGCATCAAGGCCACCGTGGACTACTGCATCCAGCGCTACATCGACGGCAGCAACGACCCGGCCATCGCATCGATGGCCAAGCTGATCGCGGCGGACAAAGCGGTCGCGGTCGTCGATCGCTGTGTCCAGTTCTTCGGTGGCTACGGCTACATGATCGAGTACCCCATCGCCCGCGCCTACGCGGCTGCCCGCGTGAACAAGATCTACGGCGGCACCAGCGAAATCATGAAGGAAATCATCTCGCGCTCGCTGTAGTGCGGTCCGAGGGAGCATGAAATGACTACTGAAGCTTACATTTTCGAGGCTGTCCGCACTCCGCGTGGCAAGGGCAAGAGCACCGGTTCGCTGCACGAGGTCAAGCCGGTCACCCTGGTGACGGGCCTGATCGAGGAACTGCGGGTGCGGTTTCCCGACCTGGACGAGGACCGGATCGATGACGTTGTGCTCGGCTGCGTGACGCCCGTCGGTGACCAGGGCATGGACATCGCCCGCACTGTGGTGAATCTGGCGGGGCTGCCCGACACGGTCGGAGGCGTGCAGATCAACCGGTTCTGCGGTTCGGGTCTGTCGGCGGTCGGTATGGCCGCTTCGAGCATCCGTGGCGGATTCGAGGAACTCGTGATCGCGGGCGGTGTGGAGTCGATGTCGCGGGTGGAGATGGGCAGCGATCGTGGCGCCATGGCCTACGACGCGGCGACGGCCTACGACAACTACTTCATCCCGCAGGGTGTGGCCTGCGATCTGCTGGCCACCATCGAGGGGTACACCCGCGATGATGTAGACGCCTATGCGGTTCGTTCGCAGGAGCGCGCGGCCGCCGCATGGGACGGTGGCTACTTCACCAAATCCGTTGTGCCCGTGAAGGATATGAACGGCATCACCGTCCTGGACTACGACGAGCACATTCGCCGCAACTCCTCGGTGGCCGACCTGGCCAGGCTGAATCCGGCGTTCGCCGGGATCGGCGAATTCGGTGGGTTCGACGCCGTCGCCACCCAGAAGTACCCGTTCGTGGAGAAGATCGACCACGTCCACACCGGCGGCAACAGTTCCGGCATCGTGGACGGTGCCGCGCTGGTGCTCCTGGGTTCGCCCGAAGCGGGCGCGGCGAGCGGTCTGACCCCGCGCGGCCGGATCGTCTCCTACGCCACCAGCGGTGCGGACCCGGTGCTGATGTTCGAGGGCCCGATTCCGGCGGTGGACAAGGCCCTGGCGCTGGCCGGCCTCACCGTCGACGAGATCGATGTGTTCGAGATGAACGAGGCGTTCGCGGCGGTGGCGCTGAAGGTGCAGGAGCACTTCGGGATTCCGGACGAGAAGTACAACGTCAACGGTGGCGCCATCGCCATGGGACACCCCTTGGGCGCCACCGGCGCCATCCTGCTCGGCACCGTCCTCGACGAGCTCGAGCGCACCAGCGGCCGCTACGGCCTGATCACACTCTGCGTCGCCGGTGGCATGGGCGTCGCCGCCATCATCGAGAGGCTCTGAAACCCATGACCGACAGCATCATTCGCTGGGACCAGGACGCCGACGGCATCGTCGTGCTCACTATCGACGACCCGTCGGCCGGGGCCAACACCCTTACCGACGCCTACGTGACCCAGATGAGCCAGACCATCGATCGGCTCGAAGCCGAGATCGATTCCATCACCGGGGTCGTCGTCACCTCCGCCAAGTCCACCTTCTTCGCCGGTGCCGATCTGACACAGATCATCCAGGCCGGACCCGAGAACGCTCGAGAACTGTTCTACGGTTCGATGCGCATCAAGGGTGACCTGCGCCGGCTGGAGACGATCGGCAAGCCGGTCGTCGCCGCCATCAACGGCGCGGCGCTGGGTGGCGGCCTGGAGCTGGCCCTGGCCACCCACCACCGCATCGCCGCCGACGTGCGCGGCAGCGTCATCGGTTTGCCCGAGGTGATGCTCGGCGTGCTGCCGGGTGCCGGTGGTGTGGTGCGCACCGTGCGTTTGCTCGGCATCCAGAACGCGCTCATGCAGGTCCTGCTCACCGGCGCCCGGATGAACCCGGCGAAGGCGAAGGCGACCGGGCTGGTCGACGAACTGGTCGGCACGGTGGAGGAACTGGTGCCCGCGGCCAAGGCGTGGATTCTCGCGAACCCGGACAAGAACGCCCAGCCGTGGGACACCAAGGGCTACAAGATTCCCGGCGGTTCACCGTCGACCCCCTCCTTCGCGGCGAACTTGCCCGCGTTCCCGGCGAACCTGCACAAGCAGCTCAAGGGCCAGCACGACATGCCCGCGCCGCGGGCCATCATGGCCGCGGCGATAGAGGGCGCCCAGGTCGACTTCGAGACCGCGCAGAAGATCGAGGCGCGCTACTTCACCAGCCTGGTCACCGGCCCTGTCGCCAAGAACATGATCCAGGCGTTCTTCTTCGATCTACAGCAGGTGCAGGGCGGCGGCTCCCGGCCCGAGGGTATTCCGGTGCGCAAGCCGAAGAAGGTCGGCATCCTCGGCGCGGGCATGATGGGCGCGGGCATCGCCTATGTCACCGCGAAAGCGGGCATCGATGTCGTGCTGAAGGACATCTCTTTCGAGGCCGCGCAGAAGGGCAAGGCGTACTCGGAGAACCTCGAGGTCAAGGCGCTGAAGAAGGGCCGTACCACCGAGGAGAAATCGGCCGAACTGCTCGGCCGCATCCAGCCCACCGCGGATGCCGCCGACCTGGCCGGCGTGGACTTCGTCGTCGAAGCCGTCTTCGAGAACACCGAACTCAAGAACAAGGTATTCGCCGAAGTCGAGTCCATCGTCGACGCCGACGCGGTGCTCGGCTCCAACACCTCCTCGCTGCCCATCACCGGCTTGGCCGAGGGTGTGCAGCGTCCCGAGGACTTCATCGGCATCCACTTCTTCTCGCCGGTCGAGGCCATGCAGCCGATCGAGATCATCCGTGGTGCGAAGACCTCGAACGAAACTCTCGCCCGCGTCATCGATTACACGCTGGCGATCAAGAAGTACCCGATCGTGGTCAACGACGGTCGCGGGTTCTTCACCACGCGCGTGTTCAGCATGTATCTGCTGGAAGCGATGACGATGCTGACCGAGCGCATCGACCCCGCCGTCATCGAGCAGGCCGGCTTCCAGGCCGGCTACCCGGCCGCGCCGCTGCAGGTCGCCGACGAACTGTCGTTCGGCACCATCCGCAAGATCATGGACGAGACCATCGCGGCCAGTGCGGCCGATGGTGTGGCGCTGGCCGAATCCGTCAGTGCCGCACACGGT
Source organism: Nocardia sp. JW2 (assembly GCF_051843015.1). Lineage (NCBI taxonomy): Bacteria > Bacillati > Actinomycetota > Actinomycetes > Mycobacteriales > Nocardiaceae > Nocardia > Nocardia sp. JW2. The sequence goes on from NZ_JBPXLK010000004.1 coordinate 144,625, forward strand.
GTCGTCACCACACTGATGGACAAGTTCGAGCGCACCGGCAAGAGCGCGGGCTCGGGGTTCTACGACTACAGCGACGGTAAACGCACCGGATTGTGGTCCGGACTGCGCGAGGAATGGTCGACGACACGGGAACTCTCGGTGCCCTTCGAGGACCTCCGTGACCGCTACACCTTCATCCAGGTGCTCGAAACCCAGAAGTGTTTCGACGAAGGGGTGATCGCCTCCGACGCGGACGCCAATATCGGGTCGATCTTCGGCATCGGCTTCCCCGCCTGGTCCGGCGGCGTGCGCCGATTCATCAAGGGCTACCCGGGCGGCCACAGCGCCTTCCTGGCCCGCGCCGACCATCTCGCCGACTTCTACGGCCCCCGTTTCCTCGTCCCCGACAGCCTTCGCTTTGACGAGCAGGCGTGACATGACGACAACCCCGCCCGCTTTCCGCACGATGTGTGAGGCATTCCAGCACACCGCTGCCGCACACCCCGACGCCGTCGCGCTGCGCACGATCGGCGATGCCCAGGTGATCACCTGGGGCGAATACGCCACCCGTGTCCGCTCGATTGCCGCAGGGCTCGCAGGCCTCGGCGTGGGCAGTGGCGACAGCGTCGCCATCATGCTCACCAACCGGCCCGAGTTCCACCTGTGCGACACCGCGGTGCTGCACACCGGCGCTACACCGTTCTCGGTCTACAACACGAACCCGCCCGACATCCTCGGTTACCAGTTCGACAACGCCGACGCCAAAGTCGTGATCTGCGAGGCCGCATTCCTCCCTCAGGTCCGAGCGGCTGCCGAAATCGGCGGCAGAGTCGAACACATCATGTGCCTGGACGACGTGCCGGGCGTACTCAGCCTCGCCGACGTCGAAGCCCTGCCCGCCGCCGGCTTCGACTTCGAGGCGCGCTGGCGCGCGGTGACCCCGGACGATGTGCTGACCATCGTCTACACCTCGGGTACGACCGGCATGCCCAAGGGCGTCGAGATCACCCACGCCAACCAGATGGCCAGCGCGAAGCTGATCGACGAACTCTTCGAGTCGACCGGTGGGATGGACGAAAACGACGGTGTCGTGTCCTATCTGCCGGACGCGCACATGGCCAATCGCTGGGTGACCCACTACCTTTCGCTGCGCACCGGTGTCCGGATCACGACGGTGGCCGACCCCAAGCAGGTCGTCACGGCACTCACCGAGGTGCGTCCGGCACTGTTCCTCGGAGTGCCGCGCATCTGGGTCAAGGTCAAAGCGGGGCTCGAGGCCGAGGTCGCCAAGGAGAGCGCCCTCACCCGCACCTTGTTGAACTGGGCGATCGGCGTCGGAACGCGAGTCGCACACACCAATACGATCGGCCGGTCACCAGACGCCCTCACCAGGATTCAGCATCGTGTCGCCGCGCCGATCCTGGGGAAGGTCCGACGCGAGCTCGGTGTCGACAATCTGCGGCTCGCGGTGTCGGCTGCCGCGCCGATTCCGGTCGAGACGCTGGAATTCGTTGTCGGACTGGGCATTCCCGTGTGTGAAGCGTGGGGGCTGACCGAGGCGACGTGCGCGCTGACGATCAACCGCCCGGGCAAGGTCAAGATCGGTACCGTCGGCACCCCGGTACCACTCGCCGAGATCGAGCTGGCCGAGGACGGTGAGATTCTCGCGCGTGGACCGATGATCATGCGCGGGTACCGCAAGAACCCGGAGAAGACCGCGGAGGCCATCGACGCCGACGGCTGGCTGCACACCGGTGACGTCGGTTCCTTCGACGACGACGGTTCGTTGCGCATCGTCGATCGCAAGAAGGAACTGATCATCAACGCGGCGGGCAAGAACATGTCGCCCGCCAATATCGAGAACGCCATCGTCGCCCACATCCCGTTCGCGGGTCCGGTGGTGGCCATCGGTGACGGCCGCCCGTACAACACGGCGTTGATCACGCTCGACCCCGACGCGATCGCGGCCTTCGCCGAGCAGCACGGCCTGACGGGTTCGGTCGCCGAGCTCGCGGGCAATCCCGTGGTGCTCGACGCGGTGCGGACCGGTATCGACGCCGCCAACGCCACGCTGTCCCGGGTGGAGCAGATCAAGCGATTCACGGTGCTGCCCGATGTCTGGGAGCCGGGCAGCGACTTCCTCACGCCCACAACCAAATTGCGGCGTAAGCCGATCGGCGCCGGATACGCCGACCGGATCGCCGCGATGTACGCCTAGCGCCACACCCGGGACCCTCAGCCGCAGCGTCGCCGACGGTGGGGCCGGCTCCCTCTACCTGGAGGACCTCATGATTTCCACGCTGACGTCAACGCTGACGTCTCCCCGACGCGACAAGGCGACCTCGTCCGGCGCAGTGCGCGCGCGACGCGCGCTACGCCGCTTCGTGTCGGACCTGTTCTTGGTGCGGATGCTGCTCGCCGTGATCATGGTGGGGGTCGGCGCACTGGGTTTCGCCGGTGCGGTGCATGCCGCGCCCGGGACCGGGTCCGCCGCGCCCACCGACTTCTATCTGCCGCCGGATCCGCTGCCCGATGCCGCGCCGGGGACGATCCTGCGCAGTGAACCGTACGCGCTGGCACTCGCTGTGCCCGGGCAGGACGGCCAGATTCCCGCGAATGCCACGCGCATCATGTATCTCAGCGCCGACACCCATGGCAGGCCCGCCGCCGTGACCGGCACCTATCTCGAGCCGACTCTGCCCTGGAACGGGCCGGGTCCCCGGCCGCTGGTCGCCGTCGCGCCCGGCACCCAAGGTCAGGGCGACCAGTGCGCGCCGTCCAAGGGCTTCGCCGAACTCATCCACTATGAACCGCCGCTGGACCTGTGGTTCAGCTACGAAGTCCTCACCGCTTACTCCCTGCTCGCGCGTGGAATGGCGGTGGTGGTGACCGACTATCACGGGTTGGGCACCCCGGCTGTGCACGACTACGTCAACCGGCTCGCCGAAGCGCATGCCGTCCTCGACGCGATCCGGGCCGCACAGGCGCTGACCGGAGTGGTGCGCCCGAGTGCGATCTTCGGCTATTCCCAAGGTGGTGGCGCGGCCGCGGCGGCTGCCGAACTCCAGGGTCAGTACGCTCCCGAACTGGATCTGCGCGGAACATACACCGGTGCGCCCCCGGCCGATCTGCGCGAAGTGATGCAGGGCGCCGCGATCAGTGGCGTCGTGCCCGGCCAGGTCGGTGGGTTCGTCCCGGGTCTGCTCGGCTACGTCCTGAACGGGTTCGCCGCTGATTATCCCGAAGTGGTCCCGGTCATCGACCGGGTCACCAGCGACGCGGGTAAGGCGATGCTTCATGAGGTCGCCAACACCTGCATCGGCGAAATGTCCATGCGGACGATGCTGCGACCAGCCACCCTCTACACCGCCGGCGGCCGGACCATGCTGGAGGTGCTCGACGCCAACCCCGAACTGAACGCCATCGTCGAGCAGCAGCGCATCGGCAGCCTCGCCCCCGCTGCCCCGGTTCTGGTCGCGGGCGGCACCAACGACGACGCCATTCCCTATCACCAGGTGCGGCAGCTCGCCGTCGATTGGTGCTCTCGCGGCGCCACCGTGCAGTTGGAGCCCACCACCTGGTTGCCGCCGCTGTTGCCGAGCACGGTCGTCAGCCACCAGTTGCCTTACCCCCCGTCGCTGTTGGCAGCCCACAACTGGCTGTCCGAGCGCTTGGCAGGTGCTCCGGCACCGAGTAACTGCGCGGCTCTGCCGTAATTCCTCCAGAACCCGGCGTCGACAGGCCTGAGCCGCCCAACGACGCCGTCGAGCCCGCCTCCGCACTCGCGGAGGCGGGCTCATCCTTGGCGAGCCGGTGCGAGACCTTCGGCTCAGTCGTCGACCATCTGAATCGCGAAACGGGGTGTGTGGCCACCGTCTTCGTCGGAGATGCGTGCCCACACAGTGGCGGTGAGCGGCTGCATGATCAATTCCCACGCCTGGCGCACGATCACCTCGAGCAGCTGCGCCGATTCGGCCCTCGACTGCGACGCGACACCCCGCTCGCGGAGACTGCCCAGTGCGCGCTGAGCCGAATCGAGAACGACGTCGAGGACCGACGGCATCGACCCGGACGTTTCACCCTCGAGGATGGCGCGCCGCAGGTAGTTGGCCACCTCGGGATTCGACGCGAACATCTGCGACACCGCCGCGTCGCGTGCGGCCGCGACTTCCTTGGGTGTCCCCTCGGTGGGCGCGCTGGCGACCGCTTGCTCGAGAAAATCGACGACCAGCTGGTCGCAGGCGGCACGCAGACCGGACTTCGTCTTGAAGTAGTGCTGCACCAAACCGTGGGTCACGCCGGCGGCACCCGCGACCGCCCGCATGGTGACTCGCGCTTCGCCCTCGCTGGCGAACAGGGTGAGCGCCGCGTTGCGGATACGCGCCTTCGCGGTGAGGTCGTCGTTCGCGGTGAGGGGGTTGGTGATCGGCTGCATCCGGATATCGTACTCAGTGAACAAGAGTCAATACGAGCGCATAATCGGGAATACGATCGTATAATGCGTTCGCCCCGCGTGGCGTTCACCAAGGCCGGATCGTGCGGGCGGCGACGGGAATGCCCAGCGGTGGCGATGGGGGAGAAGGCTCAGCTGGAACCGCTGGGCAGCCCCGCCGAGCCGCTGCCCAGCTGGGGGTCACCGGTGACCTCGACGACGAGGGTCTTGGTGGAGGAGCCCTGGGTCGCCACGATCGTGTACGTGCCCTTGGCCGGCGGGCGCCAGGTGCCGCGGATCGCGCTGCGCTGCCGGTCCGGGTAGTCGAGGCGCTCGGGTGAGGTGAGCTCGCTGCCGTTGATCGTGACGGTGGCGGGCAGTGCGTAGTCGGCGCCGAACATCCGGGCCATGACCGTGCAGTTGGCACCCACATAGTCGCAGGCGACGGGCACTTCGCTGCCCAAGGCGTAGATGGTGATGTCCTCCACCTCCGCCGAGGCCGTGGGAGCCAAGGTGGCTGGGAGGATCAGTGCGCCCGCCGCGAGGGCGGTCAGTCCTGCGATTCGCATGAGTTCGGTGGTCCTTCGCTTCGGTGTAGTCGATCCCGGGGTTCGATCGGGACCGCGTGAAGCGGAAGAGTTCCACAATTCTCCCAGGGCCGGTACCCCGAAAAAACCACGGCTTGACCCTGGCTTCGCGCCGATCGCCGGATCCGGTGCCGCGCGCCGAAATACTGTTGCGAATCGTGTGTGACGGGACTTTACGGTGTCCGCTCGGTCCGCTCGCGGCGCGGCCCGCCGCGTGCCCGTACTCTGTTGAGTGCCTGCGTATTTGGCGGCCAAAAGCCCGTAGAATGGAGCCCGATGGACCACTCGGACCGTTTCCCTCGTCCTGTTCCAGTGACGGTGCCGAAGCTACTGGTCGGTTTAGGGGCGGTACTGGTTGTCGCCGCGGCGATCGCATCCTTCACCTTCACCTCGACTCTCGCGGCGGTGGCGGGGGTTCCGGAGCACCTGACGTGGTTGTGGCCGCTCGTCGTCGGTCTGACGGTCGCGCTGGTCGCCTGCACTTTCATCACGCTGGTCGGCATCCGTGACGAGAAGGCCACGTCCCTCGTCCGGTTCTACGAGTTGCTGCTCCTCGTCACCGTGGCGGCCAGCATCTGTGGCAATGTCGTGTCCATCTCGCGCGATCCGATCCAGATGGGAACTCTCGCGACCGCGATCGTGGTCTCGGTTCCCCCGATCTGTCTGATGGTCTGCGTCGGAAACTGCCTGCTGCTCACGGCGGTCGTCCCCGTGCGCATCGTGGCCGCCATCCCGCAGGACGACTGGCGACTCAGGGTCCTCGGCATACCGAGTACACCGGCGCCGTCCAAGGACCAGGAGGCCGCCCAGCAGGAAAGCGCCTCCTGGTGGGACCAGCACCGCAACGAGGCACGGACCCCACCCGCGACCCCGAAAACCCGCACGTAGGCAGACCGACCGCGGTGCGCTGCTCGGCTGAGTAGGGTCGGCGGAAAGTGACCAGGACCGGAAGGTGGCCAGTAGTGGGGATCGATCAGCGAGCCGTGGTGCGGATGAATGCGCTGGAAATCGCGGAGTTTCTCGACAGCACGAGGGTGCTCACGCTGGCCACCCTCGACCGGTCCGGAAAACCACACCTCACCGCCATGTGGTTCGGCCACATCGACGGTGTCGTCTACTTCGAGACCAAGTCGAAATCGCAGAAGGCGGTGAACCTGCGCCGCGATCCGACCATCGCCTGCATGGCCGAAGCGGGCGACACCTACGACCAGCTGCGTGGCGTATCGATCGAGGGCACCGCCCACCTGATCGAGGACACACACGACGAGGAGTACTGGCGGGCCGCCATCGACATCTACGAACGCTACGTCGGCCCGTACAGCCCCGAGGTCCATCCGTTCGTCGAGCAGATGATGAACAAGCGCATCGTGATCCGGGTCGACCAGACCAGGGTCAGGTCCTGGGACCACCGCAAGCTCGGTCTGCCCGCGATGCCGCTGTCGGGTCGTACCGCCGAGGCCTGAGCTCATGTAGTTGCAGTTTCTGAAAAATTGCAGTTTGTGCTAACTTGGCGGCATGTCTTCCGAGCCGGCCAAGCAGCCCTCGATCGGTCTGCGTGAACAGAAGAAGCAGCGGACCCTGATCGAACTGTGCCTTGCCGCACGGCGATTGGCGGTCGAGCACGGGCTGGACGCGACCAACGTCGACGACATCGCCAAGGCGGTCGGCGTCTCGCCGCGCACCTTCTTCAATTACTACGACACCAAGCTCGACGCGGTGGTCGGCCCGATCGGCGACATCGGCACGCCCGAAGCGCGGCAGGAGTTCGTCGCCGGCGGTCCGACCGGGGTGCTCATCGAGGACCTCACCTGGCTGCACGCCGCCGGATTCCAGCCCGAAAACGAAGTGCGCGAAGGTATCTCGCTGGTCACCGAGCTGATCACCGCCGAGCCGAGAGTGCTCGCCGCCTTCATCGCCTCCGGCGCCCGTTTGGAAGCCGCCACCGCCGAACTCCTCTCGGCGCGGCTCGGTGCCGAGGTCGAGCCCGAATTCGCCTCGCTCACCGCGGGAATCATGACAACCATCACCACGCGGGCGGCGATGTCGCTGGCCGCGGACCCGAACGGGTCGCTCGCCGCAGCGCTGCACGAGCACTGCGCCATGGCCGCCCGGCTGTTCGATCGGCCGGACGACAGTACAAGGGAGACGCTCCGATGACCACGACGGCCGACTCGCCGCCGACCCCGATCGTCCTGACGCAGAAGCGGATCTGGCTGATCTTCTCCGCGCTGATCGCTGGCATGTTCCTGGCCAGCCTCGACCAGATGATCGTCGGCACCGCGATGCCGACCATCGTCGGCGAACTGGGTGGGGTCTCCCACATGGCCTGGACCGCCACCTCATATCTGCTCGCCACGACCATCGTGATGCCGATCTACGGAAAACTCGGCGACATGTTCGGCAGGCGCTGGCTGTTCCTGTTCGCGATCACCGTCTTCACCGCCGCCTCCGTCGGTGCCGCCGCGTCGACGGGGTTCTGGGAGTTCATCGCCTTCCGCGGCCTGCAGGGTGTCGGTGGCGGCGGTCTGATGATCCTGGCGCAGGCCATCATCGCCGACGTGGTGCCTGCCAAGGACCGCGGCAAGTACATGGCGCCGATGGGCGCTGTCTTCGGCATCACCTCGGTCGCCGGGCCGCTGCTCGGCGGTCTGTTCGCCGACCACCTCGACTGGCGCTGGTGCTTCTGGATCAATGTGCCGATCGGCATCGCCGCGCTGTTCATCGCCTTCCGCTACCTGAGCATCCCCAGCCATCGACCCAAGTTCCGGCCCGACTACCTGGGCATCGTGTTGATGTCGGCCGCGACCACCTTGCTGATCCTGATCACCGACTGGGGCGGCAAGCAGTACGAGTGGGGTTCGACGGTGATGCTGTCGATGATCGCGGCGTTCGTCGTCGTGGTCGCGGCGTTCGTCTTCGTCGAGTCGCGTGCCGAGGAGCCGATGCTGCCGCTGTGGCTGTTCCGCAACCGCACCTTCGTGCTCACCTCGGTGATCGGATTCCTGGTCGGCCTGGTGATGTTCGCGGCGATCGGTTTCATCCCGACCTACCTGCAGATGGCCAGCGGTACTTCCGCGTCGGTGTCGGGTCTGCTGCTGATCCCGATGATGATCGGCATGATGCTCACGCTCATCACCTCGATGAACGTGATCACCAAGACCGGTCGCTACCGGGTGTATCCGCCCATCGGCGCCGCCCTCATCGCCATCGACATGCTGTGGCTGACCCGGCTGGACGCGAACACCTCGATGTGGGTGGTCTCGGCCATGCTGTTCGTCATGGGCGCGGGCCTCGGCCTGATCATGCAGATCATCGTGCTCGTGGTGCAGAACGCGGTGGCCCCCGACCAGATCGGCACGGCGACCAGTGCCAACAACTACTTCCGTGAGATGGGTGGCGCGCTCGGCATCGCGATCTTCGGTTCCATCTTCACCGGCCGGTTGACCGAGAATCTCACCGGCGCTTTCCAGGCGAACTGGCAGGAAGCGGCGGCGGCGAACATCGACCCGAGCGCGCTGATCCCCTCGGTGGTCAAGAACCTGCCGGACAAGCTGCACGACGCGATCGTCGGCGCCTACGTCGACGCGCTGGTCCCCGGCTTCTGGTACCTGATCCCCGGTGCGATCCTCGCGTTCGCGCTCGCGTTGTTCATCCCGCACCTGACGCTGTCCGACGAGGCGGGCATGGTCGCGCGCGGCGAAGCCGTGATGGCCGAGGAGGAGCCGGACCTGGTCAAGGAGGGCTGAGCGTCCGGGCCGCGCCTCAGGCGTCGATGTGCAGTTCGGCGCCGAGGGCGGTGAAGGCGGTGGGAGTCATGCCGAACATGGCCCGGAACGTGTCACTGAGGTGCGAGGGTGAGGCGAAGCCCGCGTCGGTGGCCGCTCGGGTCAGGTCGTGGCCCTCGGTGAATGCTCTCGCCACTCGCAGCATTCGCGCCCATTGGACATAGCGGCGGAAACTCGTGCCGGTCTGCTCGGCGAAGGTGCGCAGGAAGTACGAGGTGGAAAGGCCTGCGGCCATGGCCTTTTCGGCCGCACGTTGCTGCTGGGTCGGGTCGGCGCGGATCTGCGCGGCAGCGGCGGCGATGCGTGGATCGCCGATCGTCGGGACCGGGACGCTGGCCAGATCGAGTACTCGGTCGATATCGGGGTCGGGGGAGTTGCCCAGGTCGATCAGGGCGGCTTCGTTGCGCTGATCGGCGCTGAAACCGCCGATGTCGCGCGACATTCCGCCGAGACAACGGGTCATCCGGGACGAGGTCGGGTCGAAGAAGCAGAACAGTCGTCGCCCGTCCGTGTCGAGAATGTGGTGGGTGACCCGGGCGCGGAACAGGAAGCTGCGCGCGGTGACATCGGGAACGCCCGCCGCGCGCACCCGGAACGGCCCGTCCAAACCGACACCGAGACTCGCCACGGCGGTGGAATGCGGCCCCAGCGCCATACCGGGACCGATATAGACCGCGTGTCCGAGACGCAGCCACAGCCGTGCCGGTGCGGTGGCGGCCGCCGGATCGGTAGCGCACGTTTCTGGAAGTGCGGGCAACGCCATGCACGCGACCATACATCCACCGATCGTCACCACCGTGCGAGATGTGGAGCAGAGATGACGACAACCTTCGAACTGAACGAGGTCGGCGTCGACGGCGCGCGCTTGGCCTATGCCGATGTGGGACAGGGTGATCCGCTGGTGCTGCTGCACGGCTGGCCGGAGAGTCACGCCGCCTGGCGGCATCAGATCGGGCCGCTGTCCCGATCGCGCCGGGTGATCGCCCCCGACTGGCAAGGCTGGGGTGCTTCGACTCGTGACCTGCGGTTGAGCTGCGACTACGACACCGAGGTCGACCGGATCGCGCGACTGTTCGACGCACTCGGCCTCGACCGCGTCGATCTGGCCTGTCATGACTACGGCGGTTTCCTCGGCCTCGGGTTCGTGCAGCGATACCCCGACCGGGTCCAGCGTTTCGCGATCCTCAATTCCCGGGCTCACCGCACCTTCACCACGCCGTACTACCAACTGTTCGGATTGTTCTCCGCCGCGGCGCGACGCCCGCTGCTGCGCCCCCTCCTCACGGCACGAACGATCGGACTCGTCCACCGCCTGGGATTGGCACAGTTCGTCCGCAACGGCTCGTTCGACACCGCGCGCCTGGCCGGCTATCTCGATTTCCTGAACACCCGGGAAGGACGCCGGTGGTACGCCCATTTCTGGGCGGGCTACAGCGTCCGGCTGCGCCCGGAACTCGCGGCCGGCCTCGGCGCCATCCGCTGCCCCACCTCGGTGATCTGGGGTGACAAGGACCCGGCGATCCCGTTCCGCTACGCCGAGGACCTCGCCGCACGCATCCCGAACGCGAGTCTCGTCCGGATCGACGGCGGGCATTTCATCATGGAACAGCGCCCCACCGAAGTCACCGAGGCATTGCGGGCTTGGTTGCGTCGCCCCACCGATGGCCATGGGGGAGTGGGCGATCGCGCAACGCCGGTCACCTAGCGGATGGGCGCTCGGGGGGATCGGTGCCCGGCGGGCAGCCGCAGGACTCACCGCGGTGGAGGGAGACCGGCATCGGCACCCACATCGCCGGATCCGGTTCGGCCGGATCGAGAACATCGCCGATCGCGCGGGCGGCGATGACATCGATCGGCTGCCTCACCGAGGTGAGGGTGATCTGCCCGAAGTGCTGGGCCACGCCACCGTCGAAGCCGACGATGCGGAGGTCACCGGGCACACGCAGGCCGGCATCGGTGACGGCGCGCATGGCGGCCGCTGCCTGGCCGTTCGTGCCGACGACCAGAGCTTGCGGTCTGTGCCCCGCCTGCAGGTGTGCACCGACTGCCCGATAGGCCCCCTCCGGGGTGAGATCGGTGCGGATCACGGTGCCCCCGTCGATGATCGAGGCGAAGCCCTCGTACCGCTCGGCGACGGTTTCCCGGTCGCCGTATTCCACGTCGGTGGCGGTGAAGCCGCCGACGAAGGCGATGTCGCGACAACCGTGGACCTCGGTGAGATGTGTGGTCGCGAGCCTGCCCGCGGCGACATGATCGGCGCGGACCAGCGGCGTCGGGGTGTCGACGGTTCCCCTGCGGTTGTGCACCCAGGCGACGGGCACGCGAGCGCGGCGGCAGACCTTGCCGATCTCGGGAGTGTTGACCGCGCCGACCACGATCAGGCCGTCGATACCGACATCGGTGAACGCCGCCGTGAACTCGAGTTCCCGGTCGGGGTCGTAGCCGGTGTTGCCGATCATGGTCAGGTGATCGCGAGCGCGCGCCTCGATCTCGAGCCGCCCGGCCAGCGCGGCATACAGCGGCAACGTGAGGTCGGGGACGAGCAGGCCGAGTTGGCGCCACTTGCGTGGCCGTCGTAGCGCCCGGGCGTTTCGGTCGGGGCGGTAGCGCAGTTCGTCGGCGGCGGCGAGAACCTTGGCGCGCAATGCGTCGGACACCGGGCGTGGCCCGTCGTTGAGGACGTAGCTCACCGCGGCGGTCGAGACGCCTGCGAGTGTCGCGACATCGGCGAGGGTGGGCCGTTTGGTCGTCACATTCGCTCCAGTATCGCGGGCCGCGCCCGAGTTCGTCCTGGTTTCACTCATCCCGATTTCTACCCTGTCCAGCGCCGTATTTCTTCCTACGCTAATCGATTAGACACGTTACCGGCGCGACCCTCCGCCGCAACAAACGACAGGTGAAGTAGACGATATGTCCTACGTACGACTCAGCGGAGTCACCCATTACGAACCCGGCATCGCCCACGACAGCTACATCCTGTTCACCGGAGCCGACTCGATCACCCGCCTCATCGATCTCGCAGGCACCGTCGTGCGGGAGTGGCCGTTCGCCGGCGTCCCGCCCCGCATCATCGACCCGGCACTCAACGCGGGCCGGATCGGTGACATCGGCGTCCAGCTCAGCGAGAGCGGTGACGCCCGTGGCGGCATCTACGCCAACGGCACGGTCGGGCAACTCACTTGGACCGGTGAGACCGTGTGGGAATGGGGCACGCAGGCCCCCGGCGGTGCGGCACGCCAGAACCACGATTGGGAACTGCTGCCCAACGGCAATCGCCTGCTCCTGGTGACCGTGCCACGGGTGGTCCACGACCTCGGTGAGATGACCGTAGGCGACCAGGGACTTGTCGAAGTCGACCCCGGGGGCGCCATCGTCTGGCAGTGGCTCGCCGGTGACCACCTGCACGAGTTCGGCTTCAGCGAGCACGGCTGGGAAGCCCTGCGCGCCACCGCGGCCCGTGACCCCGAAGACCCGTGGGGTTATCTGGAGATGAACAGCGCGAAGTCGCTGGGCCCCAACGCCTGGCACGCCGAGGATCCCGGCACGGTGTTCCAGCCCGACAACATTCTCGTGAGTTTCCGTAAGGCCAATATCGTCGCGCTGATCGACAAGGCCTCCGGCTCGATCGCCTGGCAGCTCGGCCCGTACTTCGACGCTGTGCCGGGCGCCCAGCATCAGCGCATCAACGTCCACAAGGTGCCGCGCCCGCTCGATCAGATCTCGGGCCAGCACAACCCACACATGATCGCGCCGGGATTGCCCGGCGCGGGCAACATCCTGGTCTTCGACAACCAGGGTGGCGCGGGTTATCCGCCCGCTCCGCTCGGCATCTACGCGGGTTCCCGGGTACTCGAGATCGATCCGGCGACCGAGCAGATCGTCTGGCAGTACACCGCCGAGGACTCCCAGCGCCCGTCGTGGACGTTCTTCAGCTCCTTCGTGAGCAACGCCCAGCGACTACCCAACGGCAACACCCTCATCACCGAGGGCATGCGCGGCCGCATCTTCCAGGTGACCTCGGACGGTGCGGTGGTCTGGGAATACCACAGTCCCTACGAGGGCTACGGCGTCGCCGGTGAGCCCGAGGTCCGCGAACCCCGCGTCCCCGGGGTCGACCGGCTCACCCTGACCCCGCTCGTCTACCGGGCGCAGTCGGTTCCCTTCGACTGGGTGCCCGAACCCACGTCGGCCCACAGCTGAAGGAAGGACGACGAGATGACGATCAGCGTGGGAACCACGACAGCATCGGATCCGCCCGCGACCTCCGGATCCCGGCCACGACGCGGGCTCAGGCCCGGCCCGCCGACGTGGATCGTGCGTTCGAAGGCACTGGTATGGACGGTCGCTGGGCTGGGACTGGCAGCATCGGCGTGGACGCTCGTCGCGGCGAGCGGGCAGTTCCCCGCGGAACTGTTTCCCGCACTGCCCGAGATCTGGCGAGCCGGGTACGGCCTGTGGCTCGACGGCGTGCTAACCGAGGACATCGTCGCCAGTTCCCGCCGTGCCGCAACAGGATTTGTCCTCGGTGCGCTCGCGGGCATCGCCGCCGCCGTGCTGACGGCCAACACCGCGACCGGGCGCCGACTGCTCCAGCCCGTGCTTCGGTTGCTCGCTCCCGTCCCGACCATCGGCCTCGTTCCGCTGGCCATCCTGTGGTTCGGGCTCGGTGAGGACAGCAAAGCGCTGGTCATCGCGCTCGGTGTCTTCGTGCCGGTCTGGATCAACAGCCACACCGGCCTGTCGAGCACGCCACACGACTACCTGCAGGCCGCCCGCTGCCTCGGCGCGAGCCGACGCCAGACCCTGCTCAGGATCGTGCTGCCCGAGGCGGCTCCCGACATCGTCTCTGGGCTGCGTGTCGGTGCGGCGATGTCGTTCGTACTCATCGTCGTCGCCGAAATGACCGGCACCACAGCGGGAATCGGCTACCGGATCTACCAGTCGCAGATGTTTTCCCAGGCCGACCGGGTGATCGCCTGCCTGATCGTGCTCGGCATCATCGGCGCCGCCTGCGACCTGGCGATCGCCTCGGTCACGGCGCCGCTGACCAAGTGGTCGGAAAAGGAGCACTGACATGGCCATTCACATCCAGGACCTGGTCGTGCACTATCCCGGGCAACCGGCACCGACACTCGGCGGGATCACCATGTCGATTCCCGACGGCTCGTTCACCGTGCTGGTCGGCGCCTCCGGCAGCGGCAAGTCCACACTGTTGCACTGCCTGGCCGGTCTCATCACCCCCACCTCGGGGCAGGTGAGCGACAACGACGTTCCCGTGCTCGCCCCGGATCCGCGCCGTGGCATGGCCTTTCAGCGCGACGTGCTGTTTCCGTGGATGTCGGTGGCCGACAACGTCGAATTCACCCTGCGCGCCCGCGGTGTCCGAGCGCGCGAACGAACCCGGCGGGTCGCCGAACTCCTCGAGGTGGTCGAGCTACCCGAGGGCACCGGTATGCGCCGGCCGAGCGAACTGTCCGGCGGTATGCGCCAGCGGGTGAGCATCGCCCGGATGCTCGCCGGTGAGCCGACGGTGATGCTGATGGACGAGCCCTTCGCGGCACTGGACGCACTGACCCGGCTGCGAATGCAGGACCTGCTCATCGACCTGTGGACCAGATACCACCGCACCGTCGTCTTCGTCACCCACGACATCGACGAAGCGATCCGGCTGTCCGACACCGTCGGTGTGCTCCGCGACGGTCTGATCGTCGACCGGATCGCCAACCCACTGACCCGGCCGCGTCCCTCCGACGCGCTGGCCGAGCAACCCGGTTACAGCCGGCTCCGCAAGCTCTTGCACCACGAGCTCGGCATCGACCACGCCATCGCCTGACCCCCCTTTCGAGCTAGGACACACCACCGTGAAGATCTCCCCTCGCCGCGTCCTCGCCGCGGCGCTCACCGTGCTCGCCTTCGCGACCGCCACCGCCTGCGCGGACGCGGACAGCGACGATCCGACCAAGCTGACCGTCGGATTCGTCGTCGACCCGTCCTGGGCGCAGATACCCGTCGCCGACCGGGTCGGGCTGTTCGACAAGCACAATGTGACAGTCGAAGTCGTCAACTTCCCGTCCGGAGTGGAAGCGCTGCAGGCGGTCGCGGCCGGACAGGTCGACATCGCCACGGCCGCCGACGTGCCGACCTCCGCCGTGCTCACCCGCTCGCCGTCGCTGCGGATCGTCGGCGACGGTTCACGCTGGGAAGGCTCACGCATCATCGCCCGCCGCAGCGCGGGCATCGACGACGTGGCGGATCTGGCGGGCAAGTCCATCGGAACACCGTTGGGGACCAGTGCCGCGTACTTCGCCGCGAATACGTTGTCGCACAACAACATCACGGCGAACCTCGTGCAGGTCGCGCCGTCGGCGACGGTCACCGCCGCCAGCGGGCACGACGTGGACGCGGTGTCGATCTTCCAGCCGTATCAGGCCCAGGTGGTGGCCGCGCTCGGCGCCGACGCGGTCGAGCTGACCGGTGGTAGCTATCACCAGCACAGCCTCTACCTGGCGACTCAGGACGCCGTCGCCCGCAAGGCCGAGGCTCTGACCGCGTTCTTCGCGGCGCTGTCGGAGGCGGGCGAGCAACTGAAAGCGCTCGCCGAGCCCGCCGTCGAGGCGGTCTCCGCCGCCACCCAGCTGCGACCCGACCTGCTGCGCGGTGTGCTCCCGCAATTCGACTTCACTCTGCAACTGCCGCCGACCCTTCCGGGCAAGCTCACGGAGCTGGGGCAGTGGGCCGAGAGTCAAGGCAAGATCCCGGCGGGCACCCCGCTGCCGGACTACGCGACCGTCATCGACAACCGCTTCCTCCCGGTGAGCTGACAAAACGATCGCCTAGTCTTCCGTACTTTCAGGTATGGAAGACTATGCGACATAGTATGGTCGACCCGATCGCAGTCAGCGGATGGATGCTCACGTCAGGAGGCCCGCGGTGGCCGAATCCGTCGAAGGTCAGGTCGACTACCTTCACTCCGGGGCAACGGTGAAGTGCCCCAGCGCATTTCGCTACTGGGAGGCGCGCGGCACCCCGCTCGTGCGTCGGGTCGAACGCGTCTTCACGGCCGTGACCAGGCAGCGGCTGTTCCCGACCGACGAGCAGGCGATCGCCCTGTGCGAAGACCTGTTCACCGGTGACCCGGTGGCCGAGCGGTTCGTCGCGGAGGTGATGCACGGCGAGATCGGAGCGAAAGCCGGGCGGCGGATGCTGGAGCAGGCCCTGCGCGAGGGCATCGACACGGTCCCGGACGCACCGGAATCGATGCGCGAACTGTTCGCCGAATTCGAGACGGTGCCCGACTGGGTGGTGCCCGAACTCGTCGCGCAGGGTGCTGCGATCTGGCGGCGCTGGGGCACCATGCTGTTCAGTTTCGCCGGGGCCGAGACCCTGGAGATGTATACCGAGGCGGCGGTCGCCACGCCACTGTCGCTGGCCGGTGGGTACGCGGGTGACAGCGCGCTGCGCCGGTTCCTCGAGACCTGCCGGTTCTGGATGGACGTCTCCGAGCGCGGCGCGCTGCTCACCGCCGGTTCGGCGGGTCGGGCAACCGCGCTGAAGGTGCGGGTCATGCACGTGTCGGTGCGTGCGAAGGTCGCCGGCCATCCCGAGTGGGACATTGAACGCTGGGGTCTGCCGATCAGCCAGACCTACCAGATGCTGACCCTGCTGGCGGGCAGCGTGACACCCGGGCTCGGTCTGTGGGCGCTGGGCTACCAGACGACACCATCGGAAATCCGTGCGCTGCTGCACTTCCAGAAGTACATGGGCCACCTGCTCGGTGTCCGGGTGCGCTGGTATCCCGACACGGTGCTCGACGCACTGCGCGTGCTGGCGATGACCATCGCGTCGCGGTCCTACGACGCCGGACAGCACGGGACCGAACTGATCGAGTCGTATCCGGCGGCGTTCGCGCCCCGCGACGGTCACCGCGGCCTGACCCGGCTGCGCGAGATGTACAACTTCCGGATCAACTCGGTGTACGCCGCGATGTACATGGCCCCCGGTACGCGCCGGCACTACACCATGCCACCGGCGTTCCCGTGGATCCTCGTCCCGATCGTGCGCTTCCCGCTGATCACCGTGACGGAGCTAGTGCGCCGGTTCTGCCCGCCGTTCGCGCGGGCACACGAGAAACTCATGCTCGCCCATCGCGAGAACTGGTACCGGGCCCAGATGCGGGGACGCGAAGCGGCCTTCGACGCAGGCGGAGCCCTGCGCCGATGAACGGACGGAAAGCGACCATGACTGCCACCGACATCGTCGAAGTATGGAACGGGCCCGGCCGTGGCGACGGCGAGCTGACGCCGATCGAGCCGCGCCACAACGCTTTTCATCCCGCGTCGAGCAGGCTGGCCTTCGAACACTGGTATTTCGACGCGCACCTAGACACGGGCCACGTGGTGATCGGCTTCCTGATCAAACGTCGCCCCGAGGACCTGCCACTGTCGCGACCCTGGGTGGAGATGATCGTCTACGCGCCCGACGGCACTCGCCGCCAGGTGTCGCGGCGGTACCCGCACTCGGCGGCCGCGTTTTCGCCGGATGCCTGCGATGTGCGTATCGGTGACAACACCGCCCGCACCGAACCGCGCGACGACGGTCTGCCCACCCACCATCTGCGGATGGCGGAGGACGGCTTGGTCTTCGACCTGCGGTTCCACAACGAGGTCCCCGGCTGGATGCCCGGCAAGGGCGAAACCCGTTTCGGCGTTAAGGATTCCTTCGGCTGGATGGTCGCCGCGCCCCGCGCGCGAGTGATCGGAACCATCGAGCTCGACGGCGTGCGGCACGAGGTCACCGGACGTGGCTACCACGACCACAATTGGGGCGTCGGTGACATGAAAAGGATCATCGAGCGCTGGCACTGGGGCCGGTTGTACGTGGAGGACTACTCGCTGCTGTTCGCCTCGGTGCTCACCCAGCAGCGCAAGGGCGGCCACGAGATCAACCCGTTGATGCTGGCCCACCACGCCGACATCGTGCTGTCCACCGGCGAGACAGTCCTCACCGAGGGCCCCGCCCGCTTCGACGCCACCGCGGGCCGCACCTACCCCGAATGGGTCGAACTGCGGGTGCCGGGGCGACTCGAACTGCGCCTGGACGTCACCCGGGTCATCCACGCCCACGATCTGCTCGACGATCTGCCGGTTGTGCGCTCACGCCTGGTCAAGCCGCTGGTACACCGGCTCGTCGGGCATCCGGGCTACTTCCGGTTCGAGTCCACCTTCGAACTGAGCGTGCACACCGGCAACGGCACCGCCCATCGTGCCGGAACGACGCTGCACGAACTGGTCGCACTGACCTGAGCGCCGACGAGGAAAACCGGGTTCAGCACCGGGGCCCGGCGCTGGTGATGAACCGGAAGAACTCGCGCCGCTGATCCGCCGTGGGCACCGGCAGGTTTTGATTGCCGTGCACGAAACCGATGCCCGCGAAGCACATCAGCCCGGCCCGCATCTCCGCCTGCTCGGGCGAGAACCCCAACTCGATCAGGGTCTCGGACAGGGTGTGGAAGATCCGCTGATCCAGCGCCTTCACCGCCTCGGCCACCTTCGCGTTGGTGCGCGCCCAGTCGCGGACCGCGAGCTCGACCTGCCAGACCCGCTCCTCGGTGAGCAACGCGCCCATCCGCTCCAGGCGTTGCTCGACGGGCAGCTCGTCGAGGTCGTGGAAGCCACGGGCGGCGTCGTTGCGATCGGCACACCAGAACTGGGCTGTGGTCTCGAGCAACTGGTCGATTCCGTCGAAATGCCAGTAGAAGCTGCCCTTGGTGACCCCGAGCTCTTCGCAGACCTTGGCGATGGTGACGGCTCCGACGCCGTCGCGCAGCAACACCCGCAGTGCCGCGTTCGTCCAGTCCTCGACACCGAGCCTGCGGGCCGCTCCCCGGGCCGCCGCTTTGCGTTTGGACACCGGCGCCTGCGGTCGGGAGTTCCCGGGCTCGTCGGTCATTGGCGTCTCCTCTCGGCATCGCGGGCGGTCGACCGTTCGGTTCGCGGTCACCGAACAGTGTTTCACGGTGCCGCTCGAATTACGCTGACGGTGCGCGGAAGCATTGCACCTGCTCACGAGACTGGCGATAGTTCACGACAGCTCATCGAGTAGGAGACCACCATGCCCGCCACCGAGCCATCCCGTTCCGGCGCACAGACCGTCGACCGCGCGGTGCGTGTGCTCGAGTGCTTCCGGGGCGGTGATCCGGAATTGTCGGTGAGTGAACTGGCGCAGCGCTGCGGCTTGCCGGTCAGTACGACATTCCGGCTGGCGCAGGCACTGGTGCGCGGCAAACTGCTCGAACAGGATCCGGCGAGCGACCGATACCGGATCGGGCACGGGCTCGCCTGCCTGGCCCGGCCGGCCCTGGCGCGGCTCGGGCTCGACGCCGCCGCGCCGCACCTGTACGCGCTCGCCGCCGGCATCAAGATCACGGTATCCCTCAGCGTGCCCGATGCCGGTGAGGCACTGACCGTCTTCCAGGCGCGGCCACCGGTGTCGTTCTGCCCCAACCAGATCCCGCAGGAACGCAGGCCGCTCTACGACAGTGCCGTCGGCCACGCACTGCTCGCCCACACCCCGGCCGGCAGCGGCCGCGGTGAGCTGATGGACTCGGTGCGCAAGCGAGGTTTCGCGGTCGAGGAGATCGACAGCGACGACCCGATCCGCGCGGTCGCGGTCCCGGTGCTCGGGCCCGGCAAACAGGTGTGGGGAGCGCTCGGGGTGCAGGCGCGCGCGGTGCGCCTCGATCGCGACCTCGTGCGCGCCGTCGTGCCCGCCATGCACCGGATCGCGGTGCGTATCGGTCCGTACTTCCACACCGCGGCCGCAGGCACGGAATTCGGCGCACGCTGATTTCCACTATGCGAAATAGGTATTGGCCGGCCGTATATTGCAGGGCATCATGAAATGCGTTGTGGCGAATTCTTCGCCGCACCTTCGATGAAAGTCCCGCCATGATCGTATTTCCCGCGCTCGTCCGCCGTCGCACGGTGGATTTGATGCGCCTCGCGCCCGGATTCTGTCGCAGCTGACCGCGCGGCGGCCCGCGTTGTCGCCGATCCGCCCTGTTCATCTCCGATTGTTCACCGTCGAAAGAATCCGAATCATGCTGTCCACTGTCTTCCGACGACGTTCGCTGCGCGCGTTCGCCGCCGCGTTCGTCGCTCCCGCCGCGTTCACGGTGGTCACCGCGTGCGGCACCGCCGAGGCCCCGACCACCGCCGATGGCAAGACCGTGCTGCGCTATCAGGGCCAGACCGGTCTGGTCACCCCCTACGAACTCGCCGACGAACTCGGCTATTTCAGCAAGATCAGTTTGCAGTGGGAGGGTGATACCACGAGCGGCCCGGCCAATATCCAGGCCGCCGCTACGAAACAGATCGAATTCGGTAGCGCGTTCAACGGTGCGGTGGTCAAACTCGCCGCCGGTGGCGCACCGGTGCGATCTGTGCTGAGTTCCTACGGCTCCGACGACAAGTCGTTCACCGGATACTTCGTCCGCGAAGATTCGGGAATCACCACGGCCCGCGACCTCATCGGCAAGAAGGTCGGTGTGAACACGCTCGGCGCGCACCACGAATTCGTCACCCGGGAGTGGCTGCACCAGCAGGGATTGACCGAGGCCGAGATCAAGCAGGTGCAGTTGATCGTCGTGCCGCCGGTCAATACCGAGGAGGCGTTGCGCAGCGGTCAGATCGACGTCGGCGCGCTCAACAGTGTGTGGCGCGAGACCGCCGTCGGGCGAGGTGGGGTGCGCCCGCTGTTCACCGACACCGCCATCTTCGGTGAATTCGACTACGGCACCTACGTTTTCCGCACCGACTTCATCGCCCAGAACCGTGAGGCCGTCGCGGACTTCGTGCAGGGCACCGCCCGGGCGACCCGGTGGTTGCAGGTGACACCGCGCGAGGAGGCGATCGCGAAATTCACCGAGATCATCACCGAACGCGGCCGCAACGAGAAACTGAAGCTGCTCGACTACTGGCGCAGCGCGGGTATTCCCGTGCCGGGTGCGGTGATCGCGGAGAAGGAGATCCAGATCTGGATCGACTGGCTCGTGCGCAACGGTGAACTGCCCGCGGGCAAGATCGCCGCGAAAGATCTCTACACCAACGAGTACAACCCCTACGCCAACGGCACCTACCAGCCCGCCAGTGGTCCCACCGGAGAGGTGGTGGCCGCGAAATGAGCAGCACCACAGCGAAACTCGCGCTGCGCGGCGTCGGCAAACAGTTCGCCGTGCGGGGCGCGACGGAGAAGTTCACCGCGATCGACGACATCACGATCGAGGTCGGCGCCGGCGAGTTCCTGGTCCTGGTCGGGCCGAGCGGTTCGGGCAAATCCACGCTGCTCGACCTACTCGGCGGCCTGAGCTCGCCGAGTTCGGGGCAGATTCTGCTCGACGGTTCGCCCATCACCGGTCCCGGCCTCGACCGAGGGGTGGTGTTCCAGCAGTACGCGCTGCTGCCGTGGCGCACCGCCCGAGCCAACATCGGTTTCGGTCTGGAAGCCAAGGGGATCGCCCGCAAGGAGCGTAAACAGATCGCCGATCACTACCTGGAACTCGTCGGACTCGCCGGGTTCGGCGACCGCTACCCGCACGAGTTGTCCGGCGGCATGAAGCAGCGGGTGGCGATCGCGCGCAGCCTGGCCTTCGACCCGGAGGTGCTGTTGATGGACGAGCCGTTCGCCGCCCTCGACGCCCAGACCAGGGAATCGCTGCAGGACGAACTGCTGCGCATCTGGCGCACGACCGGCAAGACCATCCTGTTCATCACCCACGGCATCGATGAGGCGGTCTACCTGGGTCAGCGCGTCGCGGTGCTCACCTCCCGACCGGGCCGGGTCAAGGCTGTGATCGACATCGATATCGATCGCACCGGCGATATCGACGTCCGCTCCAGCGAACAGTTCCGTGAGTACCGCCACCGCATCTGGACCGAACTGCGCAGCGAGGTGAGCCGGGCGCAGCAACTCGAGCTCGCCACCGACCCCGCCGCGTCCACCGACAGGAGTCCCGCCCATGTCTAGCGCCCTCCCGCTGCTCGTCCGTCCGAGGGGCACCACCGTTCGCATCGGGTCGGTCCCCGAGGGCGTGGTCCGCGCCGCTCGCACAGCCGTGACCACCCTGGCTCGCATCACCAAGCCGCTGCTCGCCTTCGCGCTGCTGCTCGGCGCGTGGGAATTCGCGCCGCGACTCGGACTGGTGGACGAGGTGTTCCTGCCCCCGTTCTCCGTCGTGGTGCAGGCCTTCGCCGAGCTCACCGCCAACGGTCAACTGGGTGAGCATGTTTCGGCCAGCCTCACCCGGTCGGTCACCGGATTCGCCATCGCCCTGGTGATCGCGGTGCCGGTGGGAATCGCCATCGCCTGGTACAAACCGGTGTCGGATTTCCTGAACCCGGTCCTCGAGCTGTTCCGCAATACCGCCGCCCTGGCACTGTTGCCGGTGTTCGTGCTGATCCTGGGGATCGGTGAGACGTCGAAGATCGCGCTGATCGGCTACGCCACGTTCTTCCCGATCCTGCTCAACACCATCACCGGTGTGCGCACTGTCGACCCGCTGCTGGTGAAATCGGCGGTATCGCTGGGCTTCTCCCCGCTGCGGCTGTTCCAGAAAGTGATCCTGCCCGCTGCCGTCCCGTCCATCTTCACCGGCATCAGAATGGCGGCGGCCGGCTCGATCCTCGTGCTCATCGCGGCCGAGATGGTCGGTGCGCGGGCCGGTCTGGGCTACCTCATCACCGCCGCGCAGCAGAACTTCCAGATACCGCAGATGTACGCGGGGATCGTGGCGATCTCGCTGATCGGCCTCGGTTTCAATTTCGCTCTCGTCGCACTGGAACGGCGCCTGTCCCGCTGGCGCACCGCTCCGACCGACGCTTGATCAGGAGACTCACCCATGTCCCGCAAGACCTTTCATCTCAACGCCTTCCTGATGGGTGTCGGGCACCACGAGGCGGCCTGGCGCCACCCGCGCACCGACGCGCACCGGGTGCTCGACGTCGGGCACTTCCAGAACCTGGCCCGCATCGCCGAACGGGGCAAGCTCGACTCGGTGTTCTTCGCCGACACCCTCGCCGTCGGCCCCCGCATCGAACGCAACACCCTGGCGGTGTTCGAACCGGTCACGCTGCTGTCGGCGATCGCCTCCGCCACCGAGCGGATCGGTCTGATCGCCACCGCCTCGACCAGCTACAACGAGCCGTTCAATCTCGCCCGCAAATTCGCCTCCCTCGACCACATCAGCGGGGGCCGGGCCGGGTGGAACATCGTCACCTCCGGCACCGCCGACGAAGCCCACAACTTCGGTCTCGACGCCATCCCCGAGCATGCCCGCCGCTACGAGCGGGCCGAGGAGTTCGTCGAGGTGGCGCTGGCGCTGTGGGACAGCTGGGAGTCCGAGGCGATCGTCCTCGACACCGAGAGCGGCGTCTTCGCCGATCCCACCCGGGTGCACACCCTCGACTACGTGGGGGAGCGGTTCCGGGTGCGTGGCCCGCTGAATTCGCCGCGCGGCCCGCAGGGACGGCCCCTGCTCGTACAGGCCGGCTCGTCGGAATCGGGTCAGGAGTTCGCCGCGCACCACGCCGAAGCGGTGTTCACCGCCCAGCGCACCCTCGCCGACGGCGTGCGGTTCTATCGGGAACTGAAGGGGCGACTGGCGAAATACGGTCGCGCCGAACACGAATTGAAGGTGCTACCCGGCCTGGTCCCGTTCATCGCCGACACCGCCGAGGAGGCGAAGGCGCTCGAGCAGGAATTCACCGACCTGATCTCGCCCGACTACGCGCTGCGCCAGCTCTCTACCATGCTCGGCGTCGACCTCACCACGCACGCGCTGGACGCGCCCCTGCCACCGCTGCCTGCCGAACGCGACATCGAGGGCGGAAAGAGCCGGTTCACCCTGGTCAAGGAGCTCGCCGAAGCCGAGGATCTGACGGTTCGCCAGCTCATCGGCAAGCTCGGCGGCGGACGCGGGCACCGCACCTTCGCGGGCACGCCCGAGCAGGTCGCCGACGAACTGCAGAGCTGGTTCGACGCGGGCGCGGCCGATGGCTTCAACATCATGCCGCCGTACCTGCCAGGTGGCTTGGCGGACTTCGTCGACCGGGTGGTGCCGATCCTGCAGGACCGTGGCCTGTTCCGCACAGACTACGAATCCACCACTCTGCGTGGGCATTACGGGCTCGCGCCGGTGGAGAGCCGGTTCACCCACCGGGATGCGCGGGTCAGCGCCTGATGCGGACCCGTCGTCTCGATCTGGAGCTCATGCGGGTGGTGAGCAGTTCCTGTCGGCGACCACGAGCACCTGCCACCCCCAGCTTCTCCTGAAGGACCATGGATATGACCACCATCGAAAGCCCACGTAGCGCGACAGCACTGGACATCGCCCCGGTCGCCGGGCACATCGGCGCCGAGGTCACCGGTATCGACCTGCGCGCCGACCTGACCGACGCCACCGTCGCGGACCTCACCGCGGCACTGCACCGGTACAAGGTGCTGTTCTTCCGCGATCAGCACATCGGGCACGCCGAGCAGATCGCCTTCTCCCGGCGGTTCGGCGCGGTGACACCGTCGCACCCCTACGACGACGACGCACCGACCGAGTACCCTGAGATCCTCGCCGTCGACAGCCGTTTGTACGAGAAGCGGTTCGGCCGCAAGAAGTTCAGCTACACCAACCAGTGGCACACCGATGTCTCCCCGCTGATCAACCCGCCCGCTGCCTCGATTCTGCGGGCCGAGATCGCCCCCGAGCACGGTGGCGACACCCAGTGGACCAATCTGGCCGCCGCCTACGCCGGTCTGCCGCAATCCTTGCGCACGTTCCTCGACGGGCTGCGCGCCGAGCACCGATTCGGCGGCCGGATCCCACCGTGGGAAGCCGACAGCGACTACGCCCGCAAGACCGCCGCGTCGCCGCTGGTGACCGAACACCCGGTCGTGCGGGTGCATCCGGTGACCGGGGAGCGGGTGTTGTTCGTCAACCCCGGCTTCACCACCCGGATCATCGGCCTCACCCCTCGCCAGAGCGACGCCCTGCTCGACCTGCTGTTCGACGAGCTCGCCCAGCCCGCCTACACCGTCCGATTCCGCTGGGCGGCAGGCAGTATCGCGTTCTGGGACAACCGTGCCACCGCGCATCTGGCACCGAGCGACCTCGACCATCTCGACGTCACCCGTGTGCTCTACCGCACCACCCTCGAGGGTGACGTCCCGGTCGGCGTCGATGGTGCCGCGTCGACCTCGGTGGCCGGTGCGAAGTTCACCAGCGTCTGACAAACCCCTCCGGTGCCCGGTCTGCGGGCCGGGCACCGGTTTTCGACAGGAGATCGACTGCGATGAGCGAAACCTGGTCCGCGAGTACGGATGTTCTGGTGATCGGCGGCGGTCCGGCCGCCGCCTGGGCGGCGATCCACGCCAGGGAGGCGGGTGCGCGGGTAATCCTGGTCGACAAGGGTTACTGCGGAACCAGCGGTGCGACGGCACCGTCGGGGACGGGAGTCTGGTACGTGGCGCCGGAAGCGCAGGCGCGGGCGTCGGCGAAAGCGGCCCGCGAGGCCTTGGGCGGTCACCTCGCCGACCACTACTGGATGGATCGGGTCCTCGACCAGACCTATGCCAATATGAACCGGCTCGCCGTCGAGGGGCGTTATCCGTTCCCGGTGGACCCGGTGACCGGGCAGCAGTTGCGCACCGGTGTGCAGGGGCCCGAATACATGCGCCGGATGCGCGCCTGGCTCAAGCGCGTCGGAGTGGAGATCCACGATCACTCACCCGCTCTGGAGCTGCTTGTCGACGACTCGGGTGCGGTGTGCGGTGCGGCGGGTCGGCAACGCCAGCTGGATCGTGACTACCGCATCACCGCGGGCGCGGTGGTGCTGGCCTCCGGCGGCTGCGCGTTCCTGTCCGGTGCGCTCGGCACCAATGTCGACACCGGTGACGGCGCGTTGATGGCGGCCGAAGTGGGCGCCAGGTTCTCCGGCATGGAATTCTCCAACGCCTACGCGATCGTGCCCAAAGGCTCGACCATCACCAAGACCGCCTACTACGGTTACGCCACCTTCTTCGGCGAGGACGGCCGGGTGATCGAGGACGCGGGCTCCACCCGTGGACGATCGGTGATCGCGCGAAACCTGCTGCACCAGAAGGTGTTCGCCCAGCTCGATCGGGCGGACGCGACCGTGCAGGCGCAGATGCGGGTGGGTCAGCCGAACTTCTTCCTGCAGTTCGATCGACGCGGGATCGACCCGTTCACCCAGCGCTTCGAGATCGATCTGCTCGCCGAGGGAACGGTGCGCGGCACCGGCGGAATCGACGTGGTCGGCGACGACTGCGCCACCAGCGTCGCGGGCCTGTACGCCGCGGGCGACGCCGCCACCAGGGAACGTATCTGCGGTGGGTTCACCGGCGGCGGTAGCCACAACGCGGCGTGGGCCATGTCGTCGGGCAGTTGGGCGGGTGCGGGCGCCGCACGGTACGCGCGGTCGGCACCCGGACCGGGCGAGGTCGTCGGTGCGGGCCGGGTCGGGCTGCGCACGGCCGGGTCCGGCTCGTTGACCGCGGCCGAACTGGTGAGCGCGGCGCAGTGCGAGCTGATGCCGTTCGAGAAGAACTACCTGCGCCACGGCGACCGGCTGCGCGCCGCCCTGGGCCGTCTCGACGAGTTGTGGGACGTGGCCGCGGCGGAATTGAGCGTCACCGGCAGCGATCGGGTGCGGGCACGCCAGGCCGTGGCGATCACCGCGGTGGGCAGGCTCATGTACCGATCGGCCCTGTCGCGAACCGAAACCCGAGGCATGAGCAAACGTGCCGATCACCCGGGCACCGACCCCGCCCAGCACCATCACGTGATCTCCGGGGGACTCGACACCCCGTGGACCGGCACCGCTGCCGCTCGCAACACCGGTCAGGCGGTGGCGTTGTGATCGAATTGCTGCGCGCCGAGGACTGCATCGGCTGCGACAAATGCGTACTCGCCTGCCCCACGAACGTGTTCGACCGGTCCGAGTCGGGGATTCCGGTCATCGCCAGGCAATCCGATTGCCAGACGTGCTTCATGTGCGAGGCCTACTGCCCGGCCGACGCGCTCTATGTGGCACCCGATGCCACGCCGCTCGCGTCGGCGTCCGTGCCGACCGAACACATCGGCAGGTACCGCGAGAAGCTGGGCTGGGGCAATGGACGAACAGCGGGTGCTCTGCTCGCGGTGGGACCGCCTCTGCCGCACGGCGCTCCACCGCCGCGACTCACCCGGGGAGAGGCCGGGAGCGGATCGGACCTCAACCCCCGAACAGCAGATACAGCCCGGTGAAGGTGAAGGCGACCATGGTCAGCATCAAGGCCAACTGGCCGGTCAACCGGTGACGAGGGGGGAGTAGGAGCAGGCATCGGTCGTGTGCGGCGGCGACGCCGAGGATATGGCCGATCAGAACAGCGAGCACCTTGCAGGTGGCGAGCACACTCGGATGGCTCGACAGCACGTAGGCAACGTCTCGATCGGCCAGGCCCGCGAGATTCCAGCCACGGTCGAGCGGGTCCGCGAACAGCAGCACCGTCGCCTGCCCCTTCTCGACGAGAAACGTGAGGTAGTGGGCGATGAGGTAGCCCGCGACGATCGGGGTGAGGCTGAGCGCCAGTCGTCGGGGGAGCAGCGCGCGTTCTGCGGGGGAGACGCCGCCGGTGGCGCGCGCGGCGAGGGAGAACAGTCCGCCCACGACCCCGATGAAGACCAGTAGTCCGGCCGTGCGCACCAGCGTCGCGTCGACGACCGGAGCCAGGTCGTCGACCAGTTCGCGCCACCACGGGAACGTGGAGAAGCTGTCGAAGGCGGTGGATCCGAGCAATGTCGCGGCGACCGCTACCG
Source organism: Nocardia sp. JW2 (assembly GCF_051843015.1). NCBI lineage: Bacteria > Bacillati > Actinomycetota > Actinomycetes > Mycobacteriales > Nocardiaceae > Nocardia > Nocardia sp. JW2. The sequence continues at coordinate 172,270 of NZ_JBPXLK010000004.1, forward strand.
ATCCGGCGAGCCCGGGGGTCCCCGCGAGATTATTCAGCGGCATCCGCAGTACTGGTTGTCCCGCGTGGTCGCGGCCGAACGGACTCAGGTGCGCCAGCAGCGTGCTGTACACCTCGAGCGGGTCGGCTCGCTCAGCCCACACGGTGCCGAACAGTACGAGGCCGATCGAGGTGACGACCAGATAGCCGATCAGCCAGGTCAGTACTGAGGACACCGAACCCGGTGTTCGCCAAGCCAATTCCAGCCACACGACCGAGAACAGGCCGACAGCGGCGGGGAGGTGTCCCCATTCCTCGCGATAGCGGAGAATTCCGTGTTCCGGCGTGCGCCGCAGCAGTCGACACCCGAATCGGTGGATCGCCCTGACCGGAGAGATGACCTTCCAGACCGGTCCGATCAGCAGCGACGCCACCATCACCCCGACCCAGACGCCGATATACAGCACTCCGGGCACCGGATTCAGGGCCGGATCGGAGGAACCCAACACCGCGATGACGAGCACGCACGCGGTGAACGCGACGCTGACCGTGGAAGCTACGCCGCGAGCCACGGGCGCGTCGATCAGCCGGCGCACCGGCGTGGGCAGCCGCAATCCCGGCGACTCCGGGTCGAGTCGCGGCTGGCGCCAGGCCACGAACAGCAGCGCGAAGGAGAAGGTCAGCGCCCACGCCGCACCGACCAAGGCGTAGGTGAGTGGAATCGGCAGATCCGCGGCGCCGGTGAGGCCGTGGGCGAGGGGGCTCACCGCCGGACCAGCAGCGTCGTCACCGTCCGTCCGAGGTGGTGGAGTTCGATGTCCACCTGGCCCGGAACCGCCACCGTGAATACGAACTCTTGGCCGGCGGCCGCGGCGACGGGAAAGGTGTGCGCGGGAGCAGAGTGGACATGCAGTTCGTCGGTGGCGTCACTGTCGACCCGCAATACGATGCGTTGCCCAACCTCGGCTTCGGTGCGCGTATTGACCGGAGACACTCCACCGTCGGCTATCCGGATGTCGATGGTGCGCGCTGTCTCCACCGGCTCGACGGTCGGCTCGCCCGACGAGCAGCTCATCAGCAGTGCACCCGCGCAGACCGTCACAAGACCCAGCCGGAGTCGACGAGTGCTCACGGATTCTCCTCACTGCGGTCGGTCCGCGCGGATTCGGTTTCGGCGCCCTCGTTTTCGCGCTTCTCCGCGCGCCGATCGCGCATCGCGATGAACAACACCAGCCCGACCAACGCGACTGCGGGCAGGAAGGCCGGAATCGCCAGCAGAAGGGAGTGGTCGGCGAGAATGTCGACGTTCTCCGCGCGAATCACGCCTCGACCGTTGCCTTCTGATCCGGTGTGCTGCCCGCCGCCAGGTAGCGGTCGTTGACACGAGCCGCGCCCCACGCCATCGCCGCGATCAAGGCCAGGCTGCACGCCAGCACCACCAGGCCGGCCAGGCCGATCAACCAGGACGGATGGTCGAAGGACCGCTCACGCTGCAGCACCGAGATCTCCTCGACGAACGGCCGTGTGAAGCTCGCGGGCGCGGCCACCTCCGCGGCGCCGATGCCGGGATCGAGCGGCATGAAGAGGGGCAGCGCGGATTGCATGCGCCCGTCCTGCAGGCGCAGCACCGTTTTCCAGGTGCCGTGCACGGGCACCGGGCGGGTGGAGACGAAGTGGTCGTCGGCGACGCGCCGCAGTTTGTCCACGACCAGGCCGTGGCCGGGACTGTCGTCGCCGGTACCGCCCTGCCAGGCCAGGATCTCCACCCATTCCGGATCGGCGCCGATCAGATCGGTGGGGGAGAGCCGGATGTCAGCGGTGACCATCCGCCCGCCCCGCACGGGCTCGGCGTCGGTGAGCACGACCGTCGCCGACGCGTTCCCCGGTACCCGGATGATCAATCCGTTCGTGGTGGCCGCGGCGGCGATCACCACCGCGGCGACCACCAGTCCGCGCCGTACCGCGGGCCTGGGCAGTGGCTCGCCGCGCAGCACAGTGCCGAGCATCGCGCCGATCACACCGCCCGCCACACCGACCGGCACCGCCATCGCCAGCAGTTCGGGCCACATCCCGGCGACCCACGGATTGACGAACATCCGCTCGATCCACAGCGATTCCAGCCAGATGCCCACGGTCGCCACCCCGAGCCCGGTCAGCGCGCCCCACCAGAGCGGTCGCCGGATCAACGGCAGGAGGGCGAGCAATTCGACCACGACAGCGGCACCGAGGTACAGCGGAAACACATTGCGCGGCGCCTCGAATCCGGTGCCGACCAGGACCGCCACGACCCAGCGCACACCGAAGGCGAAGGCCACGAGCAGCAGCGTGCTGAGCGGGCCGAGGGTGAGGCGCGCCGAGATCAGGGCGATCGTCGCGGCGAAGACGATGAGCATCGGTTGCAGCACCAGCCGGAACTGCTGCACACCGAAGTCGAATTCGACGCCGAACACCGACAGCCCGATCACCAGGCCGCCGAAAGCGAACGCCTGAACCGCCCACAACACCCGGCCGTCGATGCGCGCGGGGTCGGGCCGGTTGTATCGGCCTTCGAGTTCGAGCAGCAGCACGCCGATCAGCGACAGACCCGCACCACCGATGAGCATCAGGTGGGTCGGCCCCCAGAGCGTGACGTCCTGGCCGAACAGCCGATGCCAGATGTCGTCGAGCGGAAAACCGATCAGCGCGTACAAACCGGCACCGGCGATCAGGATGCCGCCCACCGGCGCGTACCAGTCGCGGGTGATCTTCACCGCGGCCCGGCCCGGCTTCTCGTCGAGTGGCAGGATGACGGCAAGCATGCCCGCCATGAAGAGGAAGAACAGGCCGACCAGGATGAAGTAGTGCGCCGGGTTCGCCAGCGGTCCGGCGTCGCGGCCCTTGCCGACGTGCAGGCTCACATCCCAGATGAAGCCGAGAAACGCCGTCAGGATGGTCGCGAGGAACATCGCGATCGGGAGCGCCACCCAGCCGGGCCGGTTCATGATGCGACCGCTGAAGTCGGCCAGCCGTTGCAGCCAGGTGATGCGCCGGGTGCGGTGTAGGTACGCCACCCACAGCAGCACCGCGCCGATCACCGCGGCCGCACCGGTCATGAGCGCGACCTGGTCGAGGGCGGCGCCACCGCCTTCGGTGCCCTGCGCGACCGGCATCGTCGACGGAGCGGATATCGCTGTGGACACGGCAGTCCTCCGATGTGTCGAAGCGCCCGGTCGATGGGGTACCGAACAGTATCCCGAAATCCGCGCGGTGCCGATACCCCACGCGCGCAGGTCGCGGATCCGATCCTGCGCGCCGCGGGGAACGATGCCGTGGGTCAGCGTGTGGCGATGATCGCCGATCCGTGGCCGAACAGGCCCTGGTTCACCGCGATGCCCGCGCGGGCACCGTCGACCTGGCGGCCCTCGGCCCGGCCACGCAACTGCCAGGTGAGTTCACAGATCTGGGCGATGGCCTGGGCGGGGATGGCCTCACCGAAGCAGGCCAGGCCGCCGCTGGGATTCACCGGCACCCGACCGCCCAATGTCGTTGCGCCGCTACGCAGCAGGGTCTCCGCTTCGCCGGTCTCGCAGAGCCCGATGTCCTCGTACCAGTCCAGTTCCAGCGCGGTGGACAAGTCGTAGACCTCCGCGAGGGACAGGTCTTCGGGACCGATCCCGGCCTCCTCGTAGGCGGCGTGCGCGATGGCCGACCGGAAGGTGCGCGAGGGCGGCTCGACGGCCACCGCCGAATCCGTCGAGAAGTCCGGCAGATCGAGCACGGTCTTGGGGAACGTCGGCGTGACCGTCGACAGTGCCGAGATCCGCACCGGATCGGTGATGCCGTGGCGGCGGGCGTAGTCCATCGATGTGAGTACCAGCGCGGCGCCGCCGTCGCTGGTCGCGCAGATGTCGAGCAACCGCAGCGGGTCCGACACGATCGCCGAGGCCGAGATCTCCTCGACCGAGACCTCCTTGCGGTAGCGGGCGTTCGGGTTGTTCAAGCCGTGCCTGGAGTTCTTCACCTTGACGGCGGCGAAGTCGTCGAGGGTGGCACCGTGCAACGCCATCCGGCGGCGGGCGTACAGCGCGAAATAGATGGGGTTGGTGGCACCGAGCAGATGAAAGCGCAACCAGTCCGGGTCGTCACGGCGCTCGCCACCGACCGGCTGGAAGAACCCCTTCGGGGTGGTGTCCGCGCCGACTACCAGCGCGACCTCGCACAGTCCCGCCAGGATCTGGGCCCGTGCGTTCGCGATGGCCTGCGCACCCGAGGCACACGCGGCATAGCTGCTCGAGATCTGCGCACCCGACCAACCGAGCGCCTGCGCGAACGTCGCGCCCGAGACGAAGCCCGGGTAACCGTTGCGGATGGTGTCGGCGCCGGCGATGTAGCCGACGTCGCGGTGGTCCAACCCGGCATCGGCCAGCGCCGCACGCGCCGCCACCAGACCGTATTCGACGAAATTGCGGCCCCACTTGCCCCACGGGTGCATGCCCGCGCCGAGGACGGCGATGTCGCGATCGTTGGTGTCAGTCATTGACCGGCCTCCACATCCACACCGTGTGCTCGGCGTCGTCGTCCTCGTACAGCGTGCCGACGGTCAGTTCGACCGGCATACCGACGGCCAGGTCGTCCACGGTGATACCGCGCACGACCTGCCCGAGAATCACCATCTGCTCGACCTCGAGCTCCACCGCCGCGACGACGTAGGGCACGAACGGATCGGCCGAGACGTAGGGCGCTGGCGGTTTGTACCGAGCGTCGGCGTACGACCAGATCCGCCCGCGCGTGGAGAACAGGTACTCGACGAGCTCGGAGCCGTCGTGGGCACCTGTGCACTGCGGATTGCGGCAGGCGAGCGTGTTCTTCGGGAAGTACGGCGTGCCGCAGTCGTTGCAGCGGGTGCCTTTGAGGCGTACCTGACCGTCGTCCGCAGTGAACCAGTCAGCCACGGCGGGGCGTTGTTCTTTCTGCACGTGGCCGACGGTATAGGAACACGTTCTATTTTGGGGCGGAATTCCGATCCGGCGCCGCTCGGGCGGAGGTACGGTGAGCGCGTCGAGGATGCGATGACGTCGATCTGGAGTACTGCAGCGCGATGGGCACCAAAGCTATTGACCCGCAGTCGATCCACAACGTCACGATCGTCGGGGATCCCGCCGGGGCCACCCGCCTGACCCACCGCCTGCGCCGGTGCTTCGGCGACACGGACGACACCGTCCGCTGGTCTACGGACGGTGTCGAGCACACGATTCGCATCACCGCGCCGTCGAACGAGGCGCTCATCGCCGACCTGGAACGCGCCATTCGTGTAGCGGACGGAGTCGTCGTGGTGGTGAATGCCGCCGTGCGCAGCACACCCCGGCTGGAAACCATGTTGCGAGTCGCCGACGACCATCAGGTCGCCCGCCTGTGCCTGGTCACCGGGCTCGACCGACCCGCCGCCGACTTCGACCGCTGCGTTCGTACGATCGCCGACACCCGCGGGGCAGTGCCGCTGGCACTACAGGTCCCGGTCGGCACCGGCGGCGGCTTCGACGGTGTCCTCGATCTGGTGTCGGGCGCGGCGCTCGACAATGTCGGTAGCGGTGGGGAGTCCACCGGTCGCTGGTGCCGCGCGCTCGTCGAGACGCTGACCGAAGACCCTGCGGACCCCATTCTGGTGCGGGACCTGCACAACCGCATCCGCCGCCGCACCCGCAACGGCGACATCGTCCCCATCCTCTGCGACGCACCCAGCGCGAGCGACGACATCGCCGCCCTCCTGGACGCCGTCGTCCGCTACCTGCCGTCACCTCTGCTCGTCTGCCAGCCGGAACACGCCCTCGACTACTGACCGCCGAGGGCGTGTCCGGGTCAGTGTGCGGTGCCTCCGGTGGCCGGGGTACGGCCGTGCTTCATCACCAGCGCGAGCGAGAGTGCGAGCACCGATGCCGCCGCGCAGACCCAGAAACCGAGCCGGTAACCGTGGTCACCGAACAGCTCGGGCAGCGGGGTCGCCGGTTGGGGTAGGCCGCCTACGCTCACCAGGGCGCTCATGCCGTTGTTGTGCAGGAACGCGGTGACGACGGCCAGGCCGATCGCCACACCCATCGACTGCATGACCCCGAGCATGCCGAGACTCACGCCCTGCTGTTCCTGCGGTACCGCTTCGACCAGCAGGATCGGCATGCAGGCGTAGTACATGCCGAAGCCGACGCTGAAGATCGAGTTGACGACCAGGAAGTTGGTGGTGGTCAGTGGTAGCAGCGCGAACGCGATGCCCGCACCCGCGAAGATGATCAGCGCGACGATCAGGGGGAGCCGGGCACCGATTCGCTTGGCAAGCAGACCCGCGACCGCCCCGAAGATCATCGTGATCACCGAACCGAGCAGGGCGATCCGGATCGCGAACTCGAGCAGCGAGTACCCGCTGCCGTAGGTGTAGCCGGGATCGAGGGCGACGCGCACAGCGTCCAGCGGTACCGCCTGACCCGTCAGGCGCTGGATCTCGGTCACCGTCGACTGCCCGATCCCCGCCGTGACGACGGAATCCGGTGGAGTCTGGGCCATGTAGGCGATGGCGTAGGAGACGATGCCGATCTGTAGCGAGGCCAGCAGCGCCCCGGCCAGGACCAGCGCGACGCGCGGGTGGAACAGCAACTCCATGTCCATGATCGGTGTCGCGACACGCTTTTCGATGACGACGAACAGGACGAGCAGGGTAATGCCCGCGACCAGCCAGAGCAGCGTGGTGGGCTTCGCCCAGCCCCAGTCGTGGCCCTTGTCGACGTAGATCAAGGTGAGTGCGGCACCTCCGGAGAGCAGTGCGGCGCCGACGATATCGATCCGCTCGGGCACCCGCAGCTCGGACTCGGGCACGATGAACCAGACCAGCGGCAGCATCGCCAGGGTGAACGCGGCCAGTACCCAGAAGATGGCACGCCAGCTATGGTTGTCGACCAGGTAGCCGCCGAGGACCGGACCCGCGATGGAGGCGACGCCGAAGCCGGTCGCGGTGAGCCCGAGCGCCAGCGGAATCATGGTGCGCGGCAGCAGGTCTCGGATGAGGCCGTAGGCGATCACCGCAGTGGCGATGGCAGTGGCCTGCAGACAGCGACCGAACAGGAAGACCGCCCAGTTCGACGTGGTCGCGTCGAGTACGCAGCCGATGACGAACAGGGCACCGCAGATGAGGAACATCCGCTTCTTGCCCCAGACGTCGCTCATCTTGCCGATCAACGGAGACGCGGCCGCGCCGATCAACCCGAAGACGATGATGGCCCAGTTGATGTCGGCCCCGACACCGGGGAAGCTCGGCGCGATCTTCTGCAGTGCCGCCGCGACGATCGTGTACTGCATCGGGGCGATCTCGGAGAACAGGACGATCACCGCCAGCACCGTGAAGATCCTGGTGCGTGAGGCTCCGTCGAGTCGTCCGGTGTCGTTGTGGTCGTCTTTGTCGAGTCGAGGGGTACTGGTGGACATGGCCACGCTCCGTTGTTCGGTCGAGCAGGTCGAGCTGAGGGTCAGATGAGGGAAGCGGTGTGCGGGAGGTCGGTGACGGAAGTGCCTACGTGCACGGTGAATTCGCCCGGTTCTGTTTCCCAGCCGTCGGGCCCCCAGTGCTGGAAGGCGCGGTCGGGCAGGTCGAGCGACACCGTGCGCGACTCGCCCGCGGCCAGGGTGACGGCGGCGAAGCCTGCCAGCCAGCGCACCGGCCGGTCCACCGTGCTGTCGGGGCGTGCGAGGTAGGCCTGGACGACATGTTTGCCGTCGCGGTCACCGGTGTTGGTCACCGTGATCGAGACGGTGTGCCCGTCGACGACGAGGTCGTCGGTCGACCATGTGGTGTAGCCGAGGCCGTGACCGAAGGGGTAGGCGGGTTCGGTGCCCGCGCGCAACCACGCGCGGTAGCCGATGTGGATGCCCTCGGTGTAGTCGAGGACGCCGTCGACGGGCGTGGTGTTCAGGACCGGGACGTCGGCCATGGTCGCGGGCCAGGTGGTCGGCAGTCGGCCGCCGGGTTCGGCGGTGCCGGTGAGCACGTCGGCCAGTGCCGCGCCGAACTCCTGGCCGGGGAACCACGACAGCAGCACGGCGGCGACGTCGTCACGCCACGGCATCTCCACCGGCGCACCGGAATTCACCACCACGACGGTGCGCGGGTTGACCGCGGCGACGGCGGCGACGAGTTCGTCCTGGCGGCCGGGCAGCCGCAGCGACGTGCGGTCGATGCCTTCGCTCTCGATCTGCTCGGTGGTGCCGACCACCACCACGGCCACGTCGGCGGCGCGCGCCAGTTCGATCGCGGCCGCGAATTCTGCGTTGTCGTCACGCTGCGGACGTCGGATGCCGAGGGTGGCGCCGAGAATGATGCCGAGGCCCGGCATCGCGTCCTGAATGCTGGTCACGAGCCGCACCTCGACCTCCTCGCCTGCGGCGAGGGTGCGGGTCACGTGACGTTGGGGCGGATCGAGCAGCGCTGCGGCCGGGTCGCCGGATTCCAGGGTCACGTACTCGTCCAGCACGGTCTCGCCGTCGATGTCGAGCCGGACGTGGCCGACGCCGCCGAAACCGATCTGCCAGTCGCCGGCTATATCCGCGCGCAGCCGAGTGCGCATCTCGATCGCGTTCGACTGCGCGGCCAGCGGTTCACCGAGCAGCACGAGCCGGCTGGTGGTGCGGTGCTGGACGCCGAGGACGGTGCCGTCCTTCAGGTACCGGGCGGACAGGCCCGGTTCGCCGGTCTCGGGATCGGTCATGATCGTCACCGGGGCGGGGATCAGGTCCTCGGACAAATGGACACCCGCGGTATGGGTTATCGGCAGGCGCCCGGTCAGGCCCTCCACCGGGGTACTGGTGTGGCCGGGGATGACGGTGGCGCTGCCGCCGCCGAGGAAACGTGGCTCGCCCGCCGACGGGCCCAACAGGGCGACGGTCGTGTTCGGTGCCAGCGGCAGGACACCGTCGTTGCGGACCAGCACCATCGCCTCCGCGGCGACCCGGCGGACCAGATCCTGAGCCTGTTCGTCGCTGAAAACCGGGGTGGGCTGCGGGGTTCCGTTCAGGGCGCCCACGCGCTGGGCGAAGCGCAGGATGCGGCGCACCTTGTCGTCGACGGCGGATTCGGCGATCTCGCCGGCGCGCACGGCGGCGGCCAGCGGTTCACCCCACAGGTGCGGCGGGCCCGGCATGCACAGATCGGTTCCGTTCGCCGCGCTCTCGGTGCTGCGCACCGCCATCCAGTCCGACACCACCACACCGTCGAATCCCCATGTGCCCTTGAGGGGTTCGTCGAGCAGGGGGTTCTCGGTCATCGTGGTGCCGTTGACGGCGTTGTAGGCGTCCATGATCATCCAGGCGCCCGCTTCGACGGTGCGTTCGAACGGGTAGAGGTAGAGCTCGCGCAGTGCCCGGTCGTCGACGCGGACATCGACGGTGAAGCGGTCGGTCTCGGAATCGTTGGCCACGTAGTGTTTCGGGCACGCGCTGACGCCGTGCGCCTGCACGGCGCGCACGTACGCGTCGGCCATTTCGGCGGTGAGCAGCGGATCCTCGGAGAAGCACTCGAAATGCCTGCCACCGAGCGGGGAACGGTGCAGATTCATCGTCGGGCCGAGCACCGCGTAGACGTCCTTGCGGCGGGCCTCGGCGGCGATCAAGGCGCCGATCTCGGTGAGCAGCGCCGGATCCCAGGTGGCGGCGATCGCGGTACCGGAGGGCAGGCTCACCGACGGGTCGCGTTCGTCCCAGTTCTCGCCACGCACCCCGGAGGGCCCGTCGGACACCGGCATCTCGGCGAGTCCGATGGCGGGGTCGCCCGCCATCCGGAACAGGCTCGCGCCGGAGATCAGCCGGAGCTTGCCGTCCAGATCCAGCTCCGTGAGCAGTTTCTCGATGTGGTCTTCCATGGAAGATGCAGCCTTTCGTCGGTCAGCGGGTGATGGTGCTGGCTTGATCGGACCAGTGTGGGTTGTGCAGGAGTTCACCGGTGCCTGCGAGGAACGCGCCTCGAGCGACCTGATCGCCGCGCAGCCGGTCCATGAACCAGGCGGTCAGGTAGCCGAGATAACGGTGCACGCCCTCGGTGCAGCCGAAGTTGGTGCAGTCGGGCTGACCCTGGACGTCGTTGTGGTGGGCGCCCACCACCGCGGCGCGGGCCTTGGGTACGCCTGCGGGCATCGCGTCGTAGTACGCCTGCATCGACTGCAAGCCGATCACCTCGGGTGGGAGCGCCTGCGTGGCCGGCGAGATGCCGTCGGCCGTGCCGTTCACCAGCAGGACCGAACCCGAGGTCACCGCGGTCGGATCGATGCAGGCGCTCTGTCCGTCGACGGTCGGCAGCGACGCGCAGGCCGCCGCCAACGGCATCTCGAGGGTCACCGCGGTGTCGACGAGGCCGCCGCCGCGGGTGAGCGCGTTGATCGCGCCGAGCCCACCCTGCGAATGGCCCGTGGCCCCGGCCGTGTCGGTGTCGATCTTGTTGTGGAAGACGCTGTCCGGGTCGCTGTTCTGGTCACTCAGGTAGCGCACCGCGTCGAGCATCTGCGCACCGGTGCCGGTGTCGGTGCGATCGGCGGCGATGACCACGAATCCCCACGACGCGAGGTGCGAGAGCAGGTACGCGTATTCGCGCGGGTGGGCCATGGTGCCGTTGCCCCAGGTGATCACCGGATGCACCACACCGTCCGCGCCGAGGTCGGCCGGGTACCAGATGTCGTAGCTGTCGCCGGTGGACGTGCAGCAGTCGACACCGGTTCGTTGGGCCACCACCCACGGGCCGGGCGCGTGATAGGCGGCTTCGAGCGGGGCGGCGGGCCGGTACGGCGCCGCCGCCGCCGGCGTCACCCCGGTCGCCGCCGCGACGGTCAGCGCGAGAGAGGTCAGCGCGGCCCGCGCACCATTGCGCGGGCGCCGACCGGACAGGACAGTTTTGTTGCTCACGATCTCGGACGATAGGGAGACCAACCGCTGCGCAAGGCCGAGCCGCGCCGTCTTGCAGACGGTTTGCAGACACCCCGCGCGGGGCGAGACCGGGGACGTATTGTCGAGGTGATGAGAAAGCCGATCCCAGTCGCGAACCTCGCACAAGCGAATGATGTGCGGGCGCGCATCCGCATGGCGCGGCCGAGCGCCGGTGCGGCACGCGCATGAGCGAAGTCGGGTCGGCTCTGCGCGTCGCTCGGACAGCCGCCGGGATCAGCCTGCAGGGCATGGCCGCTCGCACGAACTACTCCAAGCCGTACCTGGGTCAGCTCGAGACCGGGGCGCGCGCGGTGCGCGCCGAGCACGTGGACGCCTACGCGTCGGCATTGCACACGTCACTGGATCACCTGCGTGACCGGCTGACCGTCGAATCGGTCGGCGAGCTCGACGACCTGCCGACCCAACTGCGGTCGCTGCTGCTACCACCCGCCACGTACGCGCGCGCCGAACACCCCGCCTTCTCCGCCGCCGAGCTGGCCGCCGCCGAGCAGCTCGCGATATGGGCGCGAGGCAGGCAGTGGGGCGACGGGCAGGCGCCGCGCCGCGCCGTCACGGCGTGGCTGGGTGCGAATCTGCCTCGGTTACAGCAACTTTCGGATTCGAACCGGTACGGGCGCGTACTCCGGATCGGTGCGGAACTGGCCGACATCGCCGCCGCCATGAGCTGGGATGTGGAGGACATCGCCGCCGCGCGCAGGTACTCCGTCGACGCCGCGCGGCTGGCTCACGCCGCGGGCGACCCGGTGCTGACCGCCGCGATCCTCACCGAGTCGACCTGGCAGCTCCTCGACAGCGGCAGGCCCGCGGAAGGACTGGAGGTGGCTCAGCTCGCTCAGTATCTGGCGCGCCGCACCGCGACACCCCTGTTGCGGCTCGCCCTCGCCGAACTCGAGGCCTACGCGAACGGCATTCTCGGCGAGCAGGCCGCGTTCCAGCGCGCGATCGTCGTCGCGGCCGAATGCCGTGGTGAAGCCGCCGAGACCGCCCCCGGTGACAACGCCGTCGACCGCAGCCTCACCGCGGCCGCCATCGGCATGCTCCTCGGACCGCGTCGGGACTGGCCGGGGCCGGGGCAGCAGTCGCGGCTGCTCGGGCACAGCTACCGCCAGCTCGTCGCCACCCGCCCCGATCTGGCTCGCATCGCCTTCGGTGATGTCCACCCGCCGCTGTCCCGGGAAGTCCTAACCCCGGCGATGGCCGCGATCTCCTCGGCTCGCCTGCAGTTGATGCTCGGCGAGCCCGAACGCGCGGTCGAGGAGATCGGTCCGGCATTGTCGCTGAACCCGGGCCCGACCGGCCGCACAGCCGCCCGGCTTTCGGATTTCCTGCACGAGTCGGCCGAATTCGCGGCCGTCCCCGCTGTCGTCGAGGTCCGCGCCGCGATCCGCGACATGGTCACGCACTCGTGAGCGTGGTGCCCGGCGTCCGTGCCGGATCTACGCGGCAAGCGTCGGAAGCCGGTGACGACCGGTAGACCGCGCATCCAGCTGACTCAGCCCGTCGCGCCCGCACCGTGCCCGGCGATCAGCAGACCGATGATCCCGGACTCCTGGCTCTGTGTGCTGATCATGTCGCGCGCGGCCTGCTCGACCGGGCCGCCGGTGGAAAGCTCGTCGAAGGCCTGGGCCATGGCGACGCCGCCCTGGTGATGGCGGTACATCAGGCGCAGGAACATCTTTTCCGCGTCGGCGCCCCGGGCCACGGCGAGGGCGTCGAGGTCGGCGCGAGTGGCCATGCCGGGCATCGTCGTGGCGCCGGCATGCCGGTGACCGGTGGGCATCCATGACATCGGGTGCGCGTTGGTCGGGGTCGTACCGGCCAGCCGGAGCCAGCCGAGCATCATGCCGATCTCGAGGCGCTGGGCGTCGGCGATCTGATCGGCCAGCCGCCGCACCGCGGGGTCGACGTCGGGCGCGAGACGCTCGACCATGATCAGGGCCTGCTGATGGTGACCGGTCATGTCCTGCACGAAACCGATCTCGGTCGATGTCAATACCGGTGCGGCCGTGGGGATCTCGGGCACCACGGGCGGCCGCAGGGCCGCGCCGATCACCAGCAGGAGCAGGATCGACGCGGCGGCACCGAGCATTACCCGCGGTGTGCCGCGTCGGTACCCGACCGCGGTAGGCGCATCGCGTGTCGGTATTTCGCTCATGAGCCGACGGTCGAATGCTGGTCGGCGGGCGGGGTGTACACCTCGGGCGACAATTCCAGGGTGAGCAGACCGTTGTCGGCGCAGGCGGCCCACAGCTGGTTGCCACGCCATTCGGGGGCCGAGAAGCACCAGTCCGTGGACAGGTCACCGAAGGCCACATCGCCGGTACGCGAGCTGGTCGCCTGCTCAGGATCGAAGGCGCCCGACTCGACGGCCTGCATCACCGACGGCGCGCTGAGCAGCGGGACACCGATGATCGAGGCGAGAGCGTGCGGGGAGTTCCACAACTCGCTGTTCTGGCCGGTGCGTGCCGGTGGGTTGAAGTAGGCGATCTCGCGCACCTGGAACGGATCGCGCACGTCGAACACCCGGATGCCGGAGGAGATCCAGCCGCAGGCGAGCGCGGTGGGATTCACCGGCCGGTCGGCGGAGCAGTAGTGGGCGTCGTAGGCGAACAGCGACCCACCCATGCTGGAGGCCATCGCGCTGTCGCGGTGCTGCGAAAGATTGATCTCCAGCTTGATCGTGTTCACCACGCGAGGCCGGGTCTCGTCGGAGATGTCGATGAGTTTCACGCCCCCGGATCCCGCCTCGTCGGCACTGAACAGGTACGGCACGCCGTTGTAGGTGACCGGCACGTTCTGCTGGGTCGCCCAGCCGTCGGTCCAGGTGAGCTGGGCGATGATCGGCACCTGCGGGTCGGGGTCGCGCCGTTGTACGGCGGAGGTGTCGAGGATCGTGAGCCCACCCATGTTGTCGGCCAGATACATCCGGTTGCCGTCGGCGCGTAGGCCCATACCGTGCATGGACTTGCCGGGCATGCCCTGCCAGATCACGCGGGGCAGAGCCGGGTCGGTCAGGTCGACAGCGCTGACGATGCCGGGAACGACCCCGGACGCCCAATAGGTGCGGCCGTCGGGGGAGAAGCCGCCCTCGTGCGCCGTGATCTGCACCGGCAGGGTCAGGTCGGTGCCCGGGCCGGGGTTGAGCAGACGCGGGTGCGCGCAGTCGGAGATGTCGTAGACCGAAATCAGTCCCGCCCCGGTGAACGCGGGAACCCCGGTGCCGACCAGCAGCTTTCGCTCGGCGTTGACCTTGAGACTCTCCCAGGTTCCGGCCAGCATCGCGGGTTCGGTGAGCGTGGTGGTGAGCACCGGATTCGCCGGATCCGCGACGTCGATCACCTGCACGCCTTGCGCCGGGCCGAGCAGGTTGCCGGGGAAGAAGCTACCCAAGTAGACGCAGTGGTCGAACTGCGTCGAGGTGATCCCCGCGCCGCGACCCGCGTAGCCGCCGATGCGGCTGATGTTGCAGCGGTAGCCCTGAGTGCTACGGCCGCTGTCACGGTCGGCGGCGGGCACGTCGCCCTGCAAGCCGGTTTCGGGGAGCGCGTCGCCCGCGCAGGCAGCGCGGGCGACAGCGGTGTCGGCGATGTCGCGACTCTCCAGCACGTTCCCGGAGGAGTCCGGTTGTGCGGTGCCGATCGCGGCAGGGGCCAGCAAGGCCGCGGCCGCGGCGACGAGCAGACGTCGACAGAGGGTTCTCATTCCGAGCTTTCGTGATGAAGGGCGAGGGTGACCAGGGCCGCGGCCGTCTGGCGGCAGAAGTGTTCGCCGTCCTCGTCGCCTCGGGTGAGCGCGCGCAGCAGGGTGGCGCCACGCAGGAATTCGAAGAGCAGATCCGGATCGCAGGCAGGGGAGACCTGGCCGGTTTCGACGGCCGCATCGATGGTGGCGCGCAACGCGACTCGCGCCATGCCCTCACCGCGGTCGCGCAGTCGCCGGTAGCTCTGTTCGTCGTCGTGGTAGGCCGACAGCAGGCCGGGGATGCCGGAGCGCGCCGCGGGATGGGTGGCGGCGGCGAAGAACAGCCGGGTCCAGGCGAGCAGGTCCGCGCGGATGTCACCGGTGGGCTGCGGGACCACCCCGGTGTCGAGCGCGAAGATCGCGTCCTCGACGAGGTGGATCTTGTTCGGCCACCGACGGTAGATCGAGGTGGCGACCACGCCCGCGCGGCGCGCTACGCCCTGAATGGTGGTGGCCTGAAAACCCTGCTCTACCAGCAGTTCCTGCGTGGCGCGCAGCACTTGCTCGTCCAGTTGCGGGTCCCGTGGACGACCGCGGCCCTGGCGGTTCTCGATCTGTTCGGTCACCGATGACTCCTCCTTCGACGTCGGCAGAGCGTAGCCGAGATCGGATCTTTTTAAAAACGCTACATGGTGTATTTGAATTCGCTAACTTGAAACCTGTTCCACCCCCACTCGTGAAGGACCCCCATGCTGACTCCCCAGGACGAACTGCTGTGTCACCAATTGCCGACGACCTTCGACCACGTCGTCCAGAGCGACCTGCGCTGGACCGAGCGCGTCGTGCTCTACGGCTTCGACACCACCGGCCGGGTCAGCGTCATGACCGGCATGGCGCGCTACCCCAACCGCAATGTCATGGACGCCTACGCGATGGTCACCATCGACGGCAAGGCGCATGTGGCGCGCCTGTCGCGTGAGATCGGCGGCAAGTACGACGACCTGGGCGCCTGGCAGGTCGGCCCCTACCGCTACGAGATCACCGAGCCGCTGCGCGGGGTGCGCGCGAGCCTCGGCGACAACGAGCACGGGCTGCGCCTCGAGCTGAACTTCAGCGGTCAGTTCCCCGCCTACGAGCAGGAACCCGCGTTCTTCCGCACCCGTGGCCGCGTCCGCGAGGACGCGCGACGCTACTACCAGAACGGTGAGATCTCCGGCTGGCTCGAGGTCGACGGTCAGCGGATCGAGATCGACCCGAGCACCTGGTGGTTCGGCCGCGATCACTCGTGGGGCACCAGGCACGGCGGTGGCGGCGGCAGCCTCGGCGAGGGCAGCGGTCTGCAGCCCTCGGAGATCCCCGACGGTGTCCTGTACTTCATGGGCATCTTCCAGTTCGACGACGAGCTGGTGCATTTCGCCCAGCGCGAGACCGCCGACGGGCAACGCTGGCACTTCGAAGGCTCCATCCAGCAGCCCATCGAAGCGCAGGCGCCGACCGTGCCGATCACCGGCGTCACCCATGACCTGAAGTTCCGCGACGACTTCCGCATCGTCTCCGAGGGCGCGTTCACCACGACCGCCGCCGACGGAAGCGTGCGCACCTTCTCCGTGACGGCGCTGCACGATTTCTGGCCCGGCCTGGCCGGCTACGACATGTACCGCGGCTACGCCTCCGGGATCTGGAAGGGCGAGTCCTACGGCGACGGTTTCACCGTCGACCTGGCCGACACCGGGGAGCTGCGGCAGGTCAGCATGCTCACCGAGACCTTCTGCAAGGTCGAGAGCAGCGACGGGAAGGTCGGCTACGGCTTGGTGGAGATGGTGTTCATGGGCCGCAACGCCCGCTACGGGTACGAGGGCTACTGATGACCGCCCGCCCCGCGGCAGCGGACCTGCCGACCGCCGTCGTGCCCGTCTTGCGCGAGGAATTCCCCGACGCGCGCTCCGCCCGGGTGTCGAACTGGACGGCCAGCCCACGCGGGCTGGCGACCGAGACGTTCCTGTTCGACCTGGAACGCGACGACGCCGAGAAGGTGTCGCTGGTGCTGCGCCGCCCGCCCGAGGTCGCGCTGTTTCCCGACTACGACCTGCTCCGGCAGGTGCTGGTCATGCGCAGGCTCGCGGGCACCGGCCTGCCGGTACCCGCTGTCCGCTGGCTGGATCGCGGCACCGAGGCGCTCGGCAGTCCGTACTTCGTCATGGACCGGATCGAGGGCAGCGCGCCCGGTGACCTGCCGTCCTATCATTCGGCCGGACTGTACTTCGACGCCGAACCCGCGGAGCGGGAAAAGATGTGGTGGGGTTGCGTCGACACCATCGCCGAGATCCACCAGCTCGACTGGCGCACCCTGAATCTGGACTTCCTGGCGTTCCCGCAATTCGGCACGAAACCGCTCGAGCAGATAGTCGGCTACGTCGGCGCCGCCCTCGACTGGGCGTCGACCACCGCGCCGCCCGCGCTGCGCCGGGCGGTGGACTGGCTACGCGCGAATTCGTACGAACCCGACCACGTCACGCTGTGCTGGGGCGATGCGCGCATGTCGAATATCCTCTACGACAACGAATTCCGGGTTGTCGGTGTGCTCGACTGGGAGATCTCCTACATCGGCGACCACGAAGCCGACCTCGCCTGGATGCTGTTCCTCGACTGGGCGTGTTCGGAATTCCAAGGCACCGAACGACTTCCGGGCACACCGACCAGGCAGGCGACCATCGCCCGCTACGAGGAACGCAGTGGGATGAAGGTGCGCAACCTGCGCTACAACGAGATTCTGGCCGCGGCCCTGCTCAGTATCCCGCTGTTGCGGATGGCCCACCGGTTGCAGCTGCCGCCGGAGGTCGATGTGACGGCGTTCTGCGTCCAGCGGATCGAGCAGTTGCTGGCCGAGGACTAGGTGTACTCACGGGTCGCGGCGGCACCGAATAACGTTACAGGCTAGTATGTAATGGTGACTTCGGAATCCTCGCCGCGACCCGGCCGCCCGCGTGACGCCGATAAAGACCTCGCCGTGCTCGTCGCCGCCCGGCAACTGCTCGCCGAGGTGGGGTATCCGCAGACCACGGTCGTGGCGATCGCCAAGCGCGCCGGGGTCAACACACCGGCGATCTACCGGCGCTGGCCGAGTAGGCAGGCCTTGTTGGAGGAGGCCATTCACGGTCCCGGCGCCTACGCGCCCCCGGAGCCGACCGGCGATCTGCGTGCCGACCTGGCGACCTGGGTGCGCATCTTCCTCGCCCGCGCGGACAGCCCGGCCGCGCGCGCCGGAGTGCCGGGTCTGCTGGCCGACTCGCAGACCGAAGAGGCGCGGCGACGGCTGCTGGCGATCGGTGCGCCGGTGCGCAAGGCCTTCGCCGAGTTGCTCGCGGGCGCGGTCGACGACGGTCGGCTCGCGCCCGGGGTCGATCCCGAGCTGGTCTTCGAGATCCTCGCGGGCACAACCACATTCCATGCTCTGTCGCGAGGTGGGGAAGACGCCGAGGGTTTCGTGACGCGCATGGCGGACGCGCTGTTCGTGCTCGCGAACGCGAGTTGAACCGGTCGAGTGAGTGCGCATTCTTCTCTGGCCATCACATAACGTTACATGCTACTATGTAATTATGATCGCAGTGCTTCCGCAGTTCACGGCGGACCGATGAAGGTCGATCTCCAGCTCGACGCCCGTCCCGACGAAGTCGTCTCCCGCACTGCCGAATTGACCGCGTGCGGCGCCGACGGACTGTTCACCTTCGAAGGTCCCCACGATGCCTTTCTGCCGCTGATCCTGGCGGCCGGCGGTGCCGAACCTGTCGACCTGATGACCAACGTCGCCATCGCACTGCCACGCAGCCCGCTGCACCTGGCGCACGCGGCCTACGATCTGCACCTGCTCAGTCGCGGCCGGTTCCGGCTCGGACTCGGTTCGCAGACTCGCGCGCACATCAACAAGCGGTACGGCGGCCAGTGGTCGCGGCCCGCGGCACGGATGCGCGAGATCGTCCAAGCGGTCAAGGCCGTCCTCGACGCCTGGCAGAACGGGACCGCGCTGCGGTTCGAAGGGGAATTCACCCGGCACACGCTGATGCCGCCCACCTTCGATCCCGGTCCCAATCCGTATGGGGTGCCGCAGATCTGCCTCGGTGCGCTCGGGCCGATCATGACCAGAACCGCGGCCGAGGTGGCCGACGGGCTGCTGGTCATGCCGTTCAACAGCGCCCGTCATTTCGCCGAACGCACCGTGCCCGCCATCGAGGAAGGGCTCGAGCGTGCCGGGCGTGCGGCCGCCGACCTGGCGATCTACCCGCAGGTGATCGTCGCGATGGGCCGGACGCCGCGCGAACTCGAGTCCGCCGCCGTCGGGGTACGGCGGTTGCTCGCCTTCTACGGATCGACCCCCGCTTATCGCCCGGTCCTCGAGGTGGAGGGATGGGGTGAACTCCAGCCCGAGCTGAACGCGCTGTCCAAGCGCGGCCAGGTCGGCCCGATGACGGAGTTGATCGACCACCACATGCTGCGGACGCTCGCCGTCTACGGCACGCCCGAGGAATGCGCCGACCAGATCGTGGCACGTTTCGGCCGGGTCGCCGACCGGATCTGCTGCTATTTCCCCGGTTACACCGCTCCGGACGCGCAGATCAGAGACCTGGTCACCGCCTTGCAGGTCGTATGAGCGGCGTCCGGATCGAGATCTGCGACGGCGTCGCCGTGGTGACTCTCGATCGACCGCAGCGCCGCAATGCCTTCACCGCCGCGATGGGTCACGCGCTCGGCCGGGCCTATCGCGACCTGGATGCCGACGCCACGGTCCGGGTGATCGTGCTGACCGGTGCCGCCCCGGCCTTCTGCGCCGGAGCGGACCTGGGCGGCGGAGCGGCGACCTTCGACGGGCCCGACCGCGCGACCTTCTCCGCCTCACCGGTCGACCCGCCCGCCTTCGCCCTGCGAAAACCGGTGATCGCCGCGGTGAACGGACACGCCATCGGCATCGGGCTGACCCTTGCCATGCAGGCCGACATTCGTCTGGTCGCCGACGACGCCCGCTACGCCATTCCCCAGGTGCGCCTCGGCGTCGTGCCCGACGCGATGGCGCACTGGACGGTGGCCAAGGTCGCCGGGATGTCCGTCGCCGCCGACATCCTGTTGTCGGGACGCACTTTCGACGGCGTCGAAGCGGTCCGGCTCGGCCTCGCCAGCCGGTGCCTGCCCGCGCCCGAAGTGCTGCCCGCCGCCCTCGCGATGGCCGCCGACATGGCCACCTACGCCTCACCGACGTCGATGGCAGCGAGCAAGCGACTGCTGTGGGACACCGCGATCCACGGCTACAGCCCCACCCGTGTCGCAGAGCTCGAAACCGAACTGCACCTGCGCGTGATGGGCAGCCACGATGCCGTGGAAGGGATGCGCGCCCGGCTCGACCACCGCGCCCCGGTCTGGTCCGCGTTGTCGAACGAGTGCCGGGACCGGCCGTCGCCGTGACCCTTTCACCATCCAGGAGCCGCAGATGTCCCTAGCCGTAGACCCCGACCAGCAGGCGCTGGCGGAATCGGTCGCCGCCTTCGCCCGCAAGATCGCTCCGCTGTCGCGGACGCGCGAACATCTCGCCGACTACTCGACCGGCGCCGGACCGTCCGACACCTGGACGGCTCTGTGCGATCAGGGATTACACGCACTGCACCTGCCTGCTGTCCACGGTGGCGACGAGTGCGGGCTGGCCACACTCGCGGTGGCGGTCGAGCAACTGGGTGCGGCGCTGTTCCCCGGCCCGTACCTGCCGACTGTGACCGCGAGCGCGCTCGCTACTGCGGCGACGGACGCCCCGGCACTGTTGACGGCGTTCAGCGCGGGCATGACCGGATCGGTCGTCACCGGCGCAGGACTTCGCGCCGAACCCGACGGAGACAGCTGGGTGGTATCGGGGACCTCCGATCCGGCACTCGGTCTGCCCGGCGCGCAACGAGTGGTGGTGCGGGCCGATATCGACGGTGCGGCGAGCCTGTGGTTCTGGTTCGACGCGGTCGCATCGGGCTCGTCGGCCCACGTAACCACCGCCGAGGCCGTCGACCTGACCCGCTCCCTGGGGCGCCTCGCGTTCGACGCCTATCGGGTGGAGCCCGCGAACGTGCTCGACGGCATCGACCCGGCCCTCGCCCAGCTGTGGACGACCACCCTCGCCGCGGCGGAGGCGACCGGAATCTGTCGTCGGCTGCTGGACACCACCGTCGACTACATTCGCGTCCGGCATCAATTCGGGCGCCCGATCGGCAGTTTCCAAGCGGTACAACACAAGACGGCACTGATGCTGGTGCGCGCCGAGGTGACGACCGCGACGACCTGGGATGCCGGTCGCGCAGAGTCCCAATCCACCGAGCAGCGCCTTCTCGCCGCCGCGAACGCCGCGCTGACCGCTCTACCCGCCGCGCTCGATCAAGCGGTGGACTGTGTGAGCCTGCTCGGCGGCATCGGCTTCACCTGGGAACACGACGCCCACCTGTACTGGCGGCGAGCGATCGCGTTGGCCGCCGCGATCGGCGGCGAGGACACGGCGGCGCGCGAGCTGGGACAGCAGTGCCTGCGTGCCGAGCGCGACTTCACGTTCGTCACCGCCACGACCTCGCCGGCCCTGCGTTCGACCGTGGGCGCCGTGCTCGACGAGGTCATCGCCTTGCCCGACGACGAGATCCCCTCGGCGGGTTGGGCTCCCGCGCGTGGCGGATCCCGTCGTTCCCGGCTGGCCGCCGACGGCCTCGTCGCCCCGCACTACCCACCCCCGTACGGACTCGGCGCCGGTCCGGCCGAACAGGCTGTGATCGCCGACGAATTCGCGCGGCGAGGTCTCGCCCAACCGGAGCTCGGCATCGGCGGATGGGTGCTGCCCACCCTGATCGAACACGGTGACGACGAACAGCGCGCGCGGTTCGTCACCGACACGCTCCTCGGCCGGATCATCTGGTGTCAGCTGTTCTCCGAGCCGGGAGCGGGTTCGGACCTGGCGGGACTGTCCACCGCCGCGCGCAAGGTCGAGGGCGGGTGGGTGATCACCGGGCAGAAAGTGTGGAATTCCCAAGCACAGGAAGCGGATTGGGCGGTCTGCCTGGCTCGCACCGATGCGACCGCAGCCAAACACGCGGGCCTGACCTACTTCCTGATTCCGATGGACGCCGATGGTGTCGTCGTCCGTCCGCTGCGTCAGGCCACGGGCATCTGGGAGTTCAACGAGGTCTTCCTGGACGAGGTCTTCGTTCCCGACAGCCAGGTGGTCGCGAATCCGGGCGACGGTTGGCGGATCGCGGTCACCACCCTGTCCAACGAACGATTCGCCATGGGCTCGGCCACCTTCGGTCACGGCTCGAGCGCGCTGGTTCGCCGGCTTCTGGATTCCGGTGACCACGCGGGCACTCGCGACGACGTGGTTCGTGTCCTCGGCCGCAATGCCGCACGCGAGCTCTCGGTCGCCGCACTCAACCTGCGCAATGCCGTAGCGGGGACGAACGGTATCGCTGGCGGCGATACCGCGGGCAACAGCGTTCGCAAGGTCTGGCACGCCATCGCTCAGCGCGATGCCACCCGCGCCCTGGTCTCGGTTCTCGGGCCGCGCGCCGCCGTCGGCCACCCCGAACAGCCCTACACCTTCGACTTCCTCGGCCTGCCCGCCATCCTCTTCGGTGGCGGCACCATCGAGATCCAGCTCGATATCATCGCCCGCCGGGTGCTGAAATTGCCCCGGTGACTACTGGTGCCGGACTCTCGCGCGGAGTGCGGTGCGTAGCCCGCGCCGGATCGTTCCCGGCGCGGCGGGGACCGCGGTGGCGAACTTGCGTTCGGAGGCGGTTTCGGGCGCGTCGTCGGTGGTTGCCAGCAGGAAGGAGTCGGGGAGTGCGAGTTTGTTGATCGTGCGCAGGGTGAGCAGGTACTGCCGGGGCAGCGGGCCGGTGGTGTAGGGCAGGTCGTATTTGTCGCAGATCGCGCGGACCCGGACCGCGATCTCGGCGTAGCGGTTGCTCGGGAGGTCGGGGAAGAGGTGGTGCTCGATCTGGTGGGAGAGGTGGCCGCTGAGGAAGGCCAGGATCGGGCCCGCGTCGAAGTTGGCGCTGCCGAGCATCTGGCGCAGGTACCACTCGCCGTGGGTTTCGTGCTCGATCGCTTCCGGGGTGAACTTCTCGGCGCCGTCGGGGAAGTGGCCGCAGAAGATCACGACGTAGGCCCAGAGGTTGCGCAGCGCGTTGGCGGTGATTCCCGCGGTGAGCGTGCGGCGCCAGCGTCGTCTGCTGAGGATCGGGAAGAACAGGTAGTCCTTGGCCGTCTGCCTGCCGATCTTGCGGACCAGTGCCCGGGTGTGCGCGGTCTTCTCGGCGTCGGTCGCGGCGCGGTCGCGTTCGGAATACAGCCCGTGCAGGGCGATGCCCCATTCGAATGTCGCTGCCAGGAGCAGATTTTGCAGCGGTTGCAAAAGCAGGCGTGGTCGCCATCGCTGGTCCCTGGTCACCCGGATGACGCCGAATCCGACGTCGTCGTCCATGCCGACCACATTGGTGAACATGTGATGGCGGTAGTTGTGCGAGTAGCGCCATTGCGACGACACTCCGGCCATGTCCCATTCCCAGGTGCGGGAATGGATTTCGGGATCGTTCATCCAATCCCACTGGCCGTGCGACACATTGTGGCCGATCTCCATGTTCTCGATGCTCTTGGCCGCGGCCAGCGCCGAGGTGCCGACGACCCAGCCCAGTCGTGAGCCGGCGCCCGCCAGGAGCAGTCGCGCACTCGCGTCGAGGATGCGCTGGAAGGCGATCGTGCGCCGGATGTAGTCGGCGTCGGTGGTGCCGCGCCGTTCCTCGATGTCGCGTCGGATCGTGTCGAGTTCCTCGCCGAGGGCTTCGACATCGGCCTTGCTCAGGTGCGCGTAGACCGCGACTTCGGTGATGGCCATGATTCCTCGCTGGTCGTACCGTGATTCTACGCCGTGGTCGAGGATCCGACAGCAGGCGTCCGCCGACGCCGGCTGTTCGGTGGCGCCTGGTTGTTTCGGAATCAGCTCTGGTCGAGGTAGTTTTCGACGGCCGTGCCGACGGCTCGGGCGACGGTGGCAAGCGCTTCGGGTGAGGTGGTGTTGTCCGGTGTATCGGCCGGGGTGTGGAAGGCCGGAGTGATCCCGACGAACGACATCAGCGGCGCGGGACTGGCATCGGCCCACAGTTGGCCTTCGCCGAACCACTTCGGCGGGTTGAGGATCGGTGCCAGCCCGGCCGTGGCGAGGGCCTTTTCCACTGGGCCGTAACGGCTTTCGTCCATCCTGACGAACAGTGAACGCCCGACGGCCGGGATGTGGTGCGGGTCGGTCACCGATGGGGCGAGTTCGAGCGGTGCGTCGGGTGTTTTCCGCACTCCCAGTGCGACATTCGCGCCCAGATGCACTATCAGAGCGGGATCGATGTCGAAGGTGCGCAGGTAGTGTTGCAAACCGATGTGGTGCAGGATCTCGTGTCCCGGCGCTCCGACGACGACCACCGGGTGCCGGCCGGCGAAGCGCTCCGCGAGCGCGAACGCGACCGCGATACCGGTCGCGCGTTCGGCCGCGCATCCGAACCAGCCACTGAGCGGTGTCGCGAGTAGGAGGGGCTCGGCGTCGGCGTTGTCGGCGGCGAAGGTGGCGATCACGTTCGTGCTCGAGCCCGCGACTGTCTGGGCGGAGAAGCGCAGGTGGACCGGTTTCGAGGCGAGGTCGTCGGCTACTCGGCCGGGGACCAGGACCACGGGCATCCGGCCGACGACGGTGGGATAGCGGTTGGGCATCACCAGCTGACCCAGGGGATTGAGAGTCGCGATCACCGCGGCAGCCGCACCCGCATTCTCCGCAGCCGTGATCGCGGCGTCGAGGTCGGCGGAAGTGCGGTCGCCCTCGGTGGCGTGCACGGCGGCCGTATACGGGGAGTCGGTCTCGAGCACGCCGACGCTCTGGTAGTACAGCGCGTCCGACTCGACCGGCTCTCCGTCGATGGTCACCTGGGTATTCGCGACGTAACGGTCGAACGTGAATCGTTGGTATTCGATGCTCGCGCCCAGGCGGGTCAACTCATCGGCGAACAGCGCGTTGGTGTCGTGGTCCACGTCGGTGCCCACGCGATGCTCGCCCATGCTCGCGTACTTCTCGACGAACTCGTAGAGCCGGGTCGCATCGGCCCATGACCGCTGTGGCGAAGTCACCGGGATGCCACCACCCGGATCATGGGCGGGTGCACGAGGCTCCGGCCGACCAGGCAGTACCGCTCGGTGAGTTCGGCTCGGTAGCGCTGTTTCACCGCAGGTTGCCGGGCTTTCCACTGCGCCGTCGTGGCCATCCGTCGAGCGTAGTCCGCCGCGACGGCGGGGCTCCGCAGGCTGTGCGGAGGGTCGAGCAGCGAGTACCGTGAAAAGCCGGGGACCACCGTTCGGGCCGGTGCACCGTGTGGGCCGCGCTCGAGCACAACCAAGGGGCATCCGATGCCGATATTCATGGTGGAGCGGCAATTCGCCGAACAGCTCGAGGTGGCCCCGGAGACCGCCGCGGAGATCAACCGGATCAACGACGAGTTCGGGGTGCGCTGGCTCAGTTCGTTTCTGTCGCTGGACAAACGTAAGACGTTCTGCCTCTACGAGGCCGACAACGTCGAGGCGATCCGCGCCGCCGCGGTCCGGGCCGGAATCCCCGCCGACGCCATCATGGAACTGTCCGGAACCATCACCCCGGACGGAGCCTTCGCTCCGCTGTCCACCGCAGACGGGCTTGCTTCCGGCTAGAGCAGTCCGTGCTCGGTGGCGAAGATGGCGGCCCTGGTCCGATTGGGCGCGGCCGTCTTGATCAGGATGCTGCGTACATGGTTGGCGGCGGTGTTGGCGCTGATGAACAACCGCTCGCCGATCTCGCGATTGGACAGTCCGTCGGCGACCAGGCGGAGTACATCCACCTCGCGGTCGGTCAGCCCGTTCGGGAGCGTCAAGTGCTCGCGGTGCGGCGCGGGATCCGCGTCCAGATCCCGCAGAATCCGACGGTGTCCTATCCGCCGCGCCAGCGCGCGTGCCTCGGTGGCGAGGTCGGCGGCGGTGGGTCCGGGCACGGCGGCGGGACGACGGAGCCGGTGCCGGTACCAAGCCGCCAATGTCTCGGCCTGGTGAGTCACCGCTCCCATCCGGCGGTCCATCGCGAGAGCGCGCTCGAAGTGCATGTCTGCACCGCCTGCATCGAGCACCGAGTCCAGTTCGGCGAGATAGCGATCCGCACTGCCGAATACCGCCACGCTCGCACCGGCCATCAGATTGGCGCCGGCGTACTCGGCCATCAACGGGCGCAGGGTCGCCGCCACCTCGGTGTCGTCGAGCCGGACCGCCGCCTCGGTGGCGAAAGCCAGCACGCCCGCCCATTGGGCGCCGAAACGGTGATCGGCGAGTCGTTCGCAGAGGTGAGTCAGCAGTCGCGCGGCCGGCTGCCACATCTCCAGTTCCGTGTACAACGCCAAGAGTCCCGGCAACCAGTGGTCGTCGAAGCTCTCATCGCCGGACACGAGCGGACGAACCTGCTCCAGCCCACCGGTGACCCGCCGGAGCATGAACTGCTGCACACCCCACGAGCCCTCGGTGGCGCCGCCGAACTCCTGGGCGAACTGGTCGTCGAGCCAGTCGATGATCCGCTCGGTGCCAGCGAAGTCGCCGACGGCGAACCGGTGCGCGCAGCGCGAGCATCCGGCGACATACCGGAAGAACGGCTGACCCCGAGCCAACGCCAACTCGGTCAGGTCGCGCTGGGCGCTGCTCCACGCCACCGCGTCGCCGAGCAGGTAGGCGAACACCGCGCGGTGGAAGGCGGCGGGTCCCCGGTAGTCGTCGTCACCGAGTCGTGCCCCGATGTCGTTGAGCTCCATCGCCCGTGCCAGCAGTTCGGGTGCCAGATCGGGGCGCATACCCTGCCAGAGCGTCGTGCACAGGGCGTGCGCGAGGAGTTCCGGATCACCGATGACCCTGGCCCGCGCCAGCGCATCCTCGCCGATCCGGCGGGCCCGCCGGGAATCGCCGGTGAACGACGCGGCGCGACCCATGCTCGCGTGAGCGCGTACCGACAGGGGGTCGTCGGGATCCAGCGCGGCGGCGCCCAGCGCCTCGCTCAGCAGCGTTAGCGAGCGCTGACCACTCGCGGAGGGCCGCCACGACGCGTTCTCGTGCCCGATCGCGGCGGCCAGCCGAACGCGCGGATCCCCGTCCGTCGCGAGCTCCTCGTAGAGCCGACGGGCGGTGTCGAAGTCGCCGCCGTGCAGGCGACAGCGCGCCGCCGCCGAGAGGAGCTCGACCCGGGTCGGTCCGCGCGCGGCATGCGCCTGCGCGGCCCGCTCGTACAGCGCCGCCGCCTCGCGATGAGCGATGCCGCGCTCGGCCTGGCGGGCCGCGAGCACCAGATAGTGCACCGCTTTGTCCGCGTATCCGAGAGCACGGGCCCGGAAATAGTGATGAGCCAGCGCGGCCACCCGGGTCGGGTCGCGTTGCTCGAGGGCAACCGCGACCCTGGCGTGCGCGGCCGCGAGATCGCCGGCCGACATCCGGTCGAGCACGGCCTGGCGAGCGAGAGCGTGCGCGAAGCGATACTCGCCGTCAGCGGTCCGCGCGACGAGAAGTCCGGCGCGCACACCGAAGTCGATTCCCGCGAGGACCTGGTTCGAGTCGAGTCCGTCGGTCAGGATCTCGGGGTCGACGACATCACCGGCGACCGCCGCCAGTTCGATCACCCGCGCGTGGTCCACATCGAAGGCCGCCAGCCGACGGGCCAGCGCGTCCTGGACCGATCGCGGTGCGGCGACAGCGGAACGTACCGCGGTCAAGCCGCCGCGGGTCGCCAGGTCGTGCCAGTACTCCTGGAGGAAGAACGGATTCCCGCCGGTGTGGTCGCGCAGTACCGGCGCCGCCGACAGCGCCGAGCCCCGCGACACCCCGGCCGCCCGGACGAGGTACTCGGCCACCTCATCGGTGCTGAGTCCGGCGAGGTCGATCCGGGCGACACCGTCGAGCCGATGCAGATCGGCGAGGGCGAAGCTCACCGCATCCGTGCGGTCCGGTGCGGTCGTCCGAAGCGTCGCCAGCACGAGTAACCGCTCACCGGCAGTGGACTCGACCAGATGGGACAGCATCGCCAATGTCGGTTCCGAGGCCCAGTGCAGATCCTCGAGGACGAGCACCAGCGGGCAGCGCTCGGCGGCCGCCAGCAAGACCCGCATGAGGGCGTCGAAGAGGGCGGGTCGCGAGTCCCGGTCACCCGGATTCGGTTGCGCCGACGGCCAGTACCGCGACACGCTAGAGGTGAGCCGCAGTAGCGGGGCAGCCGCGGCGGGCGCGACAGCGCGCAGAGCTTCGGGCGGGGCCTGCTCGATCGCCTGCTCGAGAATCGCGACGAAGGGCCGGTACGGGATGTCGAGGTCCTCGCGGCACGCGCCCCACAGCACAGTGGCGCCGTGCGCGCGCAACGCGGTGGCCGCCTCACTCACCAACCGGGTCTTGCCGACGCCCGGTTCACCGCCGACGAAGACGACCTGCCGCCGATCACTCTCGACCGCCGCCCACACGGCCTCGAGCCGCGCGACTTCCGCGCCGCGACCGACGAAGGCCGTACCGCTGCTCGGCGACGCCGATTCGGTCACTCCTCGACCTTAGCCGGATTCGACGACCACCGAGATAGTCCGATCTGACCCCCTCTCGCCCCCGCCGATCCGATCAGATCAGGTCAGGTGCGTGGCACCGGTTCTCCGTAGCGTCACAGGTAACGCCGACCGAGGAGCACGCCATGGCCACGAGGATCGAAGACCTGCCCATCGAGGTCGCCCAGGGCGAGTTGACCACCCGGTACATCGAATGGGGCGATATGGCGGTCCGGTACGCCAGCGTGCCGCCCGAGACCGACTTCGGCCCGGTCCTGCATGGCCTTCCCGACGACCGTTGCCCCAGCCCGCACTGGGGAATCGTGCTGGAAGGATCGTTGCGGCTCGAGCACGCCGACGGCACGGTGGAGA
This sequence comes from Nocardia sp. JW2, assembly GCF_051843015.1. Taxonomy (NCBI): domain Bacteria; kingdom Bacillati; phylum Actinomycetota; class Actinomycetes; order Mycobacteriales; family Nocardiaceae; genus Nocardia; species Nocardia sp. JW2. The sequence goes on from NZ_JBPXLK010000004.1 coordinate 200,873, forward strand.
CCGCCGCCGCGGGGGAGGTCTACCACTGGCCTGCCGGGCACACCGCCACCTCCGCCGGGGGAGCCGTCTTCCTCGAAGTCGGCCCGGTGGCGCAGATGCGTCAGTTCCACGACCACGTCCTGCGCCTGTTCGGCTGACCGCCGCACCGGCCGACCCCCAGGGAGCAGAAATGAACGGCACACCAGCACTGACCATGCTCGAAGCGGTACGCGGCGAGGTGATCACCGCGCAGTCACCCGGCTACGAGCAGGCCCGTTCGGTCTACAACGGGATGATCGACCGCAAACCCCTCGCGATCGTCGGCGCGGTCGACGTCGCCGACGTCCGCGTTGTCGTCGACACCGCCCGGGCGAGCGGCCTCGACCTCGCAGTGCGTGCGGGCGCGCACAGCGTGCCCGGTTTCGGCACCGTCGACGACGGCATCGTCTTGGACCTCAGCGCGATGAAGGGTATCCGCATCGATCCCGAGCGGCGGATCGCCCGGGTCCAGGCGGGCTGCACCTGGGGCGACTTCGACCACGCCGCACACACATTCGGTCTCGCCACCACCGGCGGCATCATCTCGACCACCGGTGTGGCCGGCCTGACGCTCGGCGGCGGCATCGGCTACCTCGCCCGCGCCTACGGGCTCTCGATCGACAACCTGCGATCCGCCGACGTCGTCCTGGCCGACGGCACCTTCGTCACCGCGAACGCGACCGAGCACCCCGATCTGTTCTGGGCGTTGCGCGGTGGCGGCGGCAATTTCGGTGTGGTCACCGAGATGGAGTTCGACCTGCACCCGGTGGACACCATCTACGGCGGACCCATGTTCTTCGAGCTCGAAGCCGCCGAACAACTGCTGCGGACCTACCGCGACTGGATCGCCGCGGCACCGCGTGCGATGGGCGCCTTCCCCGCCTTCCAGATCGCCCCGCCGCTGCCGTTCATCCCCGAAGACCGGGTCGGTGAGCCGTTCGTGCTCCTGGTGTCGTGCTTCAACGGCAGTGACGAGGAGGCCGAAGCACTGCTCGCGGAGCTGCGCGCGGTCGCGGCACCGGTCGCCGAGCACGTGGGCCGGATGCCCTACCCGGCTCTCAACGGCGCGTTCGACGCGCTGCTGCCCGCCGGACTGCAGCACTACTGGAAGGCGGCGTTCCAACCCGAACTGACCGACGGCGCCCTCGCCGCGCACCTGGAGTTCGGTCCACGGGTGCCCGCCATGCAGTCCACCATGCACCTGTACCCGATCGACGGCGCCGTCCACGACGTCGCGGCGGAGGACACCGCGTTCGCCTACCGGACCGCGAACTTCGCCCCGGTCATCGCGGGCATGTGGCCGGACGCGGCCGACAACGAAGCCAATATCGAGTGGGTGCGCGGCTACCACGCCGCGCTCGAACCGCATACCGCCGACGGCGGCTACATCAATTTCATGGCCTCCGACGACCAGGGCCGCATCCGCGCCAACTACGGGCCCAACTACGACCGCTTGGCGGCGGTCAAGAAGGCCTACGACCCGGCCAACCTGTTCCATCTCAACCAGAACATCGCACCGGCGAAGTAGGACCACGGATGCGCGGCCGATGGGCCGACGCGCGGCGAATCAGGCCGTGTGCGCGGAGTCCGGCGAGGTCGCGGTGATGCGTCGTCTGCGCGACGGGACCATCGAGGTCGGGTGCGAGACGCTCCAGGCCGCGCTCTTGCAGACGAACTCCTTGAGGCGCGCGGCCGGTCGCCCGGTGAGCGCGGAGGACTTGGGCCGGTCGTCGGGGGTGACCCACTGCACGAGGGCGTCGCGGCGGCCGAGACTCACGCACTGGCCGGTGTAGCCGATATCGTTGCGCGGCACCGCGCGTCCGGTCAGGCGGGCGGCGATGGCGTCGGCCGCCTGGTACGCCGTGGGGACACCGGAAGCGCAGGACATACGCAGCGGGTCACCGCCCGCGCCGGGGGCGAGTGCGGCATCACCGACGGCATAGACATCGGGATGCGAGATCGAGCGCATCGTCTCGTCGACGACGATCCGACCGGTGTCCGACACGGTCAAGGTGGTGGTCGTGGGGATCGGATGGACCGCGAAACCTGCTGTCCACACCGTCATCTCGGCCTGGATGACATCACCGTCACCGGTGACGGCACCGCTCTCCTGCACGCGGGCGATATCGGTGTGCTCGCGCACCGTGATGCCGAGCCGGTCGAACGCGGCGCGCAGGTGTCGGCGCGCTTTGTCGCTCAGCCAGTCGCCCAGGCCGCCGCGCGCGACGAGCACGACCCCGAGATCCGGTCGGGCTTCGGCGATCTCGGTGGCCGCTTCGATGCCGGTGAGACCACCGCCGACGACCAGCACGGACGCGCCGGCGCCCAGGCTCGCCAGCCGCGCGCGCGTGCGGAGCGCGGACTGCTTGCCCGCGATGTCGTACGCGTGCTCGGCCACACCCGGCGCACCGGAAGCGGCGGTGCTGCCCAGGGCGTAAACCAATGTGTCGTAAGCGATCTCGTCGCTGTCATCGACGGAGACCGTCTTGTGGTCGACATCGATGGCGGTGACCCGCCCCAGCCGCACGCTCACCCCGGTACCCGCGAAGACCTCGGTCAGCGGGCGGCTCTTCAGGTCCTGTCCGGCCGCGAGCTGGTGCATACGGACTCGTTCGACGAACTCCGGGTCGGCATTGACGACGGTGATGTCGACGTCGGCCGGGTGCAGCCGCTTGGCCAGACGTCCGGCGGCATTGGCTCCGGCGTAACCGGCGCCGAGAACGACGATGCGATGCTTCATGGTCTCACTCCTGTCTGGGTGGTGTTCGCTTCCTGAACCGGACAGCGATGCGAAACCTGACAGGACTGGAGTGTGAGCTAGATCACCATCCCGTGAGGAGTGGGTCGGCGTGCTGGTCCGTCGCCCAGTACCGGGTTGCCCGCTCGAGCTTGGCCGGGTTGGCCTGGGTGTGCACGGCCACGATCCCTTCGGTCGTCACCTCGAAGGTGATGAGGGCGACGATGCGGTCGGCGGCCACGATCACCAGTGCGGGAACACCATTGGCGATCGCGGCATGCAGATCGGCGCGGCCGCCGATCATCGCCCACTTGTGCTCGTTCGGCACGAACAAGCGGCGCAGGAACCGTGCCACCTGAAGCGAACCGGTGATCGGCCGGTCCAGCGACGGGACCACGCCACCGCCGTCGCCCGCGCTGATCACGTCGTCGGTCAGCAACCGGATGAGCGAGTCGGTGTTGCCGCTCAGTGTGGCGGCAAGGAATTCCTCGACCACCTTGCGCGCGGCCGCCTCGTCGACGTGCACGCGCGTCCGGCCGTCGGTCACATGCTGTTTGGCGCGCCGGTAGATCTGGTAGCTGTTGGCCTCGGTGATATCGAGGATGTCGGCGATCTCGTTGTGCGCGTAGCCGAATGCCTCGCGCAACACGTACACGGCGCGTTCCCTCGGCGAGAGTCGTTCCATCAGGGTGAGTACGGCCATCGACACCGACTCGCGCTGCTCGACGGTGTCGGCCGGGCCCGCGATCGGGTCGGTGGCGAAGACCGGCTCGGGCAACCACTGGCCCACATACGCCTCCCGGCGCACCCGCGCCGATGTGAGCTGGTTGAGGCAGATATTGGTGAGCACCTTCGTGAGCCAGGCGGCGGGCGTCTCGACGAAATCGTGGTCGGCGGCGTGCCAGCGCACGAAGGTGTCCTGCACCGCGTCCTCGGCATCGCTCGCCGAGCCCAACAGGCGATACGCGATCGCCTCCAAACGCGCCCGTGAGTTCTCGAACTCCGCGAGCTCGCGCGCACCAACCGACATGGGATGAAGCTAGTGGGTCCCGGACCGGTCCGCGAACTCGGGCGCTACTGGCAGTTGCGTTCGTCGCTCCCGTCGCCGCAGTCGTCGTCACCGTCGCACAACCATTGTTTCTGAACGCACCGGTCGTTGTCGCATGTGAATTCTGTCGGTTCACAAGGAAACCGACCGCTATGGCATTCGGTGCGAGTATTTCCCGGACCGAATTCGAAGAACACCAGAGCGCCGGTGCCTACGATGGATTCTGCTTCGGCCGGTGTGACCACGAGCGCGAGCGATAGGGCGGCGGACCCGAGCATTGTCGCGAGAACGGAAACAGCACGCATGAAAACCCTCCATAGCTAGTGGGGGACACGCTTGCGGAAATGGGGTGTTCCAGCAGTGTATGACGATGACGGGGAAATTCTCACAAGGGGCATGAGTGGTTGCCACGGAGGAGCACGCCGGCGCGGTCTCAGCGGAAGCCGGGTTCGACGTAGCGCTCGACGAGCAACCGCTCTTCGGCCGGATCGTCCAGTGGCCAGGTGAGCAGAGACATCACGACTCGAACGATCCATCGCGCCGCCGCTTCGTCGGGGACCACACCGGTGAGCGCGGTCGCGAATCTGCCGAGTTGCGGTGAGGCCGCGAGATAGCTGTCCGCGCGGGTGGCGCGGGACCGCGCGTACCACTGGGCCGATACCGGATTCGTACGGACCGCGTCGACGGATGCGAGGATCGCTTCTACGACGCGGCGTGAGCCGTCGAACGGTTCGATGGCGACGGCGACCTCCTCTGCGACCACGGAAGCGGCGCGCGTGATCACGCCCTCGACGATGGCCGACTTCCCGCCGACATGCCGGTACAGCGTCGCTCTCGAGCAGCCCGCGCGCGCGGCGACCTCGTCGACATTCACTGCCTCGATGCCTCGTTCGAGAATCAGGGCGGTCGCCGCGGCGTGGATTCGTTCGGCGGCGATGTCGCGACGACGCCCACCGGCGAGCCAATCAGCCCGATCATGACCTGTGATGGGGTGCCTCCAGCAGTTGGAACGGACTCTGCGTTAGATCTCATAGTGAGACAGAGTTGCGATTGTGTCTATCGGGCCCTCCACAAATGGGTCCGCCGACCAGCTTCGATGGCCTGAGCTTCGCAGGCATTGAGACAAATGAAACCGCAGGTAAAAGCGGTGAATCGCAATTCTCCACGTGATCTTGACACGCCTGTTTCGGCCGTGGACGGTGATGCTACTGAAACACGTTCTACTGATGGGTTTGGAGTAGCTGATGGGCGTCATGCCGCTGGACGAGATCGACATCTTCGATTCGGATCACCTCGAGAATCCGTACCTCCTGTACCGATCGTTGCGTGAAACCGCGCCGGTTCATCGGGTTCCCGGCACCGACTTCTTCCTCGTTTCGACGTGGGAGCTGGTAACCGAAGTCGTGCGTCGCACCGAGGACTTCTCGTCCAATCTGACCGGGGTACTTGTCCAGCAATCCAGCGGCCCGCCGACGACTTTCGACCTGGACGGCGGTGGACAAGCGGTGCACGTCCTGGCGACCGCCGACGACCCGACCCATCTGGCTCACCGCAAGCTGGTGTTGCCGGTCCTGGGTAAGCGGATCCGAACTCTCGGCCCCACCGTCGGCGAGCTGGTCGATCGTTTGTGGTCCGACGGAATGCGTGACGACCGGATCGACTGGGCCGGCGAGATGGCTGATCGTTTGCCGCTGGCAATGGTCGCGCACCTGATCGGACTGCCCGAACAGGACGTGCCGCAGCTGCTCGTCTGGGCTTACGACAGCACCGAGATGCTGGGCGGTGTGGTCGGCGAAGGGCAGCTGGGCAGGCTGTTCGCATCGGCGGCGGAACTCGCTCAGTACCTGCACTACCAACTGCAACGTGCCCGACAAGATCCCGGCGACGACCTACTCGGGGTCTTGGCCCACGCCTGCACCACCGGCGAGATCTCCGAGGAAGTCGCCGTCCTGGTCTTGGTGCAACTGGTCGGAGCCGGGGGAGAGTCCACCGCAGGTCTGATCGCCAGTGCGGCCAGAATCCTGGCCACCCGCCCGCATCTCCAGGAGCACTTACGAGCGCAGCCCGACCTCGTCGCTCCGTTCCTCGAGGAGGTTCTGCGGCTCGAGTCCCCGTTCCGCGGCCACCACCGGCACGTCGCCACCTCGACGACCCTCGGCGATATCGAGTTGCCAGAGGGCAGCCATCTGCTGCTGCTCTGGGGCGCCGCGAATCGCGACCCCGCGCGCTTCCCAGCCCCGGACGAAGTGGACATCGATCGGAAAAGCCTGACTGGTCATCTCGCATTCGGCAAAGGCGCCCACTTCTGCCTCGGATCGGCACTGGCTCGAACGGAGGCCCGGGTCGCGATGACCACGCTGCTCGAACGCAGCAACAACTTCACTCTCATAGAGGACGACCAACCACTCTGGGTACCAAGCATTTTCGTGCGCCGTCACCGGACCTTGCCGCTACGCATACACTGACTCGCCAACGCGTCGCAATGGAGATCCGGTGGTCTCCTACCCGTACGAAACGCCGGTCAGATCCTCCGAGATCTTCCAGAGTCGCGAGGCGCTGTCGGTGTCGCGCAGTGGTTTCCACAGCTTCTGCTCTCCGGGCGGGCCGCCGACTCGGCCCGGCCATTGTGGACCGTAGAAACCACCGTCTTTGGATTCAGGAGTGACCGCGGCCATGAGCGCGGGAAGTTTCGCGCTGTCCACGGTTCCCGCGATGATTCCGTGCGCAGAAAGCCAACGGATGATCCGTACCTGCATGGTGTCGCCGCTCCGTCCGATTTCCGGGCGTGCTGCGAGCAGGCTTGTCGGTGCGACACCGGGATGAGAGATATTGCTGGTGATTCCCCAATTTTTCGCGCGGCTGAGGCGACCGAGTTCGAGCCCGAACAGCCCACACGCGAGCTTGGATTGCCGGTAGGACCGCATTCCGTCGTATTTCCGTTCCCAGTTCAGGTCTGCCCAGTTGATCTCGGCGTTGCGGGCCGCCACGCTCGATTGCGTGGTCACCCGCGCGTGACCGGCGCGTAGGAGTGGTAGGAGGTGGCCCGTGAACGCGAAATGACCGAGGTGGTTGGTGCCGAACTGCAGCTCGAATCCATCGGTGGTGGCCTGCCGCTCGGGCGGGGTCATGACGCCCGCGTTGTTCAGCAGGAAATGGATCGGTGAACCGTCGGCACGCAACTGCTCACCGAGCGCCGCGATCGACGCCAGCGAAGACAGGTCCAGATCGCGCAGAAAAAGTATCGCGTCAGGGTGCTGCTCGCGAATCTTCGCAATGGCCGCTTCGCCTTTGCGGCGATTACGGACGGGCAGGACGACTTCGGCGCCCGCGCCGGCGAGCATCGTCGCGATACCGAGTCCGATGCCATCGCTTCCTCCCGTCACGACCGCTCGTTTACCGGAAAGGTCGGGGATCGCGATGTCGTAGTTTTCGCGCACCATGGGCTACTCCTGATGTCGACCTGCGCTTGCACCGTTTCGGTACCTCAGGACGAGCCTTCCGCTCGCTACGGAACTTATCCAGGACTCGACGATCAGTGGCTGAGAGACCGCGTCCCGACGGAGAAGGGGGAAGATGTACAGATGATCGATCGAGCGGGACTCGCGGAGTTCCTCCTTGGCCGACGGCAGGCATTGCAGCCCGAGGATGTCGGTCTCCCGCGTGGCAAACGTCGTCGAACTCGTGGGTTGCGGCGCGAAGAGGTCGCCACGCTGTGTCACATGTCCCCGGACTATTTCGCGCGTCTCGAAAGAGCAAGCGGCCCGCAGCCTTCCGAGCAGATGATCGCATCCATCGCGCAGGGCCTGCACTTGTCGCGGGACGAGCGCGACCATCTCTTCCGCCTAGCCGGGCACCAGCCGCCGAGCCGAGATGGCGACAGCGAGTTCATCAGTCCGGGCATGATGCGGATTTTCGACAGACTGACCGACGACACTCCGGCCGAGATCGTCACCGAACTCGGTGAAACGTTGCGCCAGACTCCGCTCGGTGTCGCGCTCGTAGGCGACCTGACTCGATACACCGGACCGTCGCGCAGCATCGGATACAGATGGTTCACCGATCCAGCGGCCCGTGCCATCCACCCTGCCGAGGACCACGAGTTCTTGTCGAGAATGTATGTCTCGGGTCTTCGGGGCGTGCTCGCCCTTCGTGGGCCGACATCCAAAGCTGCCCACCTCGCGGAGTTGCTCACCTCCGAAAGCGAGCAGTTCCGCACCCTGTGGAAACACCACGAAGTCGGCATCAAACCACGAGCGGTCAAGCGATACCTACACCCGACCGTCGGACCACTGGAACTGAACTGTCAAATCCTTCTGGACCCAGACCAATCGAATCTATTGCTCGTCTACACAGCGGTACCAGGAAGCGAGAGCTACGAGAAACTACAGCTGCTGTCCGTCATAGGTGCGACCACGCCTCTCGAGGCGCGTTGAACCCAAGACAGCTCCTCCCGAACCAGATCTTCGGCGGCGATGGAACCGCCACGCCGGGGCGCCCCTCGGTGCAGATCAGAAGCCTGGTCCGTGAGCTCGGTCCGCGCGGTGGGAGCGTGCGGCCTGCATGTACTCGCGCACGGTCATGGCCGCTCGCAGTCTCGTGATGAGCTCCGGGTGGCGGGGGTCGAGTCCGGCGAGTCGGTAGATCCGGCGGAGCCGATAGTCGACGGTGTTTTCGTGGATGTGCATCTCACGTGCCGTGAGCCGACGATGCAGTCCGTTGTTCAGATGGACCCGCAACGTGGTCACCAGCTCGGGATCCACCGCGACCCCATCGAGCGCAGCTTCGAAGCGGTCGCGGCCGGGGCCGGGACGCGTCAGCTGATATTCGACTGCGAGATCGTCGAAATGGTACAGCCCTGGCCGTTTTCGGAGTCTGCGCGCGACGTCGAGCAATTCGTGGCCGACTTCGGTGGCCGCCGGAATACCGTCACGCGCTGCCTCGATCGCGATCACGATCAGTGATGTCCGCGTGAGCATGTGCCGAATGGTCTCGGTATCCGGCGTGCCGTGAATCAAGACGGTGCCACCGAGCGTGCTGTGGAGCGCGGAAATAGGTTGTGTGAAAAGGTCTTCCAGCATCTCGACGAAATTGCCGGGTGAAAGAGTCCCTTGTCCCGACGAGTGGGTGGCCACGGACAAGACGAGGTACCGCTCGGTGAGTGGTGTTCCGTGTTCACGGGCGACCGCGGACGCGTTTCGCCCGCTGAGCAGGGCACGGGCGACTGCCTGCCGACCATGGTGATCGGCGACGAACCGATCGACCTCGAGATAGACCCGGTAGATCGTCGTGTTGACCGTTTGCATCGCCTCCATGATCTTGGCGACATTGCCGAGGTTCTTTTGGTATCTCGGATTCGAGGTGTGGTCGTTGAGATGAACACGAAACCCTGTCTGCACGAGCCGGTGGACGGTTTCGATGGGAACACCGGTGGTCGCCCATCGTGCGGCAGCGGGGCGGAGCGCCGCGCGTACATCGTGTTCGCGCGCGCCGCTCACCAATTCCAGACATTCTTTGACAACGGCATGTATTTCGTCGTGCAGGACATTGCTGGGCGCATTGTGCGGGCGAATCGCGTGCAGAACTCCGTCGACGATCCGCTGCGTCGCCCGCGAGATCTGCGCGGACGGCGCGGTCGGTAAGGCACTGGTGTCGAACATGATCATCGTTGGTGTCGGCCGCATCTCCGAAAGTAGGGTCACGACAGTTTGGCGTGCACAGGACCGCATCGTCACTCCACTGAGCGACGATTACGAGTAGCAACACGTTGTAGTCGGAGACGTTCGTTGCACCGTGCGCTGAGATGACGGTGACGAAATTGGTGCGGACGCCAGGGTTTGGCCGTATTCGACCGGACCTACCACTGCAGGCCTGTCTTCGGAACACAATCGGGGCATGCTCGTCGAAAAGCCTGTTTCCGTGCGACCCGCTCTGACTGCCCGCATGCTCGCTCGATGGCCGCAGATCTCCGAACGCATGCTCGCGGAAGGTCTCGGTGCGACCACGCCCGCCGACCTACCCGCCGACCACTTCACCGCGGAGGTGCTGCCGACGATCCTGACCTGCGGCCGTGCGGTCTTGGAGGCCATCGCCGCCGGTCGTGACTTCAGTCAGGCCGAGGTGGCGGTCTTCGTCGGACCCGTCGCCGAACGGCACGCCGAGGACCGGCTGCCGCTACGCATGCTCATCGCCGCGATCCACGCATCGGCGAAGTCGTTGCTGGCCGAGGCATCGGCCTTGGTCGAACCGGACGAGATGGACCAATTCCTGATGGCATTCGGCAGACTTCTCGATCTGCTGCGCGATATCAATCTGACGGTCGTGGAGGCATACACCGAGGTCGAGCGCTCGATCTATCACGCCGAGCGGGAGGCGCGTCGCGAATTGTGCTCGGCACTGGTGCGGGGCCTGCCCGCCGAGGAACTCGCGGCCCGCGCGGACACGGTTCTCGCCGATCACTACACCGTCTTGGCGATACACCTGAATGAACCGCCGCTGACGGGCAGCGCCGCGAATCTGGTGGCCCGGCGCCGAATCCGGGTGCTACAGAACGCACTCGACGACCTCACCGGCACCACCACCCCCGCCACGTTCGACGGGAAGAGTGGAATCGCGTTGGTGAGCGACAGCGCCGAGACCGGCACCCTCGAATCCCAACAGTTCGACCGACTCGCCGCGCGACTGTCGGAGCAATTCGGCGTCACCGTGTATCTGGCCGAACTCCCCGGCATCAGCCGTGCGGATATCCCGACCGCCGCCGAAGACGCGATCGAACTGACCGAATTGGCGCGCCTGCGCGGCAGACCGGGTGGCTGCTACCGGCTCGACGATCTGCTGCTGGAGTATCAGCTCACGCGTCCGGGCCCCGCGCGAGCGAGACTGGCCCAACGCGTGATTCCGTTGTTGGCCAGCCCCCATCTGCTCGACGCGCTGGAAGCCCACCTGCACTACGGCGCCGACCGCAAAACAGCATCCCGTCGCCTCCACGTCCATCCCAACACCTTCACCTACCGACTGCACCGCATCGCGGAACTCACCGGCCTCGACCCCACCGTCCCCCGGGAATCCCGCATGCTCGCGGCCGCCCTCACCGTGCACCGACTCGACTCGTCCCGACGCGCGGTGGATTGAGTCACGCCTATCCGGTGGTTCGGGTCGACGTAACCCGCTGGTCGACGAGGCCTCAGGAATGCGTCTTCCGCAGCGCCCGCTCGGCGGCGTTCGCGCCACACATACCGTGCGCACCCGGGCCCGGCGGCGTCGCCGCAGAGCACAGATAGTGGCCGGGGAGGCCGATGTCGTAGGGCTGGAGGGTCTTTCGCGGGCCGAAGACCAGCTGCGGGATGTCCTTGGCGCCGGTCATGATGTTGCCGCCGACGAAATTCGGGTTGCTCGCGGCGAATTCGGCCGTGCTGTGGACCGACATGCCGATCACCCGCTCGCGGAAGCCGGGGGCGAAGCGCTCGAGTTGAGCGATGATCGCCTCGGTGGCGTCACCGGTGTAGCCGTTGGGCACGTGGGCGTAGGTCCACACGGGGTGGATGTCACCGACCGAGCGGCCGGGGTCGGCCAGATACTGCTGACCGACCAGGACGAAGGGGCGCTGTGGCAGCCGGCCCGCGTGGATGTCGCGTTCGGCCGCGGCGATCTCGGCGAAGTCGCCACCCAGGTGCACGGTGCCCGCCCGTCGCGCGGCGGGCGCGGTCCACGGGACACCACCCTCGACAGCGAAGTCCACCTTGAAAGCGCCCGGCCCGTAACGGAATCGGCGGTAAGCGCGGGCGACACGGGCGGGTAGCCGGTCGCCTAGGATCTCGGCGACCGCGGTCGGCGCGAGATCCCAGATCGTGATATCCGAGGGCGGCAGGTCCGACGTCGAGCGCACCCGGACACCGGTTTCGATCTTGCCGCCGTGGTCACCGAGGACCGCGGCCATAGTGTCGGCGATGCGCTGAGAGCCGCCGACCGCCACCGCCCACCCGTATCGGTGGCCCGCGGTGAGGATGCCGAGACCGATACTGGCACTCAGCGGCCGGTGCAGCGGATGGAAGGCGTGCGCGGCGACACCGCCGAACAGCGCCCGACCCTGCTCGGTGCGGAAGGCCCGCGCCAGGAAAGTGGCGGGCAGCGTCGCGGGAATCCCGAAGCGCGCCAGCCGGATCGGATGCCGGGGCAGGTGCAGCAGCGGCCGCATGATGTCCGCGCTGGTGAGGTCGTAGCCGGCCACCGGGCCCTCGAACAGCTTGCGCCACAGCCGCTCGTCGACGCCGAGTCCGGCGGCGGTGTCGCAGACCGAGCGGTGCAGCACCCCCGCGCTGCCGTCGTCGAGGGGGTGCACGCAATCCAATGCCGCATGCGCCCAACGCAATCCGTACCGTTCCACGTCGATGCCGCGCAGGAAGGACGAGCCGACGGCCATCGGATGGATGGCCGAGCAGTGGTCGTGCAGCAGGCCGGGCACGATCGCCTCGTGGGAGCGGGTGCCGCCGCCGGCGGTGTCGGCCGCTTCCAGCACTGTCACTTCCAGGCCCGCCCGGGCCAGGGTGATCGCCGCCGCCAGCCCGTTGGGGCCGCTGCCGACCACTGTCGCCGTCTTCATCGACTCGTCCTGTCTGTCTGCGGTTTCCGGGCTATTCGGCGGGCTGGACCGTGGTATCCGCGCGGCGGGACACGATCGGGGCGTCGACGTCTTCGCGCCGCCAGGTCACCTGATGGGGGATGGGACCACCGGGCAGCCACGGCAGCGCCTCGACCGCGTCGGCGACCCGCCAGGTGCCCCGCTCGATCACGCCGACGGCGGCGTCGATCACCATGTACTCCTGGGTGGGTTTGTGGATGGGCTGCGATTCGACCCAGACCACGATCCATTCTCCGGGCGCGAACCCGACCCGCTGCTGGACCGCCTCGATCAGGTCGAGATTGTGCAGGTGCCCGTCGCCGAAGTTGAAGCCGATCAGCGAGTTGCAGGCGAACTCGGCTTCGCGCACGGTCCAGCGGTCGATATCGGGAATGTGCTTGTACAGCAGGGAGAACAGGCCGCGGCCCTGACTGTGCATGGAGCGCCAGCCGATGGTCTGCTGCATCGTGATCTCGGCGACGGCAGGCTCGTAACCCATGGCCCGGAGCTGTTCGAGCTGGTTGAGCGTGGGCCGATGCTCGATGGTGTTCAGCTTCTGCTCCGCGCCGGGCGCGAAGGCCCACAGCGCCGAGGCCCAGTTGCCGGCGTACTGACGCATCGACGGCAGGAACGACACCAGGTCCGGGCGCAGGTTCCCGACGATCGGGAAGAACGCCAGCCCCACGACGATCGCCAGGGTCAACCACGGCGAGGACATGTCGAACACCGCGTACCCCTCGCTGTTCGGGTAGCCGAGGAACAGGAACACCGTCAGGTAGGCGAACAGGATGTTCCATTCCAGCGGTACCGCCAGCGGAAAGGTGGAGGTGATGAACAGGTGGAACACGACCATCATCGCCACGCCGGCCAGGGTGAGCCAGTGGTTGGTGGAGAACAGCAGCACGATCGGGGTGACCACCTCGACGGTTGTGCCGCCGACGTGCGCCATGAACGCCGCGAGCCTGGAGGGGCGGATATCGTGCGGGAAGTCGCGGTAGTGGGCTCGCTTGACCGACCGGAACGGCACGGAAGGGCTGTTGGACACCATCGGCGGCACGACATTGGCGAAGTGCTTGCCGAACTTCGACGCCCCGGCACCGACCCACACGATCACGATCAGCAGCTTGGCGGCGATGATCATGTCGGTGAACGGCAGCAGGGCGAAGAACACCAGCGCGGGCAGATATTGCTCACCACGCGCGGCCAGGAAGATCGTCTTGTCCCGCAGCCCGCACAGGATGTACAACGCGATCGCGACGATGAGCAGCGCGGGACTGATCAGCCCGGAAGTGTTGTCGGGTAGGCGTTCCAGCAGCGACTGGGATGCACGTCCCGGCGCCAGCAGCGCGAGCCCGAGCGCCGCGAGGAAGCCGAGGTACAGCGCGACATCAAGGGGTGTGCGGGTGTTGCCCGCGGTGAACGGCACCCGCCGCCACGGTCGTAGCCGGATGGTTCCCGGCCGGGCGAAGAACAGCACGCCACCGGTCATCGGCTTGAATTTGCCCGCCAGCGGACCCCAGGACCCGGCCACGCCGATCGCCTCGAGCAGTACAGTCCACACCACCAGCTTCTGGTAGACGATCGGCTGATCCCACCAGGCGCCGATGTCCCAGAACGGGCCGGTTCCCGAGGTCAGCGTCGACACCAGGACGCCGCCGAACATGTAGAGCACCAGCAGTTTCAGCACATAGACGGTGTGGATCATCTTCGGTGTGCCGAAGCCGTATTCGACCCAGTGCAGGGCCAAGGTGCGCACACGGTCGCGCAGTGGCAGATCGAGAAAAGTCTCCGTATCCACCGGGGGGAAATCACCTGTTTTGAACCCCATTGTTCTCATGCCTTTCTTGTCGTGTTCCGGGCGCGCGCGACCGCGACCGGAATTGCCTCGAATTCCGAATTACCTTCCGGTGGAGTGTGTTCAGGCGGTCGCCGCGATTGCGCGGAGCCGGTTCTTGTCGATCTTGCCGACGGGATTGCGCGGCAGTTCGGTGGTGAGCACGATCGCCGCGGGCACCTTGAACGCGGCGAGCCGCGCGCGGCAGTGCTCGGTGAGTTCGGCGGCGGTCACCGCGCCGGTGGTGACCACGTGCGCGACCGGCACCTCCCCGAGCACCGGATCGGGCGCTCCGACCACCGCCGCCTCGTGCACGGACGGGTGGGTGTAGAGCGCGTTCTCGATTTCCTTCGGGTAGAGGTTCTCCCCACCGCGGATGATCATGTCCTTGATCCGGTCTACGAGGACCAGATAACCATCGGGGTCGAAATAGCCGATATCACCGGTATGCAGCCGGCCATCGATCACCGTCTTCGCCGTCTCCTCGGGCTTGCCGAGGTAGCCGCGCATGACATTCGGTCCGCTGATCACCACTTCGCCGCGTTCCCCGGCGGGCTGCGCGACGCCGTCGAGGTCGACGACCTGCACGGTCTGACCGGGCAGCGGCAGGCCGACCGTGCCCGGTTTGCGTTGTCCCGACGCCGGATTCAGTGTCGAGGCGCACGTGCCCTCGGACAGCCCGTAGCCCTCCACGACCGGGACACCGAAGCGGTCCTCGAACCGGGCGATGAGCTCTGCGGGCATGGGTGCCGCGCCGCAGATCGCCAGCCGCAGCGAGGAGGTGTCGGGACACAGCTCGGCGGGCTGGGCCACCAGCATGGCGTAGATGGCGGGCACGCCGGAGAAATAGGTCGGGCGGACCCGCTCGACCAGGTCGAAGAAGCCGGTCGCGGAGAACTTCCCGGCAATCGTGGTGTGTCCTCCGGCCAGCAGCGGCGACAGCACGCTGACCACGATCCCGTTGACGTGGAACAGAGGCAGGATCAGCAGACTGTGGTCGGTGTCGTCCAGGCCGAGCGCGCCGATGACCATCGCACACATGGCGGCGAGGTTGTCGTGGCCGAGCAGCACGCCCTTGGGGCGGCCGGTGGTACCGCTGGTGTAGATGATCAGCGCCAGACCGTCGCGAGGGGCCACTGCCGCGACCGGGCCGGCGGAATGCGCCAGTTCGGCCACGTCGAGGGTGGTCCCGGCTCGGCCGGGGTCACCGACGACCACCAGTGCTCGCGAATCGGCGATCTGAAAGCTGATGTCGTCGTCGGTCAGTCCCGGGTTCACCGGTGTCACCGCCGCACCGAGCTGCCAGGCGGCGAACAGCACGACCACGAGGTCGACGCGGTTGGGCAGCACCACCGCGACCACGTCACCCGCACGCACACCCGCCTGGCGCAGCACCGAGGCGGCGCCGTGCACCCGCTCCCGGAACTGCGCGTTCGTCAGCGCGGTGGTGTCGTCGGCCAGGCACGGCGCGTCCGGCGCGGAAACCGCTCGGGTGGTGGGCAATTCGACGATCTGTCGCATGATTCCTCACGAGGCTGAGTGTGATCTGAGTTACAACAATCACCGTAAGGACCGGTCTCCGCGGCGGCTACGGGCCGGGAGACCAGCGTTGCGAGCCCCCGTTGTGCCACGGGTACAAACAGCCTGGTCGGCGGGTGGGCGCGGGGTAGTGTCGGCGCCCATGGCCCCCGACTACGACGCTCTTGTCCGCGAGGTGGCGGGCCGGATCAAGGCGGATCTGGACCGGCTCACCCCCGCGATGACCACGATGTTCGCCGACACCATCCCGGAGTTCCGCCACGATGACGAGATCCGCGGACTCATGGTCGCGAGCACCGAGTCGAACCTCACCGCCATCATCGACATGCTCACCCTCGGCATCGGGCTCGGCGACATCACCGTGCCGCCCGCCGCCGCCGAGTACGCCCGCCGTTTCGCCCAGCACGATCTGTCGCTCGAGGCGCTGCTGCGGGCCTACCGACTCGGCGAGCACATGTTCGTGCAGCGGACGATCAGGTTACTGACCGAGTTGGCGCCGCCCACCGAAGTGGCGCTGGCCGCCGCGGCGCGCATCGCCGAGCTCGTCAACAGCTACATCGACCAGGTGATCGAGGGCCTGATCGATATCTACGGCACGGAGCGACGCCGCTGGGACGCGCGCACCGACGCCGCCCGCGCTGCCCAGGTCCGCGCGGTGCTCGACGCCGAGGAACTGGACCTGGCCTCCGCGGAGCAGATGCTGTCGGTGTCGCTGCGCGGCTGGCACCAGTTCGTGCTGCTGTGGACACCGCCGGGAACCGCCGACCCGGGGCCTGTGCTGCGAGCCGGCATCCAGGTGCTGGCCGCGGTGTCGGCCCGTTCGCCGATGACCGTCGACATCGACGAGCACACCCGCTGGGTGTGGCTGGCTTCGACCGGCAGGCCCGTGCTGGACACCGCGCGGTTGGCCCGGGAGCTGCGCGCCACACCGATTCTGTCGATGGCCGTGGGGGATCCCGCGCCGGGGCTCGCGGGTTTCCGGCAGAGCTTCCACGACGCGCAGCGGGCTCGCTCGGTGGCGGTGGCCGCCCGATCGCGCGGTGTACTCGCCTACGCGGACGTGGCGCTGACCGGGCTGCTCGCCGACGACGTGACGCGGGTGCAGGCCTGGGCGGGGCGCGTGCTCGGCGGACTGATGGGCACCGACGAGACGGCGGCCAGGCTCCGGGAGACGGTGCGCGTATTCCTCGACGCGCGAGGCAGTTACACCGATGCCGCCGCGCGCCTGCACGTCCACAAGAACACCGTGCACTATCGGGTGCGCAAAGCCGAGGAGGTGCTCGGGCATCCGGTCACCGAGCACCGGCTCGACATCGAGGTGGCGCTGCTGGCCTGTGCGCAGCTGGGGTTGCCGAGGGCCTGAAGCGCCGTGGTGGCGGCGCCCGCATACATACCCGATGCGGGGCGGAAACGGCCGTCACCATTTGTTGTGGATTCCTCCGAGGATTGTGCGGCGAGCGAAATGGGAACGTCAAAACCTCGGCCGGACGAATGAGATCCGGGAGTCGTCGTGATCTGATCGAGATGTCCCGAGGATGGGATGTTCACGAGCACAATCGAGGAAGTACATATGAACGCCAAAATCAGCCGCCCGCTCGCCGTTGCCGCGCTCGTCATGTCGGCCGCCGCGCTGAGCGTGGGCACCGCCACCGCCGCCGCGCCCGCACCTGTTTCGGGTTCGGTCGAGGTCTGCCTGCCGCTGCCGCTGGGGCCGCTGGAAGTGAGCTTCTGCCTCTGATCTGCCAGACCGTGCGGCGGGTGTGGGCGAGCGTCGGGGCGCCCGCACCTGCCCGTGCCCGGTAACTACGAACTCGGGTGGGAAGGATTCACCATGGCTGTTTCGACCTCCATCGAACCGTTCTTGACCGCCGCGGGCCGCCCGGTATCGACACCCCTGAGCGATGTGCGCGCGATCTCGCGGCAGATGGTCGTCCATTTCATCGAAAACGTCGTCCCCTGCGGCACACTGCCCGGTGAAGCGCTCGACGGCGATATCACCACCGTCACCAGAATTTGCCTGGAACTCACCCGGAGCATGCTCGACGGCCGAGATCTGCCCGGCCGGGTGGAGCGCGTGCAGGCCGCCGCCGCCGACTGGGCGCGCGAGGGCATTCCGATCGACACCATCCATCACGCCGTGTACGAAGGCTTCAAACTCGGCTTCGACCTCATCATCACCAATGTCACCAACCATGATTACGACACCATGGTGGGCGTGGTGCGGCGGCTGATGGACGCCCAGGACATGATCACCGCCGCGGTGTCGGCGGCGTATGTGCGGGAACTGCGTGCTGTCGTCAGCGAGCACCATACGGCCGTGCACACGCTCACCTCCGCGCTGCTCGGCGGCCAGAACACCGCGACGATGGCTCGGGAATGCGGCATCGAGATCGACACCGAATATCACGTCATGGCGCTCGAACTTCCTCCCCATGCAAAAGAATCCGAACCGGGGTTGAACGCGAAAGTAGTCGCCCGACGCAAGCTGCGGCGAGTCCAAGCCGAACTCGCCGACCGATGCGACGGCAAGGCACTCTCGCTGCTCAGCGTGGACGGCGGCACACTGCTGCTGCCCGCCTCCGAGTTCGCCGGAGCAGACCTCGACGACCTGGTGACACGCCTGTCCGCGGCCGCCCAGGTACCGCTCCGCGCGGTGGTGACGACGGCCGCGCCGACGGAGATCCCGCGCGCCGCCGAAGAGGTCCACGAACTCATCGAAATAGTGCACCGCCTCGGCGGGCCGAGCAAGGTGTACCGCCCGCACGAATTGGCATTCGAATATCAGCTCACCCGACCGGGACCCGCCCGCGACTATCTGAGTTCTGTCCTCGATTCCCTCGAACCGCATCCTGAATTGATGCAAACCCTCGAGGTGTATTTGGCGACGAATATGCAACGTGCGCGCACCGCGCGAAAAATGTTCATCCACACCAATACCGTCGATTACCGGCTCAAGCGGATCACCCAGATGACCGGATTCGACCTCAACGACATCACCGGCCTGTGCTACCTCCGCGCGGCCCTGCTGATCCGGGCGCACCGCAGCACGAAAACCGCCGAAGTCCCCGAAGACCCCGGCACGCGCGCGAGCTGACACCGTCGCACATCGAGCATTCCTCTTCGGTGATCAAGGGAGGAACGCCGCTGTTGCAGAAGTCGGTCAGGCGCTCGGCTCCGGGATGTCGAGTTCGATTTCATCCAGCGGCAGGTCGGCCAGTGTGAGAACGCGATGCAGGGAGTGGATTCCGCGGGAGAGATGCGGCGCGCGAGTAGCGGCCGCAGCAGCAATGATCGCGGTCGCCCGGGATTGGTTTGTTCCCCGAGCCCAGCGCGTGGTCCCGTCCTGGCTGCGGGCCAGCACGATCCATCGGTCGGTTCCTGGGAGGTGAAGTCCGCGTGGCGCTTTCGAGGCACCGGGCAGCCAGGTGAGCGCGGCTAGCGCGGTCGTGGCAAGGCGGGAATCGAGGCCGAAGAACGTGCGGACAGGCACATTGAAGTCGTGCTGGAGGGTGTGCTGGTCGGCGAAATCGAGCCGGTAGAGCCGCCGTGGTCTCCGGTACCCGGGTAGCCGGAAGGTCTCGGGCTGTGTGTAGTTGCGGATGTAGTCGTCGCCGTCGCAGAAATGCTTGCCCAGCAGTCGATATGACCATTCGACGGCGGCAGCGCCGTGACGTTCACCCGCGCCGAGGAACACGGCGACGTCGATAGAGCCCGGCGATGTTCGGTGGACTGCTGCTGCGAGTAGGTTGGTCAGCCCAGGGGCGAGGCCGACCTCGACGACGACCGGGGACCCCACATTTGTCCGTGCGAGGTCGTCGAGATATTCGGAGGTGGCCGAGATTTCTATGAACGCGGACCCGTGGTCACCGGCGAGGGCAGCCAATCGTGGATTTTCGGCTCCCGAGGCGTTGACTGTCACATCGGTGCCGGGCAGCGCCGCACGATAGGCCGACAGCCGAGGGTCTTGGAGATCGATGACCGTGTCCGAGCGGGCCGGATCGCGTCCGGCGACGACCACCACGTCTCCTCGGCGGCGGAGCTCGGTGACGAGATGGCCGCCTACGGCGCCGTAGCCGCCGAGCACCAGGACCCTCATCGGTTTGTTCCGGGCGAGGAGGCGTCGAGACACGCGGAGGGGTCGGTTGATTTCCTGGCTCGTAGTACGCCGACGCCGACGCACCCGTAGACGAGACCGGCGCCGATCTCGGTGATCGCGCTCAGCCAGGAGAACCAGGTGACGTTGGTGTGCGGCAACGAGATATAGCTGTCTTGATAGTCGGCCCAGAATGTCGGTAGCAGGTGGGCGTAGGTGAACACGGCCGCGCTGCCGAAACCGATGCCGATCGCCGCTTCCGGCGCCCGGTACCGGTGCGTCATCGTCATCAGAACGGCGACGGCGACAAGCACTGCCTGCACGTTGCCGCCGATCATGATCGACATCGGCGAAGCGTCCATGCCGCGGCGCAGATGATCCAAGCCGTGGACGCCGAACCCGATCGCGAACGTCACAGCGGCCAGTCGCAGGTTTCGTGTCCGACGTCGATTGTCCTGAATGGCCATTACCTACCTCGATACCTGGCGCAATATGTCCATACTGTTTTGAAATATGAACGTATCGTGACACAGTATGCTCGTATTGTCTATGGTTGATGCGTGCAGCCCACGTCGCCATTTCCCCTACCGGCAGACCCCGGCCCCTCGGCCGCGGACCGGATCCGCGCTGCCGCGTTGAAGTGCTTCGCCGCCGACGGGGTTTCGGCAACCTCGCTTCGTGCGGTGGCGGAGAAGGCGGGGGTGTCGATCGGGCTGGTGCAACATCACTTCGGCACCAAGGCCGGACTCGTTGTCGCTGTCGACGAGTACGTCCTGCGAGTCGTCGCGACAGCGGTTGCGTCTCGGCCCCTACCGCCACCACCGGAGGATTCGCTCGGCGAGTTGGGGCACCGGGTCACCTCGATCATGACCGACCATCCCGAGGTCGTCGACTACATCGCCCACGCGTTCATAGAGGGCGACACCATCGGCACGACCGTCTTCGATGGACTGGTCTCCATCAGCTCCACCCAGTGGAACCAATTCGATGAACAGGGCCTGCTACGACCCGACGTCGACCGCACGTGGGCAGCGCTGCATCCATTGATCTTGGTCATCGGTACGGCCGTGTTGCGGAAACAGATCGACCGGCACCTACCCGAGCCCCTCACCTCACCGGCACAACTGCACCGCTGGGACGATGCGGTCGCCCAGCTCCTGCATGGCGGACTGTTCGCTGATCCGTCACCACCGACCGTCGATCCTGCCCAGCGAGTGGACTGAAGCGCGCGGGCCCTACCCGCATTCGGATCGGCCGACGATTGGCAGTGTTCACAGCTGGTGCGCGTGTTCTTCGGTCATCCGTCAAGCATCCGGAGAATTCGCGTTCGGCCACGGCGCCGTGCGCGACCATGACTTCTGGTGCAGTGCCTGACGAAAGGCGCCGTCGCGGCACAGTGGCCGGGATGCGTGGGCACTTCCCGGCAGCGTGGCCGGGCCGAGAGAGGCGCAGAGATGTCGAGTGATGTCGTGGATGTGACCGTGGACTTCGCCGTCGCGAGGCAGGCGTTGTGGGAAGTGCTGCTGGAACCGCAGAGCTATCCGCGGCTGTGGTCCGGCATCGGGGGATGCCAGCGGTTGACCGGTACCGAGGGGGACACGAGGTGGCAGGTCCGCATCGGCGACGCGGATGTCGGCGTACGAACCATCGATCTGGCCTTGCGGATCGGTCGCTGGTACGAGAGCTTCGAACTGCACAACCCGGAGACGGGCAGTTTCGCGCTGATCCGGCTCGCCGGTGACCAGCAGCGAACCAGCGTGAGCGTCACCGCCTTCGCCGCGCCGCGGTTGCACCCGGCGCTGGCGGACGCACGCGACGCCGAGACCGTCCGGTGGATCAGGGCCGGGTTGCGGCGTGCGGTCGATGTGGTGC
Organism: Nocardia sp. JW2; assembly: GCF_051843015.1. NCBI lineage: Bacteria > Bacillati > Actinomycetota > Actinomycetes > Mycobacteriales > Nocardiaceae > Nocardia > Nocardia sp. JW2. The sequence continues at coordinate 222,628 of NZ_JBPXLK010000004.1, forward strand.
GTGGGGCGCAGACATCGGTGGTGGGAAACGGCGACCGGGCGCCGATCCGCCGCAAGTCCGAACTGGTGCGCTGGGTGGTGAATTCCGGGCTGGTCGCGCCGCCGGTGACCTCGGCGCGGCAACTGCGGTCCTTGTACCGGTGGGGTTTCAACCTGGCGGGCGGTTACGCGGCGGGCGCCGCGCACAGCCCCGACCAGCTCGCCCTGATCGACACCGTCAGCACGGCCACATTCGCCGAAACCGACAAGCGCACCACCGCGCTGGCCGGGGCGATGTACGAGGTCGGATTGCGCGCGGGCGACGCGATCGGATTGCTCGCCGCCAACCACTGCGGCATGGTCGAGACGATGGTCGCGGCGGGCAAGCTGGGCGTGGACGTCGCACTGCTGAACGCCGGCCTGTCGGGCAGGCGGATCGAGGAGATCGTGCAGCGGCACCGGCTCTCGGCATTGTTCGTCGACACCGACCTCGAGCACCTCGTGCAATATCTGCACAACGGCGTGCCGCGCTTCGTCACCGACGACCTACCCGCGGACCCGGGCCGGATCACCATCGAGGATCTGATCGCCATGGGTAACACGACTTTTCCGGTCCCCACGATGCCCGGGCGCCAGATCGTGCTCACGTCGGGAACCAGCGGCACGCCGAAGGGCGCAAGGCGACCGCATCCGAAGGGATTCGACACCCTGGTCGCGCTCCTGTCGCGAATACCGATCCACGTGGGCAGCACGATGATGATCCCCGCGCCGCTGTTCCACACGTGGGGGCTCTCGGCACTGCAATTGAGCACCGCCGTACGGGCCACCGTGGTGCTCGCGCAAGGATTCGATGCCGAGGAATGCCTTCGTCAGGTCGCCGAACACCGGGTGAACACACTCATCGCGGTGCCGACCATGATCCAGCGCATGGTCGACCTGCCCGCCACGGTGCGCGCTCGCCACGACCTGAGCAGTCTGCGTCATGTCGTCAGTTGCGGTGCTCCACTCGTCGCGGCGACCGTCGATCGCTTCCTCGACGACTACGGTGATGTGCTCTACAACCTCTACGGTTCCACCGAGGTCTCCTGGGCGAGCGTCGCAGCGCCCGAGGACCTTCGTGCCGCCCCGACCACGGCAGGCCGCCCGCCGCTGGGGACCCGGATCGCGATCCTCGGTGCCGACAACCAGCCGGTGCCGATAGGGGTGACCGGCCGGATCTTCGTCGGCAACCACATGCTGTTCGACGGCTACGTCAACGACACTCCGCCCGAGGAGGCCGACGGCATGCTGAACACCGGCGATCTGGGCTATCTCGACGCGGAGGGCAGACTGTTCGTGGCGGGTCGCGACGACGAAATGATCATCTCCGGTGGCGAGAACGTCTTCCCACGTCCGGTCGAAGAGGCTCTGTCGTATCTGCCGCAGGTCAGCGATGTCGCGGTGGTCGGGGTACCCGACCGTGAATTCGGTCAGCGATTGGCCGCATTCCTCGTCAAACAGGAAGGCTCCAGCCTGGATTCGGGCATGGTGCGCACCTACATCCGCAACCGGCTCAGCCGCTTTTCGGTCCCACGCGATGTCACTTTTCTCAACTCGCTGCCCCGCGGGGAAACCGGCAAAGTACTCAAGCGCCTGCTCGTCGATCCCGCGGGTTTCCCCGACTGAACGATCGAATTCCGTTCACTCGATCACGAGGCATGCGGATATCCGATTTCGGAGATGTCTCGGGCCAGGTCCACCAGCGTGGCCTCTCAGTTCAACGACGACACGAGTTCCTGGTCCAGCGGCCGCAAGGCATACACGTCACGCACCGCTTCCAGGTCCACAGAGATCTCGTAATAGTCCTCGGCGAAGCGCTGGAACGCTTCAGGTGAGCGGTCGACCAGTAGTTGGAACAGATAGTTCGCCCCATCAGGGTCGGCATGGTCCGGGGGGAAGTCGATCGTGCCGTGGTGCCACTGATCATCCGTCGCCTCCCGCCACAAGCAGGCCGTCACAGCAAGCACGCCGTCCTCGTCGGTGAACGCCGGCTCCTCGACCAAGGGCATGAAGACATCGGGAACATCGTCGATCACTCCCGGCCAGGGCCGGCGGTCATGGCCATACGGGCTCATCGGCGACTCGTGGCCAAAGCCCCGGATATATACCCCGGCCACCGAGAACACGATGGAGTATTCGTCTCCCGACCCGTTGCGCATCGAAGCCATCTCCTGGCCTTCGGCCCAAGCGCCGTCGAAGGAGTAGTAACGGCTTTCCCAGTCCGGGCTCAGGATCGCGTCGAGCATCGCGAGCGAGCGGCACAGGTCCCGCAGGTCGGCGATGGCAGGAAGCCGGCGGGCTACGTCATAGACAGTCACGCGCTCATCCAACCGGATCCCTCTGACACCCGGGCGCGGTGCGGAACAACTTGTGGCGGCGAGGGAGAGCCGACGCGGCATCAATCGACGCACAAACGATGCGTTTTTGGAAAAACGGTGTCACAATCGTGGCGTGAATGCAGAGCGAGCTGCGACCGCAGCCGGACCTCGCGGACTCTCCACCGACGACGGCTCGACACAGTTCGAACGGTGGCTCGCGCAGACACAGAGATCGGTCCGCGATCACGTCGATGAGTTCGTCCGGGCGCGTTGCGCGGCGGAATTGGACCCGGTGGGGTTCTCACTGCCAGGTCGGCTGATGGTCGACTTCGCGTCGGGTGGCAAGTGCGTGCGGTCGGCTTTCGTCTATCTCGGTTGGCTGTGTGGTGGCGGCGGTGAGTCCGAACCAGCGCTGCGCGCGGCCGCAAGTGTGGAACTGCTACACGCGTTCGCGCTCGTGCAAGACGACGTGATGGACGAGTCCCGTGTCAGACGGGGACGACAGTCGACCCATCTGCGGCTGGCCGCGTGGCATACCGAGCAGGGGTTGTCGGGATCGGCGGCCCGATTCGGCGAATCCGCAGCGATCCTCCTCGCCGACCTGTACTTGGTGTGGGCCGAGCGCATGTTGCGCGAAAGTGGCGTCGGCACCGCCGCGTTGGGCCGGGCATGGCCACGCTACGACTCGATGCGCAGCGAACTGGCAGTAGGTCAGCTCGCGGACCTGTCCAACGACGCGAACCGCTTTCCGTCCTTGACCGCGGTGATGGACATCGCACGCCGTAAGTCCGGCAACTACACCGTGCGCCGAACCCTGGAACTCGGTGCGGCGATGGCCGACTGCGACGACACCGTGATGGATGTTCTCGGTGCCTACGGCGTTCTGGTCGGAGAAGCATTCCAGCTTCGCGACGACCTGCTCGGCGTCTTCGGCGACCCGCCGACCACCGGAAAGCCTTCCGGTGACGATGTCCGAGAACGCAAGGCGACCACGCTGATCGCACTGGCCGATCAGCTCGCCGGGCCGTCGGACCGCGCGCGGCTGCGAGATCTCTGGCGGGAAGAGTTGATCGACGAGCAGGGCGTCGCCTTCGCACAGGCGGTGATCGTCGACAGCGGCGCGCGGCAGTGTGCAGAGCGGATGATCCGCGACCGAGTCGAACACGCGCGTGGGCTTCTCGATCGCGCCGATCTCGAACCGTCGGTGGCCGACGCGCTGCACCGAATGGCGCTGTTGTGCACCGACCGTACGTCCTGACCCGACCGCGTGCCATCGAGAAGTCCGACTGGAAGGTAGAGATGCGAACGATACCGGGAAGAACCGATGAGGTTGTCGTCGTCGGGGCCGGTCTGGCTGGTCTGGCCGCCGCGCTGCACTTGGCGGGACGCGGCCGCGGTGTCACGGTGGTGGAGCGCGACTCGGTCGCAGGCGGTCGAGCCGGGCGGCGCGATATCGACGGTCTTATGCTCGACACCGGGCCGTCGGTACTCACCATGCCCGACATCGTCGCCGACACCCTCGCCGCGGTGGGGGAGAGTCTCGACTCCCGGCTGGACTTGCTGCCGGTCACCCCGGCCTACCGCGCGCACTTCGCCGACGGCAGCGGGCTGGATATTCACAGCGACGCCGCGGCGATGGAGGAATCGGTCGCGGCTTTCGCCGGGCCCGAGGAAGTCGAAGGGTATCGTCGACTGCGGGCGTGGTTGAGCGAGCTGTACCGCGTCGAATTCGATCGGTTCATCGCCACTAACGCTGATTCTCCGTTCTCACTGCTCACACCGGCGTTCGCGCGGTTGATCGCGTTGGGCGGCTTTCGTCGCCTCGACCGGGCGGTCGGGTCCTTCCTGACCGACGAACGGCTGCGGCGGGTGTTCACCTTCCAGTCCCTCTACGCGGGTGTGTCGCCACAGCGGGCGCTGGCGCTGTACGCGGTGATCTCCTACATGGACACCGTCGGCGGTGTGTACTTCCCGCGCGGCGGAATGCGTGCGCTACCGGATGCCCTGGCTGCCGCTGCCGTGGATGCCGGCGTGCGGTTCTGCTACGACGAAACCGTGCACGATCTGGAACGGAACGGTTCACGCATCACTGCTGTATTCACCGAGAAGGGACGCAGAATCCCCTGCGACGCAGTCGTTTTGGCAACCGAATTGGCCACAGCGTACGAATTGCTCGATCGCTCTCCGCGGCGTCCGATCAGCTGGCGTCCGGCACCGTCCGCGGTCGTCATGCATGTCGGCTTTCCCGTCGGCGTGCCGACCGCGCATCACAACCTCGTCTTCGGTGCCGCCTGGAAACAGACCTTCGACGAACTGATCGATGGGGGAGAGTTGATGACGGACCCGTCGCTGCTGGTCACCCGGCCCACCGCGACCGACCCTGCCCTCGCCCCGCACGGGCAGGACCTTTTCACCGTTCTCGCTCCGGTACCCAACCTGTATCGCGGCAAGGAGCTGGACTGGGATCGCCGCGCCACCGCTTACAGTGAGGAACTCGCGGCGATCGTCGAGAACCGGTTGGTTCCGGGCTTCGTCGCGAACTCCACGATCGTGCATGTGGACACCCCCGCCGATTGGCAACGGCAGGGCATGCTGGCCGGAACCCCGTTCTCCCTCGCGCATACCTTCGCCCAAACCGGTCCGTTCCGTCCCGCGAACATGCCACGCGCAGCGACCAATGCGGTGCTGGCCGGCTGTGGCACCGTTCCCGGCGTCGGTGTGCCGACGGCACTGTTGTCGGGTCGTCTCGCCGCCGACCGCGTGACCGGCACCGTGACTACCTCTCGGTCTTCGTCTTCCACCGCGACCAGGGACGGACGACGATGACTCGCACCGAACTCGACGCCGCCGGTATCCGTGACGCGGGGTTGCGCGCGTCCTATCAGAGGTGCCGGGAACTCAACGCCCGGCACGGGCGCACATTCTTCCTCGCCACTCGACTGCTCGCGCCCGCCCAGCGCCCAGCGATCCACGCGCTCTACGGCTTCGCCCGATGGGCGGACGACATCGTCGACGAACCCCCGACCGGCGACGCTACCGGTTCTGCGACGGCACGCCTGGACGCGGTGGCGAAGACCATGCGCGACAGTCTTCGCGGTACCCACGATGACGACCCGATCCTTGCCGCGCTTGCCGATACCGCCGCCCGATACGAGATCGAGCACGCGCTGTTCGACGATTTCCTCGACTCGATGCGGATGGATCTGACGGTGACCGACTACCCGGATCGGGCCGCGCTGGATCGCTATATCCACGGTTCGGCAGCGGTGATCGGCCTGCAGGTACTGCCGGTGCTCGGCACCATCGGCCCCCGATCCGATGCCGCGCCCTACGCGGCCGCGCTGGGAAAAGCCTTCCAGCTCACCAACTTCCTTCGCGACGTCGCCGAAGACCTCGACCGTGGCCGGGTATATCTGCCTGCCGACGAGCTGGCTGCTTTCGGTGTGGACCGCGCCCGCTTGCAGTGGTGCCGGACCAATCGGCGCACCGACTCCAAAGTGCGGTCGGCGCTGGCCGCTCAACACGCCGTCGCCCGAGACTGGTACCGGTACGCCGATGCCGGAATCGCGTTGCTGCACCCGGTATCGCGACCGTGCGTCGCCACCGCGGCCGTCTTGTATTCGGAGATCCTCGACCGGATCGAACAGAGCGAGTTCGCGGTGTTCACCGCGCGGGCGACCGTCAGCAACGCGCGCCGAACTCGCGTCGCCGGTTCGGCGCTGGCTCGTGCGTTGTGGGCGCGGCGAGGTAGCCGGGCACGGGCACTCACCCCCACCGAAGGCTGAGGCGATCGGGTCGAGCCGAAGGAAATCGCTGAATCTTCAACCTGTCGGCGTGCTATCGGGGGTGCGTTCCGCAGTACTCGTGATGTTGCGGACCATGCCTCCGAAAACGGCGCTGTGGAAGGGGCTGATCGCCTTCCAATACAGGTGCCCAGCAAGTCCGTGCGGTTGAAAGATCGCGCGTTGACGGTATCGCGAACCACCCTTCGGGGCGGGCTCGACCCCGAGCTCGAGCCACGCCAGGCCCGGCACCCGCATCTCCGCACGAAGGCGCAGCAGGTGTGGTCGGTCGATATATTCGACGCGCCACCAGTCCAACGCCTCGCCGGAGTGCAGGCGCCGCGGGTGTTTACGGCCGCGGCGAAGCCCGACACCTCCGGCCACCCGGTCGATCCAGCCGCGTAGCGACCAGGCGAGCGGGAACGAATACCAGCCGTTCTCACCGCCGATGGATTCGATCACCGCCCACACCGTGTCCGGATCCGCGGAGGTGTGATGTTCGCGAACGTCCTCATAGAGGGAGCCGCCGGACCAGTCCGGATCGGTGGGTAAGGGATCGGAGGGTGCGCCGTAGGTGCTGGCATCGGACCAACGAGTGGGCACCTCGGCGTTACGGATGCGGGTCAGCGCCAGCTCCACGGCGCGTCCGTACCGGGTGAGGCCCTCCGGGGGATCCGAGATGTACGCGGCGATATCGTGCTCGCCACAGACCACCTCGTGGACGAGCGACTCGATGAGCGGCACAGCCAGCGCACGGGGCACCGGCGTCACCAGGTTGACCCACTGCGCGGACAGCCACGGCGTGAGCACCGGAACCGGCAGCACGACTCGACGATTCAGCCCGGCCACGACGGCGTATTCGCGCATCATGGTCAGGTAGGTCATCACGTCGGGCCCGCCGATATCGAAGGCGCGGTTGACCTCGGCCGGCAACTCCGCGGCGTGCACCAGGTAATACAGAACGTCTCGAACAGCAATCGGCTGAATCCTGTTGTGAACCCACCGCGGGGTGACCATCGCGGGCAGGCGTTCGGACAGATACCGCAGCATCTCGAAACTCGCCGACCCGGAACCGATGATCACCGCCGCACGCAACTCCGCAGTGGGAACACCGGAGGCACGCAGGATCTCGCCGACCTCGGCACGGGAGGCCAGGTGGCGAGACAGTTCGGTGTGTGGCGGGACGATTCCACCGAGATAGACGATGCGCCCGACCCCCGCCGACGACGCGGCCGCCCCGACGATCCGCGCGGCCTCACGATCGATATCGGCGAAGTCACGACGGGTCAAGGAGTGCACCAGGTAGTAGACGACGTCCTGACCGGCCACCGCCGAACGCACCTGGTCGCTGTCGGTGACATCTCCCTCGACCACCTCGACCCGATCGAGCCACGGCACTTCGGCCAGCTTCGCCGGTGTCCGGGCGACCACCCGGACCTCATGTCCGGCCTGAAGCAATTCGGGTACCAACCGGCCACCGATGTAGCCGGTCACCCCGAAGACCACACACCGCATGCTGATTCGCGACTAGGGCTTGGGGCGATCGACGTCGCCTCGCCACGCTCCCGTTTCCGACCCACGGCTTTCGATGAAGTCTTTGAAGCGGCGCACGTCCCCCTTGATGCGGCGATCGAGCACCCCGGTTTTGTCCGCGATGTTCTCGACGAAGCCGTCGGGATCGATGTCCATCTGCACGGTGACCCGGGTCGTCGAGTCGTCGAGCCGATGGAAGGTGACCACTCCGGCATGCTGCGGGCCATCGTCGGATTTCCAGGCGATGCGTTCCTCCGGATGCTGCTCGGTGATGGTGGCATCGAATGTCCGGGTAGCTCCGGCGATGTCGACAGTCCACCGGGTGTGAGTGTCGTCGAGCTGTTCGATGCGGTCGACACCGTGCATGAACTGAGGGAACGATTCGAACTGGGTCCACTGGTTGTAGGCGGTCGCCACCGGCACGTGCACGTCGACAGCTTCGATGACAGTGCTCATTCTCGGCCTCCTCGGATCGAATTTTCTACATTCAGCGGCCGAGTGCCCACTCATCCGGAGTTCACACCGATTGATGCAAATTCGCTTCAACTGGCTGCGGTCCGACCGCCGGCTAACGACGTCGACGACGTGCTCGAAGGCGCAGACCCGCGGGCTTGAGGGTGAGCGTTTCGCGCACGTCGAGGTCATATTCCGGGTCGGGTTCCAGATCGAGCTGGTGCAGAAGTGCCGCGAGGGTGACGGCGATTTCGTGGTGCGCGAACTGGCGACCGATGCAGGCGCGGGGGCCGGTGCCGAAAGGTTTGTAGACGCGGGGCGGCAGGCCGCGAATGTTCTCGGGCAGGAATCGGTCGGGGTTGAATTGATCTGCGTCGTGACCCCAAGCCGGGTCTCGGTGGGCGCCGAGGAGCAGTACCAGCACCCAGTCCTTCTGGGCGAACCGGTAACGGCCGCAGAGCGTGGTGTCGTGCTTGGCCCGCCGGAAGTATCCGGGACCGGTCGGCCACAGTCGCAGGGTCTCGTCGATGACGCGGCGCAGACTGCGGAGCTTGGCCACGTCGTCATACCGGATATCGGGGAATTCCGGTGTGGGCCAGCGCTCGTCGAGTTCGGCTCGGACGCCGGCGGCGATGTCGGGACGGGTCGAGAGGTAATGAAGAGCGAAGGCGATGGTGTTGGCGGAGGTCTCACTGCCCGCGATGAGGAAGGTGAGGATCTGATTCCGGATGTTCACCGTGTCCAACCGCTCGCCGGTTTCCGGGTCGGCACTGTCGAGCATGAGGTCGAGGATGTCGCGATACCGACGGTGTGAATCGTGTTTGCGGGCTTCGATGATGTCGTCGACGACTGCGTGAGCGTGCGCCAGATCGGCCTCGTGCCGCGCATGGTCGGCCCGACGGAAGACCTTGTCGAACAACGGAAGTACATCCGTGCGGCGGTTGGCATAGGCGAGCTCACGCACCATCGCTTCGACGAACGAACCGCTGTTCGAATCGGCCAGTGAACCGAAGGAATGCGAGAACCCCGCGCGCGCGATGATTTCGAACGTCAGCTTGTTCGTCGCCGCGGGCACGTCGATCCACTCCGCTGTCGTCGACCACAGGTCGGTCAATTCGCGGACGGTGCCGGTGATCGCGCCGTGATAGTCGGCCATCGCCGATTTGGTGAAGGCGGGAGCGAGAACGGCGTGTGCTTTGGCCCAGTTCGGTTCCGAGTTGTAGGCGGTGAACAATCCGTCACCCGCCAGTGGCCGCAGTTTCATCAACGCGTGCCCGACATGCTTCTCCCACCGCGACTCGTCGTTGACCTCCTCGATGGCCTCGACCCCGGTGACGACGACCGCGGGGTAACCGAACAACTTCTGCTCGAAGACCGGCCCCAACTCCCGCGCCTGCTCGGCGAGTCGCTGGCACGGCTTCGCGAAATCGGTGGTCAGGACGTCACCGAGCAACGGCAGCCGAAACCGGGGATACGGTAGCTTCTCGGAGAACTCGGATCCGGGAATGCATTGTTGCGCTACCGAATTGGCGAACACGTCGGGTTCCACATCGCGAGTGTAGGCGCAACTGGGTCCGCGAATGCCGAACGCAACGCTCCGGTCGATGACGCCCGGAGCGTTGCGTTTCGCGGGTGAGGTCCGGTCGAACGGACCAGCGGCACGAGGTTGACCTGCACTGTGGTTGAGGTTGCACAGTGGCCGGATGCGGATGAATCAGATCACTATCGGTGCTACCGATCTTGTGCGGTCCGAGCAGTTCTATGCGCTGCTCGGGCTGCACCTGATCGTCAAAACCGACCACTACCTGCGTTTCCGATGCCCTGACGGTGACAGCACGTTTTCGATCGAGCTGGTCGAATCCCTGCGCGGCGGTGGGCAGGTCTCCATCTACTTCGAGTCCGACGACCTCGACAATCAGTGCGCTCGGCTACGTGCTGCGGGCGTGGTGTTCGACAGTTCGCCCGTCGACACACCATGGCTGTGGCGCGAGGCATGGCTGCACGATCCGGACGGTCATCGGCTTTGCCTGTTCTATGCCGGAGTCAACCGGCTCGAACCACCATGGCGGATCGCTGAGTCGACGTCCTGATTGCGGCCGACCCGCAGTCGATCAGGGGCGCTCGGTCACCGCGCGAGTCGTCTGCAGCGCCGACAAGCTCGCCGACTTGCAATCGGCGTCATGACACGGCCCCGGGCATCTCGGCGAGACTGGTCGGGGCATCCGGGCTGCGGGCGCTCTCCACGCCCGCCTATGCCGAGGCTTCGTCGTAGGCGGCGATGATCTCGGCGGCGATGCGGCCGCGAGTGGAGACGGTGTGGCCGTTCGCGATCGCCCAGGCCCTGATGGCCGCGAGGTCGGTGCGGCGACCTGTCTGGGCGGCGGGGGTCGCGGTGGCGTGTCGGCGGGCGTTGCTGGTTTTGGCGCGGCCGGTTCGCCGGGCGTAGGGGATCCACTGTTCGAAGGTGTTGCGCAGTTTGGTGGCGTTGGTTTCGGACAGGTCGATCTCGTAGGTGTGTCCGTCGATGCCGAAAATGACGGTTTCTTCGGCGGCGGATGTGCCGTCGAAATCGTCGACGAGGGTGACAACGACCTTGCGCGCCATATGGATTCCTGTCAGTTGTGTATACGGGTTCGGTTCGGCGATGGCCAGGGTAGTAGCACTCGGCGCGGGTCGTACATGCGGACCGTGCGATCCACTTGTCTGGTTGAGGCGGACCCCGTCCTCGTGGGCGGCGAATCGCCGATCCGGCGTCAGGATTGCGGCCGACCGGCAGTCGATCAGGGCTCTCGGTCACCGCGTGAGTCACTGCTCATCCTTCGTGCGGGCGCTCGATGTGCCTGTGCGGCAGCGACATCCGAGGAAACGGCATTCGGTGGACCGGATGTGGCGGTGAGGCTGCGGACGAGCAGGTCGATGACCGCTCGCTTGTCCACGTCGTCGTGCTGGTGGGTGAGGAGCCCTTCGATCACGAAGGTGCCGATGGCGGACATGGCGGCGAGGTCGGTCTCGGCGACTCCGGCCGCGCGGAGGTTGTCGGCGAACAGCGCGCCGGCGAGCTGATGGAACCCGGTGTGCCAGGCGGCGACGGAGTGGGAGGTGGCTACCCGGGCGTGCACGGTATTGACCAGCCCGTGCAGCTGTTCGAGCTGGTCGACCACCCATAGCAGCTGCTCGTTCAGCGGCCGGCCGTCGATCTCCGCGTAGGTGGCCAGTGCCTCGGCCAGAATGCGGTCGAGGACCGCGATGAGCAGCTCGTCTTTGTCCTGGAAGTACCAGTAGATCGTATTGACGGTGACACCCGCGCTTTTGGCGATCCGCGCTGTGGACGCCGAATCGAAGCCGTCGTCGATGAGCAGGCGTCGCGCGGCGGCGATGATCTCCTCTCGCTTCTCCTCGCGGTTCTGCGGGCGTCGGTTCCTCGGCACCTCGACACTCTATCTTGAACCTCGCTCAAGAAGGCGGTACGTTTCTTGAGCGACATTCAAGAAATTGCGAGATGAGGCTGGTTCACATGGACTCCGACAACGTGGCCGACGAGCTGCGTCGACTCGACACCCGAGGTCTGCTCGCCCTGTTCACCACTCTGGAAGCCCCCACGATCGCCGAAATCGACGGCGAATACGCCGCCGCTCTACTGGCCCAGCCGAATCTGTTCGCCGTGGTGACCGGAAAGGTGGCCGTGGCCAACCCGTTCGAGCCATGGCGGTGCAAGGCTTTCCGGCCTGTCGACGAGATCAGCGGGCGTGGTTACAACACTTTCGCCAGGGTCGGCCGAGTCCGGCAGCGCTACCCGATGCGCACGCTGTTGGCACCGTCCCGCTACGACGGCGCACTGTCCTACACGCTCGTCTATCGCGCCTACACCTCGCTCTGTGGCTCGATCCACATGGTGGACGAGGTGCGGCGTGCCGCGCCCGGCGTCTACCTCGGAATCGGCACCTGGGGTTTCACCGATGCCCAGCGCCGCGTCCCCCGGCCCTTCCTGCTGACCGGCCCGATCGGCTCCTATCGCGGAGACATCGGTAAAGCCCGCCGCGACTTCACCCCCGGCACCCGCGAGCTGCCCGGCACGCCCGCCTGACACCACTCACTTCTCGGCCCTATCCGAACGAAGGAATCATGACCACAACTCCCCGCACCGCGCTGATCACCGGCGCGTCCGCCGGCATCGGCGCGGCGTTCGCCCACCACCTCGCCGCGAACGGTTACCAACTGCTGCTCGTCGCCCGCCGCGCCGATCGTCTCCGGGAACTCGCCACACAGCTGACCGCACGCCATGATGTGCGCTGCGAGGTGTTCGCCGCCGACCTCACCGACAGCGCCGCACCAGCCGCGATCGTCGACTACGCCGACCGGCAGGGCTTGCCCGTCGACGTCCTGATCAACAACGCCGGTCTCTCGGGCAAGACAGCATTCGCCGACACACCGTGGAACGACCTGGCTGGGGAGATCCAGTTGATGGTCACCGCCCCGACCGAACTCGCCCACCTCGTCATCCCCGGCATGAAGAAGCGCCACTGGGGTCGCATCGTCAACCTGTCGTCGGTCGCTGCCTTCGCCCCGCCCGGCGCAGGCTTGCTCTACACCGGCATCAAGTCCTACGTCCTCGACACCTCGCAAGCCCTCGACATGGAACTCAAACACCACGGCATCCACGTCACCGCGCTGTGCCCCGGCTTCACCCGCACCGAATTCCACGATGTCATGGGCACGCGCGACAAAGCCGACCATCTGCCCCGCATCCTCTGGCAGCAGCCCGACGCTGTAGTCGCCGAGGGCTGGGACGCTGTGATGAAAGGCAAGCCCGTATGTGTCCCGGGCATCGTCAACAAGATCTCCGCCGCCGCCATGAAGCCCTTGCCCGTCCGCCTGGGCTACCTCCTCGGAAAGACCTTCAACCCCTTCAAGAACAGCTGAGGTCGCCGACCCGGGCCACCGCCCGGATCGGCGCCCCGTCGGCCCCGCGCAGCGGCAGCGGAAACAACGAAACCTCGATCGATGCGCCTGCCGCCTGAGCGTTCGACAGCTCGTCGAGTGCGGTGAGGTTCTCGGCGATCACGGCGTGCGCACCGCACAGGATCCGGTGTGCTCGCAGGTCCAGGTCTTCGGTCCCGGACGGGTCGATGCTCGGCGCGTCGATGCCGATGGTCCGGATTCCCTTGTCCACCAGCAGCTGTGCGGATTCCGGGTGCAGGTATGGGTGGGTGAAGTAGTCCGGGTTGCCCCACCGCGCCGACCAACCGGTGGCGATCAGCACGACCGTGCCGGGTGGCATATCGACGTCGAACAGTGCCGGTCCGATCGCGGTGTGCGCGGGAACCGATCGCGCATCCACGATCCAGGCTGGTCCGACGAAGCGGTCGAGGGGCAGTTGGTCCAAGGTCGGCAGACTGTCGTCCAGATGAGCGGGCGCGTCGACGTGCGTCCCGGATTGCGACCCGAGATGCACGCGCAGCACGTTCACCCCGTCGGTGGCGGCACGCAATGCCGGTTCCAGCAGAACTTCCGGATCGCCCGGGAACACCGGCATGCCGGTGTGGATCGGCCGGGTCAGATCGATCAGGCGCACCACGTCAGCATACGAGAGCCGACGACCGCGCTGGGATCGCTGTGTTGTCCCCACGCGAAAACCGTTGGTGCTGCGTGCTATTCGGCAGATAGCCTGATGGGACCCGCCGAGTAGCTCAGGGGAGGAGCGAAACTATGTGGGACTGGGGGAAATCTGTCGCCGAGCACGCGGCTGCCACCGCATGGACCACCTGGCCGCCGCCGGAAAAACCACCGACCGTGGTCGACCCACCGCCGGGTCGCGTGCGCCGATCATGTCGAGCGGTTCGCAAGCGGGCCGAGGTGGTGGGCCCACCGCGGAACGCCTCGCCGCCCGACCGGACGGCCTCGGTCACCTAGGTCGGAGCAGACCGCCGATCCATTGATCGATGGGAGACGCGTGGTTGGATCGGGCCGCTGCGGGTAACGGCCTGGTAGGTCTCGGCATCTTCCCGGGAATATGCGGAGATCGAGAACGCGCCGGTTCAGTGAACGAGCCGGCGCGTTCGCCCGTCGGGGCCGTGTAGGTCATCGCCTCCGGTCGCACTCGGCCCCTTCGACGACATCTCCGGAGACCATGCCGGAGCTGCAGATCCACCGTGCGCCGTCGTCGGGGCGTGTCACCACGAATTCGCCGTCGATCGGGCCTTCGGCGGGCGCATCCTCGCCCGGGGTGCAGCCGGTGCCGACGATGTCGGGGAAGTTCGGCTCGACCGTGGTGCAGGTGTAGGACCACACCGATTCGGCGGCGGCTGTCGGTGCGCCGAGCAGCAGCGTGCCCGCCACGACGACCAAGCCGGGTAGGAGCGTGCGGGCGATGTGAGTACCTGTCATGAGATCTCCTTGTTCTGTTCCGTGGAAGGACGAATCGGTCGTCCACCCGGAGCGGCAGAAAGCGTGGCGCGCCGGGAATCCGGGTGGGCCATCAGGAGAAATGCGAATTGCCATCGAACGATAACGCGGTGGGCTGGGCATGCAGAGGCGACACGCGTGCTCAGCAGACCACCAGATCCGCTGTCGGTCGCAGCCCCTCGACACTGCCGGGGGCGATCACGGCGAGGTCGTATGCGTGCCCGGTCGCGACCTGCCACTGCCCACCGGCCAGCGGCACGACCGCGACGCCGGGCACCGGTCCCGAGGTCCAGTCCAGTCGGCCGGCCATGGTTTGGATGTCGGTGCGGTGCAATGCTTTTGCGAGCGCGTCGGGGTCGGTGGGGTCGTCGGCGGTGCGCAGCGCGTGGACGGCGACCTCGAACAGCGCGTAGGCCAGGCCGAGGGGCTGCAACCACGGCCGTCCGGTGCGCTGGGTGTAGGCGTCGGCGAGTTCGGCGGCGGTGGTGCCGTCGAGGGAGGACCAGTAGGGGTGCACAGGCGTCCAGTAGACCAGGGTGCCCACGTTGTCCTGGCCTGCCTCGCCGCCGGAGCAGGTGGCGGTGGGTGGGTAGGCGAGCCAACGGGAGCAGGTGATCAGGCGCGGGTGCCAACCACATTCGGTTGCCCTGCTTCGGAACAGCGTGAGGTCGCGGGTGGTGGCCGCGCTGGTCACCAGCTCGGCACCGCTGTCCCGGAAGGCACGCAGGTGGGTGGCGAAGTCGGTGGCGGGCTCGTGATAGCCCGTCGGGTCGACCAGTCGGTGACCACGTCCTTGTGCGACGGGGGCGAAGCCGTGGACGTGGTGGCGCGACCAGTTGCCCTGGGGGCCGTCGTTCCACAGGCAGCCGACCGCCGGGCCGTCGGGCGCCGCGCGCTCCCAGAGGTCGGCGAACACCTCGGCGATGTCGTCGAGACCCCAGCAGAAATGGAACGCCCGCTTCAACGGCCGATCGCCCCGGCCGTAGTAGTACACCTGCCAGGGGAAGGTGCTGGAAACGCAGACGCTGCCGAGACTGTCGCACGTGTCGGCGACCACCGGCAGAACCTGGGTTCCGGCCAGGGTGAGCACGATGCGCGCCCGCTCGTCCCGGACGAGTTCGGTGACCGCCTGGCGCGCACCGTCGGCGGTCGACTTGCTGTCGCGGCCGACGATCCGCAGTCGGGTGCCGCGGGGCGCCAGCCGGTGCAGGTGTGGGGTGAGCTCCGCGAGGGCGAAGTCGAGTGGGTCGCCCAGGCTGGAAAGGCGGCCCGAACGCGCGACGACCACCCCGATGGTCAGAACCGATCGGCCTGCATCGATCCGGGGGAGAGGTGCCTCGCTGCGGGCGGTGGGGCCTGCGTCCATGACATCTCCTGTCGATGGCGGGTGCGAGAGGAATGAACCGTGCGAGACGAGCGCTCGTATCTGCCGAAGGATCGCATACCGAGTCGAAGAATCGGCGCAGCCCGACGTGTCGATCCGGCGGTTTCGTGTGTTCAGGTCCGGACGGGCACCGCGTCGCGCACGCGTACGGTGGCGCTGCGGGTGCCGATGATCGAGCCGATGATGACGAGCGGGAAGCCGATCGCCATGCCGATCGTCAACGGCTCGCCGAGCGCCGCGATGCCGAGGACGATCGCCACCGCCGGATTGATGTAGGTGACCACGGTGGCCCGAGCCGGACCGACCTCGGCGATGAGCGCGAAGAACACGAGAAACGCGGCGGCCGTGCAGATCACGGCCAGCCCGAGCACCGACCAGGCCGCGTCGGCGGGGATGTGTTCGGGCCAGGACACCGCGGTGAACGGGCTGTAGACCAGGGCCGCGAGCAGCAGCGACGCCGTGACCACGCCGAGTGCGGGCAGATCGGCGAGGGTGCGGTCGTAGATGGTCGGGCCGATGGCGTAGCCGATGGTCACCACGGCCACCGCGCCGAGCGCCGCCGGTGCGGTGAGGTCGACGTCGAGACCGACCAGCGCCGCCACACCGGCGAAGCTGACGGCGAGACCGAGCGTGCGGCGACCGTCGAAGTGGTCGTGGCCGAGCATCGTCACCAGGACGACGGCGATCAGCGGCACCGCGGCGAGCAGGATGCCGACGGTGGAGCTGTGCAGGGTCTGTTCGGCGTAGCCGAGCAGCACCCACGGGCCGATGATCTCGACGGCGGTGTAGGCGAGCAGCATCCGCCAGCGCGCGAGGACGCCGCGAAAGGCGTTGGTGTACAGGGCGCTTACGAAAAGGCGCGTCCCACACACGATCGCGCCCTCGAACAAGAACTCGCCGCCGCCGAGGCGATTCCTGAACTCGCGCCGCTCGTGGGCTTTCTGCGCGGCGTTCCGGCGCCGCGCTGAGCACGACAACGGTTTGATCCGTGGTGGCGATGGCTTTGTGGCCGTGAACCCTTCGACCATGGCACCATCGGTGCCCATGGCGTCCCCCATGAGTACCGCTGAACTGGCCGACCGCACCGCGCGGGCCGTCGACGCCGCGGTCGCCGCCGGCCGCGCACAGGGGCTCACCGTGACCGACCCCGCTGTCCTGCACGATGTGTTCTCCGTGGTGGTGCACCTCGCGCCCGCACCGGTCGTGGTGCGGGTACCGACGGTGGTCACCCTTCCTGTCCACGAGCAGTACCTGCGCCAGCGCATCGAACTCGATGTGGTGTCGTGGCTGGCCGGCCGGCAAATCCCCGTGATCCCGCCGAGCCCGCTGGTCCCGGCCGAACCCGTACGCCGCGACGGCTTCTCGATGACGTTCTGGCAGTACGTCGACCAGGACCCCGACGTCGAACCCGACTACGTGCGCAACTCCGCCCGCGTCGCCGACCTGCACCTCGCCATGCGCGACTATCCCGGCGACCTGCCGTTCCTTGCCGCCGCCGAACCACACACCATCACCACGAGTCTGACCGTGCTCGCCGAGCGCCCCGACCTCCTCGCCCCGGCTGACCTCGACCGAGTCCGCCGCGAATGGGCACTGCTGGAACCCCTGGTCTCCTCGCGCGCCGCGTTCGACGCCGAGTTCCCCGGCATCACATCGCAGCCCATCCATGGCGACGCGCCCGCGGTCAATATCGTCACCACCCGCACCGGCCATCTCTACGCCGACTTCGAACTCGCCTGCCTCGGCCCCATCGAATGGGATCTGGCCGCCATGGGCCCCGAGGGGGCCGCCGCGTACGACGCCGCCGCCAGGGCCAACGGAACACGTCCGCTCGACCCGCGCGTCGCACAGTTCGCCGACGCGGTCGGCATGGTCCGTGCCATCACCTGCCTCACCCTGGTCGACCAGCAGCCGATCCTCGCCGACGCGCTCGCGCCCGCTCTCGACGCCTGGCGACAGCAACCGTTCGCGAGCGGGCTGTTCGACTGACAACCCACCGAGGAGTGCCCGCGCTACAGCCTGGCAGCCCACTCCGGGATCACGGTCGATCCGTACCGGAAATTCACCGGCTTATGCCGAGTAGGCCGAGGGCGAAGTCGGCGTAGGCGGTAGCGATCTGCTCAGGGGTGGACGGGCCGTCGAGGCGGAACCATTGTGGGAGGGCGGTACACATTGTCGCGATCGCGCGCCCGGCGGCTTTCGCCTGGTCGGTGGCGCGGTTGTCCTCGGCGAGGGCGGTGTCGATGTCCTCGTCCAGCAGGTATTGGATCATGCTGCGGGAGTGAGCAATTCGCTGTCGATCAGCAGGATCGAGGCTGCGCATCTCGCTGGCGCCGATGAAGGCGAGCTCGCGACGATGGGTGTGGAACAGCGCGAGCGCCTCGACCGTGCGGATCAGCCGGTCGCGACCGGTGGCTGCCTCGCTCCGGGCCGCGCCGACCCGCCAGTGCAGCTCGTCCATGGTGAGGTCGAGTGCCCGTACCAGCAGGTCCTGTTTGTCGCGGTAGTGGTGGTAGACGCCGGGCACGCTCATGCCGGCACGGTGCGCGATCGACCGCATGGTCGCGCCGTGGTAGCCGGTTTCCACGAAGGATTCGATCGCGGCGGTGAGCACGGGATCGATGTCGAGCGGCGGGAACTCACGCCATGCGCGGGTCGTCTCGGTGACGGCGCCGCGCGGACGCTGTGTGGTCACCGGGTTTCGTGACTCGTCGAGCAGCCACTGCGTCGTGGTGCCGAGTTCGGTGGCCAGTCGGCGGAGCCGGGGTACCGAGACGCCCGTCTTACCGGTCTCCACGGCACTGAGCGTGGCCGGGCTGACCCCGATGCGGCGCGCGGTCTCCCGCAACGACAGCCCTGCCGCGACTCTCGCTTCTCGCAGCCGCGCACCCAGATCTGTCGGTCCGTTGTCGAGCGTGTTCATGATGTTCAGAATAGCTGAACATCATGCGAGGCCGAAAAACGTTGTTGTTGACAGGTAATAGCAAACATGTCAGTGTGCTGAGTGTCCAACGCCGAACGATCGTTCGGTCTGTGAGCGAGGAGTGGTTTCGTGGCGATCGATCTGTCCTATCCGCCCGAGGTGCAGCGGCTGGCCGACCGCACCCGCGGGTTCGTTCGCGATCGGGTGCTACCGATCGAGGACGCGCACGACGGTGACATCACTGCCGCGGGCGGCGACGCGCTGCGTAAGGATCTGCAACACGCCGCACGCGAAGCCGGAGTGTTCGCACCGCACGCACCGACCGAATACGGCGGGCACGGACTGGGAATGGTGAACCGCGCACCGATCTTCGAAGAAGCGGGCTATTCACTGTTCGGCCCGACGGCACTGAACATCGCGGCCCCGGACGAGGGCAATGTGCACATGCTCGCCCACATCGCCGATCCCGAGCAGAAACAACAGTTCCTCGCCCCGCTGGCGCGCGGCGAGGTCCGCTCGGCCTTCGCGATGACCGAACCCGCCCCCGGTGCGGGCTCGGACCCCTCCGCGCTGACCACCCGCGCCGTGCGCGCCGAGGGCGGGTGGCGGATCAACGGTCACAAGTGGTTCATCACCGGCGCCGACGGCGCGGGCTTCTTCATCATCATGGCCCGCACCTCGGGTGAACCCGGAGATCGTGGTGGCGCGACCATGTTCCTCGCCCCGGCCGAGACCCCGGGAATCCGAGTTGGCCGCCATATCGACACCCTGGACCGATCGATGCTCGGCGGCCATTGCGAGGTGTTCTTCGACGACGTGCTCGTCCCCGACTCGGCTGTACTCGGGGCGGTCGACCGCGGCTTCGAATACGCCCAGGTGCGCCTGGGGCCTGCCCGCATGACCCACGTGATGCGCTGGCTCGGAGCCGCCCGCCGCGGTCACGACGTCGCGGTGGCGCGGGTGGCCGAGCGTCGCGGATTCGGTTCGCGGCTCGGCGATCTCGGCATGATCCAGCAGATGATCGCCGACAACGAGATCGACATCGCCGCCACGCGGGCACTGCTGACCCGCGCATGCTGGGAACTCGACCTCGGCGAACCCGCCGCGAACGCGACGTCGATCGCGAAAACCTATGCGGCCGAAGCGATCTTCCGAATCATCGATCGCAGCATGCAGATGTGCGGTGGCCTCGGCGTCTCCGCCGACCTGCCGCTGGCTCGGCTCTCCCGCGAGGTCCGGCCGTTCCGGATCTACGACGGTCCGTCCGAGGTGCACCGCTGGGCCATCGCCAAACGCGCGGTGAGCGCGGCCCGTCGCGCACAGCAGGACATGAAATGAGCCTTCCCGGAATGGATGTCGTCGCACTGGAGAAGTTCCTGCGCGACAGTGGGGTCGCGGTGCGCGGTGAGCTACGGGTGGACCTGATCGGCGGTGGCCGCTCGAATCTGACCTTCGCGGTCGCCGACGACGAGTCGAGCTGGGTGGTGCGCCGTCCGCCCGTCGCCGGGCTCACCCCCTCCGCCCACGACATGGCCCGCGAATTCACCGTGACCCGGGCGCTAGAGGGCTCGGCGGTGCCGGTCGCGAAGACCGTCGCATTCGATGCGCAGGGCACCGCGCTCGGCGCCCCTATGACCGTGGTCGAATACGTCGACGGAACGGTGATCCGCGACCAGCACGACCTCGCCGCTCTCACCGACGCCCAAGTGGCGGCGAGCGCGGCCGAGCTGGTGCGCGTGCTGGCCCGATTGCACGAAATCGACCCGGACGCGGTGGGTCTCGGCACGTTCGGACGTCCCACGGGCTTCGTCGAACGGCAGGTGAATCTGTGGGCGTCCCAATGGGATCGGGTGAAGACCCGTGAGCTCGCCGATGTCGCGGCGCTGCACGCGGCACTGGTGGAGTCGGTGCCGAACGCCTCCGCGGCCTCGATCGTGCACGGCGACTTCCGGATCGACAACACGATCCTGGACGCGGCCGATCCGGCCCGGGTGCGTGCTGTCGTGGACTGGGAGATGTCGACACTGGGGGATCCGCTCACCGATGTCGCGCTGATGTGTGTGTACCGCTCGCCGGTGTTCGACCTGGTTCTCGGCTCCTCGGCCGCGTGGACCAGCGATCGGATGCCCACCGCCGATGCTCTCGCACAGGCCTACGCGACGGCCTCCGGCCGAGACCTGGTCGACTGGGGGTTCTACCTCGCGCTCGCCAACTTCAAACTCGGCGTGATCGGCGAGGGCATCACCCACCGCGCGCTCCAGGGCTCGGGCGCCGGAGCAGGCGCCGAACGCGCGGCCGAGGCGACGCCGGAATTCATGGCGGCCGGGCTGCGGGCAATGAAAGGACACCGGAAATGACCAGGTCCGCGCTCATCAGCGGCGCCTCCCGGGGTATCGGCCTCGGCATCGCGAAACACCTGGCGCAGCAGGGCTATTCGCTGACCATCACCGCGCGCGACGCCGACCGTCTGCGAGCAGTCGCCGCGGAACTGCGTGCGGACGGCGCGGCGGAAGTGATCGTTGCCGCTGCGGACATGTCCGATGAGGAGGGCGTCGCGCGCGTGCTAGGCGCGCACACGGATCGGTTCGCGACGATGTCGGCCCTGATCCTGAACGCGGGTGTCGGCACCGCGGGCCCGCTCGCCGAATCTTCGATGCGGCGCTTCGACAAGACCATCGAAGTCAACGTCCGCGCTCCCATCCAGCTGATCCAGGGCGCGCTGCCGCTGTTGCGCGCCGGGGCCCGGGAAAACCCCGGTCGCGGTGCGAAAGTCATCGCGCTGTCATCGATCACCGGCGTCTACGCCGAGGCCGGGCTCGCCGTCTACGGCGCGGCAAAAGCGGCGCTGATCTCACTGCTGGCCACCCTCAACGCCGAAGAATCCGGCAACGGAGTCACCGCCACCGCCATCGCACCCGCCTACGTCGACACCGAGATGAGCGCCTGGATCCACGATCAGGTTCCCCCCGACCAGATGCTCGCCGTGAACGACATCGTCGAGATGGTCGACGCACTGCTGCGACTGTCCGCCCGCGCAGTGGTGCCGACAATCGTCATGTCCCGCGCGGGCACCGACGGCTACAGGGCCTGACTGCGCTGTTGCGATCAGCTCTTGGCCGTTTTCATCAGCTCCATCAGGCGGGAGGAGCTGCGCATTCCGTCCGAAGAGTCTGAGCTCACGGGGTTTGGTTCGTCCCCTTTCGTGCTCGCCCACCGTTTCGTCGTCGACCTTGAACGGAGCTGTTGCCAAGCAGAGTCGTCGCCAGTAATTTGAACTATCGTACAAATAGTACGTTGGTTCAACTATGTGGGGTTCGGCGATGAGCGGTGATCAGAAAAATCGGCGCGCGGGATGGCGGGAATGGGGTGGGCTCGCGCTTTTGGCGTTGCCGACCATGCTGCTCGGCCTTGATGTGACGGCCCTGTACTTGGTTGTTCCGAGTTTGGCCGTTGACCTGGATCCCTCCGCGACCGAAACGTTGTGGATCATGGATGCCTACGGCTTCTTGATTGCCGGGCTTCTGATCACGATGGGAACGCTGGGTGACCGGGTCGGTAGGCGCCGGCTCCTGATGATCGGAGTGGCGCTTTTCGCGATAGCCTCGGTCGCGGTGGCATTCGCTCCGACGGCCTTGTGGTTGATCGCGGCGCGTGCGCTGCTCGGCGTCGCCGGGGCAACGCTGATGCCTTCGACCCTTTCCCTGATCAGCACGATGTTCACCGATCCCGGGCAGCGAGCATCGGCCATCGGTGTCTGGGCGACAGCGTTCGGCCTGGGGATGGCCGCGGGCCCGATCGTGGGTGGCGTGCTGACCGCAGCACTCTGGTGGGGTGCGGTCTTCCTCATCGCAGTCCCGGTCGCCCTTCTGGTGCTGGCGGGCGGGCCGTTGTTCCTTCCGGAGCGGAGGTCACCTGCCGGTCGGCTCGACGTACTCAGTGCCGGGCTGTCGTTGGGAGCGATACTGCCGGTCGTCTACGCGATCAAGCATGCCGCCGCGCACGGTATGGACATCCCAGCGGTGGCGGCCGCTGTCGTCGGTGGTGTCGCCACCGTCGCGTTCGTCCGCCGTCAACTGCGTCTGCCGGAACCGCTGCTCGACCTGAAGCTGTTCACCAGTTCGACCTTCTCAGCGGCTCTGTCGGTGCTGTTGATCGGCCTCGTCGGATTCGGTGGCGCGATGTTTCTGGTGACGCAATACCTGCAGCTCGTCGCGGGCTTCGCCCCGACAACGGCCGGTTTGTGGATGGGTCCGCCCGCGCTTGCCATGCTCGTCGGCGCCATCGGGGCACCGTTGCTGGCACGGCGTGTCTCGCCCGGTGTGGTCATGGCGGCGACTCTGGCGTTGTCGCTGGCGGGGTATGCGTTGTTGGCACTGGCGGGCACCGACGGCAACGGCACCGTCGTCGTGGGCTTCGCCCTTGTCTATCTCGGCCTCGGAGTTATCGCCGCGCTCGGCACCGACATCGTTGTCGGCGCGGCGCCGCCGGACAAGGCAGGATCGGCGGCCGCACTGTCCGAGACCGTCCAGGAACTCGGCATCGCAGCCGGTGTGGCACTCTTGGGAAGCTTCACCACCGCGATCTACCGCAGCAGCATCGAGATTCCCGCCGGGTTGTCCGCATCGGTGGCCGCGACCTACAGTGACAGCCTCGCCGGCGCGTCATCGTTGGCGAGCCGGATATCAGGCGACGCTTTGGAGCATGCGCGAACCGTGTTCACCGTTGGACTCAACACCGCGTCTGTGGCAGCAGGTGCCGCGATTGCGATCGCTTCCCTGGTGTGTTTCGTGACGCTGCGGCACCTCGAGCCACTCGGTGCCGTCGACCGGCCGGCCGAGGCGGCGGTCTCGCCATCCGGGAGCGAGTGATGAACGACGACAAGGCGATGGCAGTCGAGCCGGACTTTGCCGACGGACGCAAGGCGCGTGGCCACCGGCGACGAGCTCAGATCATCGAGGCAACGCTGGAGATCGTCCGCCGCGATGGCGCGACGGGTGTCACCCACCGCACCGTTGCCAAGGAAGCCGGGATCACCACCAGCCTGACCCTCTACTATTTCGCCACCCTGGACGATCTGCTGGTGGCCGCCTTGACGAGCGTCACGCAGCAGTACACCGACCGCATCCAGGATCTCATCGACACCGACGACGATCCCCTCGACGGCTTGTCGGAACTCATCGCGGAATCCGCCGGCCCGGGACGTGAACGAGCTCTCGCCGAGCGGGAGCTGTCGACCCTCGCGGCGCGCCGCCCGGCGCTACGCCCGGCCGCGCGCGCCTGGCGCGACAAAGTCGCCGAACTCGCCCGAACACAGACGGACGACTCCGATGCGATCGAGGCTTTCGTCGCGCTGTCCGACGGTTTGTGTACAGCCATCCTCCTCGATGACCGGGACGTCGACCCCGGACACATTCGAGCGGTTCTCCGGAAAGCGCTGTCGCGAAGCGGCTCGGTCGACAGCGATCGAGTGTCGTCTCCGAGAGCTCGCGGGCGAGACGATTGAACTGAATTGTGGTTACAGGAGCATCAGTCCGTCGCGCTGGCATGTGCTGCGATAATCCGCCAGCCGTGCTCATCGTCGTGCAACCATGAACGCGTGTAGCGCATCCTGGCTCCGAAAGGCTCGCCGTTGACGGTCCCCTCGATCGTCCCGAGAAACCAGGTCACCCCGGCATGCCCGTCGGTGAGGACGTTCAGCTCTTCCTCGACCAAGGTCGTCACCACCTGGGTCCGGGTGCGGTGAAGCTCCAGATCGTCGGCCTTGGTGTAGACGTCTGCGCCGAAGGTGAAGATCAACCGGTCATCCAGCAGACGGTCCAGTGCCTGCACATCCCCGGCGAGTTGCGCGGCCTGCAACCGCCGCTCGGCGTCCCGCAAGTTCTCCATGCACCTCACCCTGCCAGCCGATGTCCACTCACGCCATGTTCGTTTTCCGCAGAGAGCGAGGCGCCGACGAGACCCATATGAATCGACATCTTGCCCCGGGCACACCGACGCTGAGGTGTGCCATGATCGCGAGGTGGACAGTGCCGATGGTCCTGCCGCCGATCGCGCCGAGTTCGACCGCCGCGTCGGCCCCTTGCGCGCGGAACTGCACGTGCACTGCTACCGCTTTCTCGGTTCGGTGCATGATGCCGACGACGCCCTGCAGGAGGCCTTGCTCCGCGCGTGGCGCTCGCGCGCGAACCTCATCGATCCCGGCAAGTTCCGGCCGTGGCTGTACAAGATCGCGACCAACCGGTGCCTGACCATGCTCGAACAGCGCGGCCGACGCGAACTCCCGATGGATTCGGAGCCGGATGCGCCTGCGGCCGAACGGATTTGGCTCGAACCGTTTCCCGGCATCGGGGTGGGGGAGCCGGGGCCGGAAGCACGCTATACGGCTCGCGAGTCGATCGAATTGGCGTTCGTCGCGGTGATCCAGCAGTTGCCGGGCGTGCAGCGGGGTGCGTTGCTGTTGCGCGATGTCCTCGGTTTCACCGCGAGCGAGACCGCCGAATTGCTGGACGTGACCGTGGCATCGGCCAACAGCGCCCTACAACGGGCGCGGGCTCGCCTCGATCAGCGCGAACCCTCTGTGGCGCCCGACGATCCGCAGGCGCGCCGCCTCGCCGAGCGGTACGCCACCGCCTGGGAGAACGCCGATGTCGACGGCATCATCGCGCTGCTCGCCACCGACGCCCGCTACGCCATGCCGCCACTGCCCGAGTGGTACGGCGGACAACCCGCGATCCGGGAATTCCTGGTGACCGGCCCGCTGCACTGGCGCTGGCGTTTCCGCCCCACCGTGGCCAACGGCCAACCCGCGTTCGGCACCTACTGGTGGGACCCCGAGCGTTCCGTCTTCGCGGCCATGGCCCTCGATGTGCTGACAGTGCGCGGCGGTGCGATCACCGATGTGGTGTCGTTCCTCGACCCCACACTGTTCGCCCGCTTCGCTCTCCCAGAATTCGTGACCGACTGACGATTAGTTCGGCACGACCGGCTGGGTCATACCGGTAGTGGGACGTTCCCACGGCCGGGGTTCGCCCTCGGCACCCCGAAGGGAGACCGTCATGTCGCACGAGGAAGACCAGATCCGCACCCTGATCCACGAGTGGGCCGCCGCCGTCCGCGCGGGTGACCTCGAGCATGTCCTGGCCGACCACACCGCCGACATCGTCATGTACGACGTGCCGCCACCGCAGAACGGCGTCCGTGGCCTCGATGCCTACGGGCAGACCTGGCCACCGTTCTTCACCTGGCTCGGCCGCGGCGCCGCCTTCGACATCGTCGAGCTGAACGTGTCGGCCGGCTCCGACATCGCCTACGCCCACGCTCTGCTTCGGTGTGGATCGCCGGAAGAGCTTGCGGCCGAACCCGATACCCGCCTGCGCCTCACTCTCGGCCTGCGCAAGGAAGATGGCCGGTGGAGGGTGGCCCACGAACACCATTCGTTCCCCGACACCACCGCCGACCCGGCCGACGACATCGCCGAGATCCGCGCACTGCATCAGCGGTGGTTCGCCGCGACTGCCGAGAAGGACCTCGACAGCCTGATGGCGGAGATCGCGGACGACGTCGAATCCTACGAACACGACGCACCGCTGCGCTACACCGGCGCGGACAACGTCCGCGAGGTCTGCCGGCGGGGACTCGAATCCGCTCCTGGGCGGGTGACCTGGGACGTCCCCGAAATGGCAGTCGAGGTCCGCGGTGATCTCGCCGTGGTGTGGGGCCTCAACCACATGAGCGCCGAGGACGCGAACGGGCAGGTCGATCACTCGTGGTCGCGAGGCACCCGGGTATTCCGCAGGCGTGGTGGACGGTGGTTGCTCGTGCACCAGCACGTGTCCTACCCCTACGACCCGGAAACCGGTGCGGCGGCAACAGATCTCGTACCCCAGGACGAGCCGACGCGAAGTGCGTGACCAACCTGCGTCGGTACTGCCGCGTTGCGGGGTGGCCGCAGGTCGGTGCGATTATTCGACCTCGGTCATCGCGAGGAGTTCAGCGCGGGCGATCTCGAGGTCTTCGTCCGACAGATAGGGGCTGGCGGCGGCGACCGCGAGCCCTTCTGTGGCGTATCGGATCAGGAGGAGCCGGGTGTGGGGGAGACCGTCGGCGGCGAAGGCATCGGCAAGGATGCGGGCGTCTCGTTCGTAGAGGGCTTCGCGCTCCGGTGAGGTGCCGAGGGTGGTGATGAGGCTGGTGGGGGCGAGGACTCGTTTCACGTATTCGCTGTCGCCTGTGAAGGCGCGGATGTAGGCCCGGGTGAATTTTCCGGGCCTGTTCTCCGACAGGTCGATCTGGGCGCGCACCTCTTCGTGCAAGCGGGTGAGGATGTGCTCGGTGACTCCGTTGACGAGTGCTTCGCGGTGGGGAAAGTGGTGCATGAGACCGCTTTTGGTGACGCCTGCCGCGACCGCGATATCGGCCAGGGCCACATTGGCGCCGCGTTCGGTGAATACCGCCTCGGCCGCGTCCAAGATGGCGCGGCGGGTTCGTTCCTTGTCGCGGGTAGCGGTGCGGTCGCCGGTGGTTGCGCGGTCAGACTTCGTCATGTCGAGCTACTTTCACAGTGCCGTGGGAAGGGATGGCACGCCAAGCGAGGATCGCCGCGACGGCGAGGATCGCCGCCGCGATGAACGATGTGGTCTGCATGGCGTGGGCGAAGGAGTCCTTGGCCAGCGCGACGATGCCGGGGTCGTCGACCGTCGCGACGGTGGCGGCGAGCGAGTCCTCCACGACGGCGGCGCGGGACGGGTCGGTATCGGCGGGCAGGTTCACATGCGACCGGTAGTTCGCCAACTGGATGGACCCGAGAACCGCGATCCCCAGCGCCCCGCCGAGTTCGTACGCGGTCTCCGCGATCGAGGACGCCGCGCCCGCGCGTTCCCGGGGCACGGCGGTGACCACCGCGTCGACCGCCAGGGTCATGGCCACACCCACGCCGAGACCGAGTACCGCCAAGGCGACACCCAGACCCCAATACCCGGAGTGGGTGGCGGACAACCCGAGCAGGAGAAGGCCGACCGCGGCAGTGGCGAGACCGGCGCCGATCGAGCGGCCCGGGCCGAACCGGGTGACGAGCACACCGACGAAGGCGATCACCACGATCGACGCGATCGTGGCCGGAAGTTCGGCCATCCCGGCCCGCAGCGGCCCGTAACCGCGCACGAGCTGAAGGTACTGGGAGAAGAAGAACAGCAGACCCATGAACGCGAAGATCGACAATGCCGACGAGGTGACCGCACCCGTGAAAGCCGGTCGGCGGAACAGCGCGATATCGAGCAGCGGGTACTCGAGATTCAACTGCCTGCGCACGAACAACCATCCTGCCACCACACCCGCTGCCGCGAACGCGAGCACAGTCCAGTCGAATCCCGTTCCGACCCAATGCTTTATCGCGTACACCAGGGGCACGATCGCGACAATCGACAGTGCCGCCGAGATGAGGTCCACCGGCCGGTTGGCGTCGCCGCGCGACTCCGGGAGCAGCACGACGCCCGCGACGAGGACGACCAGCATGATCGGCACGTTGATCAGGAACACCGAGCCCCACCAGAACCGTTCGAGCAGCGCACCGCCGACGAGTGGCCCGAGCGCGGCACCGGCTGTGGCGCCCGCGGACCAGATCGCGATCGCGGTGGTGCGTTGCCGTGGATCACCGAACAGGTGACGGACGATCGACAGTGTCGAGGGCATCAGTGTCGCGCCCGCGACACCGAGTAGCGCGCGAGCGGCGATGAGCGTTTCCGGGTTCGGCGCGAACGCGGCAAGCACCGACGCACAGCCGAACGCCGCCGCACCGATGAGCAGCAGCCGTTTGCGCCCGATCTTGTCGGCCAGATTGCCCATCGTGATCAGCAAGCCCGCCAGCACGA
This sequence comes from Nocardia sp. JW2, assembly GCF_051843015.1. Taxonomy (NCBI): domain Bacteria; kingdom Bacillati; phylum Actinomycetota; class Actinomycetes; order Mycobacteriales; family Nocardiaceae; genus Nocardia; species Nocardia sp. JW2. The sequence continues at coordinate 251,306 of NZ_JBPXLK010000004.1, forward strand.
ACGAATAGATGTCGCCGATCCACAACAGTTGCGTCGCGGTCGGTGCGATGTCGGTGGTCAGTGACGGGACGGCCAGGTAGAGGACCGTGCCGTCGATCGTGAGCAGCAACACCACCAGGACCAGGGCGGCGAGCGCCCACCATTCGCGTCTACCCGCACGGTTCGTTTCGAGGTCTGGGCTCACCGCACCAGCCTAACCGTCTGCCTGTCTGGTTGTACAGTCCAAATGGACTTTAGACGCCGAGAACGGTGCCGATTCCGCCGGCCGGAATCGGCCCGAACGGCCCCGGAACTGACCGCCTATCGAGAGGACGTCTGCTCGACGCGTCCACGGTCCTCGCGTTCGTGCGCAATGCCGGCCAGGACCTGGTGTGCCCGCTCGCGGTGAAGGTCTGCCTTCAGTCCTTCTCGTTCTTTCGACCGTTGTCGGCCGTCTGGTTCACCGCGTCCGTCAGGTCGCCGACGATCCGGCGCAACTCTTCGATGTGGTTGTCGCGGAGTTGGTGCGGCGTGAGGTCGTACTTCAGGCACAGTGCGGCGGCGGCGGCCGTTGCGATCGCGTGCTGCGCTCCGTTGCCCATGAACTTCGTGACCGAGCCGGCGATGTGGGTGACGCTGATGTGCTTGCCTGCCATCATCACGTTGTCCAGGTCGGCTGAATACAGGCATCGGAACGGCACTTCGAACGGGAGGCCGTCGCGGGTGTCCCACTTCCAGTCCTTCAGGCGGAAGTCGTATTCGTCGTCGATCGGGTAGTGCAAACAGAACGCCCCGGAGTTCATCGCCACTGTGTCGGGGAAGCGTCGGTGCTCGCGAATGTCGTTCTCGGTCAAGACGTATCCGCCGAGATATCGTCGGAACTCCCCTTGCCCGGCGACGAAAGCGACCCAGTCCAGCGCCAGGTTTGCGTAGGTATCCGGTTCGAGGGCCTTGACGTTGGCGAAGGTTCCATAGATCGCGCACAGCAGGTGATCGCGAATTTCCTCGCCCTGGGTATACGGATCGAGCCATTGGCCGTACTCCCAGAAATGCGTGGCGGGGAACAGCATTCGGCGTCGGATGGCCGGATCCGGATCACGGAATCGCCCCGCCACGGGACCTGGCCCGTTGTCGACCCCTGGCTCCACCAGTTGCCCGCCGAGATTCGCGTAGTCCTTCGCGACGGCCTGCGCCCAGGGGACATCCGGAAACGGCACCGGCTCCGAGTGTTCGCGAGTCCGGAAGAACAGCGTGTGACCGTGATGCTGGTCGAGATGCTCGGCTGGAGCCGTCGGTTCGTTGTACTCGGCCCTGGATTCGTGGCCGAACAGGGTTCGTGCGCCCGCGAGCAGGCCGACGATCGCCGTCCCGCTGCAGTCGATGACGAGCGGAGCGGAGAATCGATACTCCCGCCCTGTCCGTGTGTCGCGGGCGTCGACCGCGGTGACTCGTCGTTCGGCGGTGATCGCGCGGAAGACTTGGTGCTCGGTGTAGAGCGATGCGTTCGATTCCGCCTCGAGGACCTGGCGTGCCATCAGATCGCCGTCGGGGTGGCGCTTCGACAGCTCATGCACGAGCGGTCCGGTCTCGCCGCGGGGAGTGAGGCCGATCTCGACGCTCGCGTTTCCCCCGAGGACGGGCCGATTGTGCAGGAGGGCGACCCGTAGCCCGAGCCTGGCGGCCGCCAGGGCTCCGGCGGCGCCCGTAACGCCTCCACCTACAATGACGACATCGAATTCGCCTGCATCCGTGGGTGTTTCAGGAAGGCCGCGCAGTCGGCGGCGCCACTCGCGCGCCTGAGCGCCGCTGCCTTCGGGAGGCGGCGCATCGTCGAGGCTCAGATAGATCGCTTCACATCGTGCGTCGAAGCCTGTGTGATCGCGGAGGGTCACCTCTGTCCGGCCGCTGTCGAGGTGCAGGAGCCCGGCGTCTTCCCACATCCACCCCTGGCCGCTTGCGCCGAACTCCTTCGAGAGCGTGTGGTCACCGATGGTGACGGCGAAGCGTCCCGGGTGGTGCGTCGGTACCCAGTCCTTGGTGCGGACCCAGATGCGATAGTTGCCCGCCTCGGGGATCTCGAGCGTCGCTCGGGCGTCGGCCACCGGCACTCCGAGGCCATGGGCCAACAGGTAGGGGGCGCCCATCTCGACGTCGAACTGCGAGTCGAGCAGCCAGCCGCCTCGGTCGTGAAAGTCCGTTGCTTGGACGAGAAGTCGTGCGCTGCTCGTGGAGCGCCGTGCTGTGGCTGTCATCGTGTGCAGTGGGTCCGGCCGCTGGGGCTCGGCCATGTCGTCGTGTGGCGAGATACGCAGTTGTTCAACCGATCGGCAAGCATGAGCTCTCCTGGGCGTTCGGGCTATCGGGACAACGGGGCGCCGAGTTCGACCGGTCGATGGCGCAGATCCTGAACGTCACCTACCGGGCAGCGGCCGCTGCGTCGGTGTCCGTCTGGATACCGACTCGTGAGATGACTTTCGCAAGCGAAGTTAGCTAGGATGCACCTGACTGTCAATGTCGAAGTGAGGTGCGATGTGGACTGGCTCGGTCTGGACACCGCGAACTGCCCCGTTCAGCGAACGCTGGAGCTGGTCGGCGAGAAGTGGAGCTTGTTGATCGTTCGCGAGGCGATCAACGGCGTCCGCAGGTTCGACGACTTCCGTGACCATCTGGGCATGTCGGAGGCTGTTCTCGCCGACCGGCTCCGCAAGCTTGTCGCTGCAGGCATCCTGATGACCCGGCCCTACCAGTCGCCGGGCGGACGCACCCGCAACGAGTACCGGCTGTCCGAGAAGGGCTGGGACCTGTGGCCTGTCATCGTCTCCCTGATGCAATGGGGAGACAAGTACACGGCTGATCCGGAGGGGCCGTTCCTGGATGTCCGCCACGCCGATTGCGACGCGCCCGTGCGAGTGGTCGTCGAGTGCAGTCACGACCACGCCGCCCTTGCTCACAACCAGGTCGTCGTGCGACCGGGCGCGTCCGCCCGTCCACGCCGCCGGTAATCGCCTGCAATGACGGGGGAGTCGAGCGATCGGAGAAATAGGTTGTGACGGCGACCCACGCGTGGGGTGGGTCGCATCGACGACATCTGTGAACCCAGCGCGGCCTCGGTCGAATGCTGCCCAACCTTCTCGAGAGTTGGGACTTACGACGTCACGGCAACTCGGATGAGAGTCGTCGGCGATAGCGCCGACGCGGTGAATGACCAGTCCGCTTGACCTGGTGGCATTGTGTTCGCAGCGCTGCTCAGTGGGGGCGGCGGGTCGGCCGGGACCAGCCGATGCTGAGTTGGACGGCCCGTTGCCAGTGCTCGTATTCGTCTTCGCGGGCGGAGCGGTTGTGACCGGGCACCCATTGGGCGGCTGCGCGCCAGTTGCGGCGTAGTCCTTGCAGATCCGGCCAGTAGCCGACAGCCAGGCCCGCTGCGTAGGCGGCGCCGAGGGAGACCGTTTCGGTGACCAAGGGTCGTGTGACGGGGATGTCGAGGACGTCGGCGATGATCTGCATGAGCAGGTTGTTGGAGGTCATTCCACCGGCCACCCGCAACGAGCGTGCGCGCAGGCCCGCGTCGGCGTTCATGGCCTCGAGGACATCGCGGGTCTGCCAGGCGGTGGCCTCGAGTGCCGCGCGGGCCAGGTGGCCCTTGGTGACGTAGGAGGTCAGGCCGATCAGGAGGCCGCGGGCGTCGCTGCGCCAGTGCGGGGCGTAGAGGCCGGAGAAGGCCGGGACCAGGTAGCAGCCGCCGTTGTCGTCGACAGTGCTTGCGAGGGTTTCGATTTCGGGGGCGGTGGTGATCAGGCCGACGATGTCGCGCAACCAGCCGACCAGTGAGCCGGTGACCGCGATCGGGCCTTCCAAGGCGTAGACCGGTTCCTCGCCGATCTGGTAGCCGATGGTGGTGAGCAGGCCGTGTGCGGAGCGGATGAGCTCGGCGCCGGTGTTCATCATGAGGAATCCGCCGGTGCCGTAGGTGCATTCGGTCTCGCCGGGTGCGAAACAGGTCTGGCCGAACAGGGCGGCGTGCTGGTCGCCGAGTGCGGCGCCGATCCGCACGCCCGGTGCGGCGGTGACCGCGGTGCCGAAGTCGCCGGTGGAGGGTTCGATGCGGGGGAGCATGGCGCGCGGAATGTCGAACAGCCGCAACAGTTCGTCGTCCCATTGCCGGGTGGTGAGGTTCATCAGCAGGGTGCGGCCCGCGTTGGTGACGTCGGTGACGTGCACACCGCCGGTCAGGTTCCAGATCAGCCAGGATTCCATGGTCCCGAACAGCACCTCACCGCGTTCGGCGCGCGCCCGCAGCCCCTCGACGTCGTCGAGCAGCCAGCGCAGGCGTGGCGCGGCGAAGTAGGTCGCCAGCGGTAGTCCGCTCAGTTCGGTGATGCGTTGTGCCGCAGGCGAACTACGGAGGGATTCGACGAACTCTTCGGTACGGATGTCCTGCCAGACGATGGCGGGACGCACCGGCACGCCCGTCGCCCGGTCCCACACCACGGTCGTCTCGCGCTGGTTGGCGATGCCGATGGCCGCCACCTGCTCGACGCCGATCCCGGCATCGCGCAGAGCGGCGGGCAGGATCCGTTCGACGGTCCGCCAGATCTCGAGCGCGTCCTGCTCCACCCAGCCGGACCGAGGATAGTGCTGGCGGTGTACGCGCTGGGCCAGCCCGGCCAAGCGCGCATGGCGGTCGAAGACCAGACACCGGCTCGAGGTGGTGCCCTGATCGATCGCAAGGACGAAACGTGGTGTCATAGAAAGCCTTTCGGCAGGTTTCGCTCGATCATCGCGCCGCCGTCAGGTCACGATGCACGGCCTGCGCGGCGGCACGCACCTGGTCGACCAGTCCGGCACGCGGCCGCGAGTGGCTGTCGCACAGCCGGTCGACCGGTCCGGAGATGCCGATGGCCGCGACCACCAACCCGCCCCTGGTGCGGATGGGTGCGGCGATGCCCGCTTCGCCGGTGCGGTATTCCTCGACCTCGCCCGCCCAGCCCGCACGCCGGACCTCGGCGATCGAGCGAGTCGAGGCGGCGGGATCGGTGATGGTGCGATGGGTGAACGCCTGGAGCGCACCGCGTTCGGCGGCCGGTTCGTAGGCGAGCAGAACTTTCCCGAGGGCGGTGGCGTAGGCGGGCAGCACTTCGCCGACGGCGAGGACCTGCTCGCTGTTGTCCGGCCGGAAGACGTGGTGCACCACCGTCACCCCGGCCGGGCGGGCAACCGCCATGCGCACCGACTCGCCGGTGCGTGCGGCGAGTGCGTCGGCGCGGTGGATGGCGCGTGAGCGCAACTCGTTGACGTCGAGGTGGTCGGAACCGAGCTCGTGCACGGCGGGCCCGAGCAGGTAGCGACCCGTCACCGGATCCTGGTCGACGAAACCCGTGCCAAGCAGTGTCCGCAGGATCCCGTGGGCGGTGGGTTTGGCCAGGTCGAGGGCGGTCGCCACCTCGCCGACGCCCATCGGGCCCGACCCACGCGCGAGCAGCCGCAGCACGGCCGCGGCACGTTCGATCGATTGGATCGGACCCGGCATCGTCTGAACCTATCAGCCCGGCGTTCAGCATTGTCGAACGGTGACCGTGGCTCGCCGCTCGACTCGTTCCTAGCGTGGACCCCGGTGAACGGGCTCGACGGCGAGCTCGCGGAAGGACCACGATGAACCGGTATGTGGGCGCGATCGATCAGGGCACGACCTCGACGCGCTTCATGGTTTTCGATCACGCGGGCAGCGTGGTCGCACGGCATCAGCTCGAGCACGAGCAGATTCTCCCGAAACCCGGTTGGGTGGAACACGATCCGACGGAGATCTGGGAACGAACCCGCACCGTCGTCGGGACCGCGCTCGCCAGGGCCGGTCTGACCGCCGCCGACCTGGCCGCGGTCGGTGTCACCAATCAGCGCGAGACCACCCTGGTCTGGAACCGCCACACCGGCCGCCCGTACTACAACGCCATCGTCTGGCAGGACACCCGCACCGATCGCCTCATCGCCGACCTGGACGACGAGCACACCGAACTGATCCGCAAGCGGACGGGCTTGCGTCCCGCACCGTATTTCTCCGGCGGCAAGCTGCGCTGGATCCTCGACAATGTCGAGGGGGTTCGCGCCGACGCCGAACGTGGCGATGCCCTGTTCGGCACCATCGACAGCTGGTTGATCTGGAACCTCACCGGTGGCACCCACGTCACCGACCCGACCAACGCCTCGCGCACCATGCTGATGGATCTGCGGACCTTGCGCTGGGACGAGGAACTGTTGCGCGTCTTCGACATTCCCGCCGCCATGCTGCCCACCATCGCGCCTTCGTCGAACCCGGATGGATACGGAACCACGATGCCGGACGGCCCCTTCGGCGGGAGGGTGACGATCGCCGGCGCACTCGGCGACCAGCAGGCCGCGGCCGTCGGCCAGGTGTGCTTTCGGCCCGGCGAGGCCAAGAACACCTACGGCACCGGCAATTTCCTGATGCTCAACACCGGCACCGACATCGTGGATTCCACCCACGGGCTGCTCACCACCGTCGCCTACCAGTTCGGTGACGACGCACCCGCCTACGCGCTGGAAGGGTCGATCGCGGTCACCGGTTCGGCGGTGCAGTGGTTGCGCGACCAACTCGGCATCATCGCGGGCGCCGCGCAGATCGAGGACATGGCGGCCCAGGTCGACGATTCCGGCGGCGTGTACTTCGTGCCCGCGTTCTCCGGCCTGTTCGCCCCCTACTGGCGACCGGACGCGCGCGGCGCCGTCGTCGGCCTCTCGCGCTACAGCAACAACGCCCATTTGGCCCGGGCGACACTGGAATCCATCGCCTATCAGACCCGTGACGTGGTCGAGGCCATGCAGCGTGACGCTGGGACGCGGTTGAGCACGTTGCGGGTCGACGGTGGCGTCACCGTGAACAACCTCGCCATGCAGATCCAGGCAGACCTGCTCGGTGTCCCCGTCTCCCGACCTGTCGTCGCCGAGACCACCGCGCTCGGCGCCGCCTACGCGGCCGGGCTGGCCGCCGGCTTCTGGGCGGGCACCGACGAACTGCGCACCAACTGGCACGAAGACCTGCGCTGGTTGCCCACCTGGTCCGACGCCGACCGCGAACGCGGCTACACCCGCTGGCTCAAAGCCGTCGAACGCACCCTCGGCTGGGCCGACCTCGACTGATGCATCACCACACCAAGGAGCACACTGTGACCGTTTCCCTGGACCCCACCTACCGCGCCGCGGCGATCGCGGCACTCGGCGACACCGAGATCGACGTGCTGGTTATCGGCGGCGGCGTGACCGGCGCGGGCGCCGCGCTCGACGCGGCCGCGCGCGGCCTGTCGGTGACCCTCGTCGAGGCCCGCGATTTCGCCGCCGGCACCTCCAGCCGCTCGTCCAAACTCATCCACGGCGGGTTGCGCTATCTCGAGCAGATGGACTTCACCCTGGTCCGGGAGGCGCTCAAAGAGCGTGGGCTGCTGCTGAATTCGCTCGCACCACACCTGGTACGCCCGGTGCCGTTCCTGTTCCCGCTACGGCATCGGGTGTGGGAGCGCGCCTACATCGGCGCGGGCATCGCCCTCTACGACACCCTCGGCGGCGCCCGGACGGTGCCCATGCACAAGCACCTGACCCGTTCCGGCGCACTCGACCTGGCTCCCGCGCTGCGCGACGACGCCATGACCGGCGCCATCCGCTACTACGACGCCCAGGTCGACGACGCCCGGCACACGATGATGATCGCGCGCACCGCCGCCGAACAGGGCGCGACGGTCCTCACCCGCACCCAGGTGATCGGGCTCGAACGCGACGGCGAGCGGGTCGTCGGCGCACGCGTGCTCGATCTGGAAACCGGTGCCGCCCACACTGTCCGGGCACGCACCGTGATCAGCGCGACCGGTGTGTGGACCGACGACATGATCTCGATGACCGGCGTCGACTTCCCGTTCCACGTCCAGATGTCGAAGGGCGTGCACATCCTCGTGCCCCGCGACCGCCTCGACCTGCACACCGGCCTGATCATGCGCACCGAGAAGTCGGTGCTGTTCGTGATCCCGTGGGCCGAGCACTGGATCATCGGCACCACCGACACCCCGTGGTCGCTGGACAAGAACCACCCCACCGCCACCGCGGCCGACGTGGACTACATCCTCGAACACGTCAACGCAGTGCTGCGCGAGCCGCTGACCAGGGCCGACATCGTCGGCACCTATGCCGGGCTGCGACCGTTGATGACCGGGGCGTCGAAGGAGACCGCCAAGCTCTCCCGCGAACACGCCGTCGCCGAACCCGTGCCCGGCCTGTTCGTCATCGCGGGCGGCAAATACACCACCTACCGAGTGATGGCCGAAGACGTCGTCGACGCCGCCGCCGCCAGGCTCGCCCGGCACGTACCCGCGTCACCGACCGCGCGGCTGCCGATCCTCGGCGCGGACGGCTATCGCGAAATGCTCGCCGCGACAAAGGAATCGGCCACCCGCACAGGACTGTCGCCCGAGCAGGTGCGGCATCTGCTCGACCGCTATGGTTCCCTGGCCACCGACCTGTTCGATCTCGTCGGCGCCGACCCCGCCCTGCGCGCACCCCTCGCAGGCGCCCCGGGTTATCTCGCCGCCGAAATCGTCTACGCGGTCACCCACGAGGGCGCTCTGCATCTCGACGACCTGCTCACCCGCCGCACCCGCATCTCCATCGAGGTCCCCGACCGCGGCCTCGCCGCAGCCCCCGTCGTCGCCCGCCTCGTCGCTCCACTCCTCGGCTGGGACGACGCGACCACCGAACTCGAGATCGATCGCTACCGTGACCGGGTCCACGCCGAACTGCTGGCCAATCAGGCGAGCGACGACGAATCGGCCAACAGTGCCCGCCTCGTCGCCGTCGGCTGATCGGCCGTTTACGTACGGGTCGAAGAACTCGGGGTCGCCGAGGAGGGTGAGGGGCGTTCTTTCAAGAATCACGACAGAGGGTGTTCGTGATTCTTTGGGAGTCTTGATCCGGCAGTCATCGGGCAGCCCGATCGGTCAGTGCATGAAGGAGCGTTCCAATGAGTTCACAGGTCAGTCCGTGCATCACCTTCAACGGCAACGCGCGGGAGGCGATGGAGTTCTACCAGCAGGTCTTCGGTGGAGTGTTGGAGGTTTCGACGGTCGCGGACTTCGGCTCATCGGACTCGCCGAGCGCTGACAAGGTCATGCACTCCCGTTTGGACACGTCTGCCGGGTACACGTTGATGGCATGGGACTTCCCGGATGAAAGACCCGGCCACCCTTCCTATCGGCCGGGCAACAACGTCGCGATCTTCCTCGATGGCGACGACGGAGAACTCCGCGACTACTTCGAGAAGTTGTCCGTCGGTGGCGCCGTTACGCTGCCTCTCGAAAGGCAAGTATGGGGAGATGAGGCGGGCTCGCTCGTGGACCGATTCGGGATCAGCTGGATGTTCGACATCACCGCCCACCACTGATCGGCGTCGCCGGCGCGCCTGAGGTAGACGCGCCAGGGGTGGTGCGGCATGCGTTTCTTGCGTGCATGATGTCGGCATGAAGTACGTGTTGCTGATCTGCGACGACGAGACGACTTCGCCGACCATGGAGGAGATCGCCGCCGATCCGGCGTACCGCGCGTACGAGGACGAAGTGCGGCGGCGCGGCGCGAGCCTCGGCGGCGCGCGATTACGCCCGGTGGCCGATGCGACGACAGTCCGCAACCGCGATGGAGAAACACTGGTGTCCGACGGGCCGTTCGCGGAGACCAAGGACTTCATCGGTGGCATCGACATCATCGACTGCGCGGATCTGGATGACGCGATCGCCATCGCAGCACGTCATCCGTACGCGAGTCGGGGTTGCATCGAGATCCGCCCCGTCTGGGAATGACTGCGCCACAGGCGGTTCGCGCGGCGGTGGCGGCCGCGTTTCGCGACGAGTGGGGCCAGGTGGTCGCGACCCTGATCGGGATGACCGGAGATTGGGATCTCGCGGAGGACTGCGCGCAGGAGGCGTTCGCCGCGGCGCTGACGACGTGGCCGCGCGATGGTGTGCCGAGCCGTCCGGGCGCCTGGCTCACCACGACGGCGCGCAACCGTGCGACCGACCGGCTCCGCCGGGACACGGCCGCGGCCGCGAAGCTGCGCCGGCTCGCCGTGCTGGCACGAGACCCGATCGAGCCGCCGACGGACAGGATTCCCGACGAGCGGTTGCGGCTGATCTTCACCTGCTGCCATCCGGCGCTGCCGTTCCCGGCCAGGGTCGCTCTCACATTGCGCACGCTTGCGGGCTTGAGCACCGCCGAGATAGCGAAGGCGTTCCTGACGGCCGAGCCAACGATGGCACAACGCTTGGTCCGCGCGAAACGCAAGATCACCGAGGCGGGCATCCCGTACCGCGTGCCACCGCCGGAACTGCTGCCGGAACGACTCCCCGCCGTCCTGGCGGTGCTCTATCTGATCTTCAACCAGGGCTACGACGACGAGGACGAAACCCGCGGGCTCGCGGCCGAGGGGATTTATCTCGCGCGGGTCCTCGTCCGGCTGCTGCCCACCGAGCCCGAGGCGCGCGGCCTGCTGGCCTTGATGCTGCTGCTCGAGGCGCGCCGCGAGAACCGCACCGACCACGGCGTGCTGGTCACGCTGGAGAACCAGGACCGGTCGCGATGGGATCGCGCGCTGATCGCCGAAGGCGTGGCGACGCTCGACGACGCGCTGGCTGTGCGTCGTCCCGGCCCGTATCAGGTGCAGGCCGCGATCGCCGCCTGCCACGCCACCGCGCCCGACGCGGCGTCCACGGACTGGCCACAGATCGCAGCCCTCTACCGCGAACTCGCGCAGTTGGCGCCGTCCCCGGTCGTCGATCTCAACCGTGCCGTGGCGGTGGCGATGGCCGAGAGCATCCCAGCCGGCCTGGCCCTCGTCGACGAGATCGCCGAGTCCGGCCGCCTCGACGGCTACTACCTGCTGCACGCGACCCGAGGAGATCTCCTCCGCCGCGACGGCCGGATCACCGAAGCCACCGCAGCGTACGAGGCCGCGCTGGAACTCGCCCCCACCGACGCCGAGCGCCGCTACCTGGCCGAACGCCTCCGCGGACGCTGACAGATCCGTTCCGGAAGTCTCGGAGAACTTTTTCTCGTGCCGATGTCGATCCCGCGCGCTCTGCTTCGTCGGTGGTACACAACCACCCGATAGAGAGAGGCAAGAAGATGTCGAACACCGAGTACCTGAGCGCCACGATGTCGGTCGGCCATACACCGGACGAGGTCTTCGCCGCCGTCACCGATGTGCGCGGCTGGTGGAACCAGAACATCATCGGCGATACGGCCGCCGTCGGCGACGAATTCGTCTTCACCGACGACGTCGACTATGCGGGCGAGACGGCCAGGACGAACAAGGACGGCATCCGGTTCAGCCGGTTCCGGATCACCGAGGTAGTGCCGGGCAAACGGATGGTCTGGCACGTCGTGGACTCCGACCTCAGCTTCGTCGACGACCGCGACGAGTGGACCGGCACCGATGTCGTCTTCGACATCACGGCCGACCAGACAGGCACGACCCTGCACTTCACGCACAAAGGCCTGACCGCCGCAGACTCCGAATGCTTCGACGAATGCTCCCGCGGCTGGAACTTCTACATCACCAAGAGCCTTCCGCAGTTGATCGCCACCGGCACCGGCCTGCCGTTCGCGAAGTACGACGCCTGATCCATCGCGACTCGAAGGGACCGGCCTTTGAGTTCCCTGATCGGAGGCAGGTAGTAGCGGGCAGAGTCGGCGGCGACGAGCGTGCCGCCCGGGCTGGAGGCCGTCTTGCCCTGGCCGGTCGCGCCCGCGTGCATCGCGGTGGTTCGGCCGTGAGACGCACCGCGACCATCGTGGCTTGCTCGGCATACTTGAACGGCGGAATGCCGGTGACCAATTCATACAGAGCAGTCGAGCGAATTGCGACCGATAACGCGTGTAACGGATCCTGGCTCCGAAGGCTCTCGATCGAGTCGTGCTCGGTCATTTGTGCCTGGTAGTGAACTCGACGGGGAGAGCCTGAAATTGCGCATTTCCCGTACTGCGGAGGCATCGCGCAGCGCACAGGGATGGCAGCTGACGCGATGGTTTCGTCGTCGAGTGATGTGAGAACTCATCTGTTCCGTGTGATGCTCGCGACGAGTCCGTCGATGACGTCGGCAACAGCTGTCTCGGTGTGGAATTCGGCGCGGATGTCTGACCATTGGGGGAGCAGTCTTGCGACGGTGGGGAAGTCGGTGAGTTGATCGGTGGTGATCAGGTCCGACCAGTAGGGCTGGGCGGGCTCTGTGCCGTGATGGGTTCGGGCGGCGCGGCGGCTCATCAGCTCGCCGACGACGAACCGCCAGACGGTGAAGTACATGTATCCGGCCTTGCGGTCGGTGGCACCCAGGTCGGTCGCGGCATCGACGAATTCGTTGAGCATCCACATCGCGGAGCGACCGAAGCTCTGGCCGGTGACGAGAATGTCTGCCACCCACGGCAATTGGTCCAGGGTGTCCACGAGATAGCAGACGATGGCGATCAGGCGGTCCCTGGGTGCATCGGGGAGTTCGGGGCGTTGCAGTTCGTCGGCGAGCGCGCCGAGTATCACGGTGAAAAGGGCTGCCTTGGTGGGGAAGTGATGGTAGATCGCGGCGGTGCTTGTCCCGAGTTCATCGGCCAGCCGGCGCATGCTCGGGTGCTGTCGCGGCGACCGTGATCGTTCCGGCCTCCCGCCCGAAACCGCCGATATCGGAGGTCGACGGGGCATTGCCGCACATCGCCTGAGTAGCCGGATGGTCGCGACACGTGGCCGGCGCTCGCGCGATCCGGCGTAAAGCCCGAGACCAACGGTGTTCGGTGCCAGACGAGATCGTTGTAGGGTCGTATCCGGCGTAGGGAACACCGGTGTGAATCCGGGGCTGTCCCGCAACTGTCACCGGGGAGCAATCCGCCGATTAGTGGTCACGACCTACCCAGGTTGGAAGGCCGGCGGAGGTGCGTCGATCCGGGAGCCAGGATACCTGCGCCCGAAGTATCGGGATCCACCCACGAGGATGGCAATGAACAACTACACATCGGATCGGCCTGGGCTCGGCCGCCGGAAATTCCTGCTGGGCAGCGCGGGAGCGTTCGGCGCTGTCGTGCTGGGCGCGACCATGACGGGCTGCGGCTCGGAAGCCGGCCAGGCGGGTTCGCCGCTGGGACCGTCACGGCCGGGCGGACGTTTGCGCTCGGTGATCGCCGGAAGGTCGGCGAGCGCGGATGTCCTCGACCCGCACGAGGCCGGTAGCTCGGCGGGTGGCGCGGTGTCGAAGAACGTCTGGGACAAGCTGGTTGCCTACAACAATGATCTGACCCTGCGCTACCGGCTCGCGCGGTCGCTGGAGCCGAACGCGGACGGCAGCCAGTGGCGCATCAATCTGCGCCCGGGGGTGGTGTTCAGTGATGGAACCCCGCTGACCGCGCGGGATGTGCTGTGGAGCTTCGAGCGGATGCTCGATCCGACGAGGAACTCCTCCGGTGATCTCTCGATGGTCGATATGTCGCGCACCCGTGCCGACGGTGACCTCGGTGTCGTGGTGGCGATGAAATCCCCGCTGGCGGACTTCGGTTCGGTGCTGGCGGGCTGGTACTGCTACATCGTCAAGGCGGGCACCGGCGTCATCGACGGGTCGGCGCTCCCGGTGGGCACCGGCCCGTTCGCGTTGGCCCGCTGGTCACCAGGTGACCGAACCCTGTTGCGTCGTAACGAGCGGTACTGGGACGGACCGGTACCGCTCGATGAAGTGGAGATCATCCAGATCGCCGAGACCGAAGCGCGTATCAACGCCTTCCTTTCCGGGGAAGCCGATGTGGCGCACGAGATCTCGTACCTGCAGGCGCGGACGCTGTCCAGTGATCCGAACACCACGGTTGTGGTGCCGCCCGCCGGGTTGATGGGTGCGTTCCAGATGCGGGTCGACACCGCGCCTTTCGACGATCCGCGGGTGCGGCAGGCCATGCGGTTGGCGGTGGACCGCCGAGCCATGGTCGATTCGGTGTACTACGGCTACGCCGAGGTGGGCAACGACATCTACGGCAAGGGCGCACCGTTCTATCACGGCGATCTGCCGCAGCGGTCCTACGATCCGCAGCGCGCGCGAGAACTGTTGCGCGAGGCCGGAAAAGAGAACTTGACGGTGACCCTGCCCACGGCGGACGGAATGCCCGGCATGCTCGAGGCCGCGACCTTGTTCGCTGAGCACGCCAGAGCGGCGGGCATCACGATCAAGCTGGAATCGGTCCCTGCGGACACCTACTTCTCCCAGGTCAGCGGTAAGGCGCCGCTGTCCCACGTCGGCTGGTGGAACTACAGTCTCGACTACTTCTACGGCCAGACCATGACCAGTTCGTCGCCAAGCAACGGCACCGGCTGGCGACGACCCGGCTGGGATGCCGCCTTCGCCCAGGCCCGCGCCGCGATGGATCCGCAGCGACGGAGCGAGCTGTATCGCCAACTGCAGGAAGAACTCTGGAACGACGGCGGCTACATCCTGCACAGCTTCGCCAAACGCCCCGACGCGGCGAAGAACTATGTGGGTGGAGTGCGAAACGGCGTGCCCGGCACCGACGACTGGGCCAACTACGCGACCACCTGGCTCGCCGAGCAGTGACCCGCCGCTCGTGATCGCCTACGTCGCGCGGCGCATCGGCGGCGGCCTCGCGGTGCTGTTCGCCGTCGCGCTGGTCGTCTTCATGCTGTTCGAGACACTGGACTCCGATGCGGCCACGGTCATCCTGTCACGTGCCGGGGGTGGCGACCCCACCCCCGAGCAACTGGCGGCACTGCGTGCCCAACTCGGGCTGGATCGGCCCGCGCTGGTGCGCTTCGAGGACTGGCTGGTCGCCTTCGTACAGGGCGATTTCGGGCATTCGCTGATATCCGGCCGGCCGGTCGGCGATGTGCTGCTCGGACGCGCCACCAACAGTGTCGCGCTCGCGCTGATCACCGCCACGCTGCTCGTACCCGCGTCGCTCGCGCTCGGTCTCCTTGCCGGTGCCCGTGCGGGTTCGCGGACCGACCGGGTCATCAGCGTCGGTGCGTTGGCGGCGGAATCGGTGCCCCCGTTCGTCTTCGGCGTCCTGCTGGTGGCGACGGTGTCGTTGTCGCTGCGCCTGCTGCCCGCTGTCTCGCTGCTGCCGACCGGCGCGAGCGTGTGGGACCGCCCGGAAATCCTGGTCCTGCCGGTGACGTGCCTGCTGATCGGGTTGGCGCCGCATCCGGTACGGATGGTGCGCGCGCAAACCGCCGAGGTCATGGCCGGCCCGTACATAAAGACGGCGCGGCTCAACGGGATCGCGGGTGCGCGCCTGATGCTGCGACAGGTCGCGCCCAATGCGGTATCGGCGTCGATCCATCCGCTCGCGGGCTCGGTGGTCGGGCTGATCGGCGGTGTCGCGGTGGTGGAGACACTGTTCTCCTATCCGGGTCTGTCGCAGGAGTTGTTGCGGGCCATCGAATCCCGTGATTTCCCGTTCGTCCAATCGGCCGCGGTGCTGCTGGCGGCGGTCGGGATCGGCATCCATCTGCTCGCCGATCTGCTCACGCTGCTGGTGAGCCCGCGTGCGCGGCAGGTAGCGATGGGAGATCGGAGATGAGGAACCGCGGCAGGATTCGATCCGTGTGGCTCCTGGTCACCGTCGCTGTGCTGCTACTGGTGGCACTGGGTCCGCTCCTCGCGCCGTACTCGCCGACCGCGGTGACGGCACCGCCGTTCCAACCGCCGTCGGCGCGGCACCTCCTCGGTACCGATGTGGTCGGACGGGATGTGGCCTCGCGAGTGCTGCACGGCGGTCTGCCGTTGCTGTCGATCGCCGGGCCTGCGCTGATCGTCGCCTATGCGTTGGGGCTGAGCCTCGGCCTCCTCGCCGGGCTGCGCCGCGAATGGGACCACTGGGTCATGCGGCCGGTCGACGCCATCACCGTGGTGCCGTGGTTTCTGCTGCTCGCGGTGATCGCCACCGCGATGGGGGCGGGGCCCGCGGCGATCATGGTGACCGCGGCACTGGCATCGGTGCCCTGGATCATCCGCACCGTCCGCACTGGTGTGCTCGAACTCGCGTCGACCGGTTATGTCGAATCCGCCCGAGCTCGAGGGGAACCGCTGTGGCGGCTGGGGCTGGTCGAGGTACTGCCGAACCTGCGGGCCGTGGTGCTCGCCGACGCGGGTGTTCGGATGTCGGCGACCATTTCGCTGGTTGCGGTGAGTGGATTCCTCGGGTTGGGACTGCGCCCGCCCGCGCCCGACTGGGCGTTGATGATCACCGAGAATCGACCCGGATTCGCTCTGCAACCGTGGTCGGTGCTCGCGCCGGCGCTTTTGATCATGGTGTTGGTGGTTTCGGTCAATATGGTCACCGACCGAGCCTTCGGCACCGATCAGCCCAGCGCGGCGCATCAACCGGTGCGGGATTCCGAAGCGGGACCGGGGCTCGCGGTGAATGGTCTCTGCGTCCGGAATCCGGACGGAGCCCTTGTGCTGGAGGATATTTCGCTCCATGTGCCGCCCGGCAGCGGCGTGGCCGTGGTTGGAGCGTCCGGTGCCGGAAAGACAACGTTGGCGCTGGCGGTGCTCGGTGCGCTACCGCCCGAACTGACCGCCGTCGGCTCGGTCGGCATCGGCCGATCCGCTGGTCGCCGCACGGTCGGCTACGTCCCGCAGGATCCGGCGACCGGGCTCAACCCGGCGCTACGCATCGGCACCGCCCTGCGTGAAATCGCCAGGCGGTATGACGCATCGGGGGTCGGCAACGGTGTAGCGGAGGCATTGCGACGGGTCGACCTGCCCGATGACCGCCGATTCCGCCGCCGATTCCCGCACGAGCTGTCCGGCGGCCAGCAGCAACGGGTATTGCTGGCCATGGCGCTCCTCGGTGATCCGGCACTGCTGGTTCTCGACGAGCCGACCACCGGACTCGACGCGCACGCCCGAGACCGACTGGTGCGGACACTGCGCCGGATCCGGTCCGACAACTCCACCACGCTGCTCGTGATCACCCACGACTCGGCGGCGCTGGAACCGCTGGTGGACCATGTGCTCACCCTGGACCGGGGCCGGGTGGAATCGATGGCTGCCCCTCGAACATCAAGGGCGACATCGGTTGCGCGGATGTCCCGCATCGAGACCGCGACCTCGCCGATACTCAGGGTCGAGAACCTGTCGATGACGCACCGGCGCGGCCGCAACCCCGAGCCAGTCGTCGACGGGTTGTCGTTCACCCTGCATCCCGGTGAATGTCTCGCCATCACAGGCAGATCCGGGGCGGGCAAGACCACGCTGGCACGCGCCGTCTCCGGCCTGCACGCGCCGATGGGCGGCATTATCGAACTGGACGGCACAGCACTGCATCCGCGCGTGGACCGGCGCCCGCCGGCGCACCGCCGCGCCATCCAACTGATACCGCAGAATCCGGCGACCTCACTCAACCCGTCCTATCGCATCGGCGGCCAGATCAGCCGACCGCTGCGCCACCTACACGGCATGAACAGCGTTGCCGCCTCGGCACGGACTCGAAGTCTGCTCGACGGGGTAGGCCTTGACTCCGAACTGGCGACACGGCGTCCCGACCAGCTGTCCGGCGGCCAGCAACAGCGCGCCGCCATCGCCCGGGCCCTCGCCGCCGCACCCCGCATCCTGATCTGCGACGAAATCACCACCGCGCTCGACCCGAATTCCCAGAACATGGTGCTCGACCTGCTCGAAGACCTGCGCCGAAATGGAATGGCGCTCATCGTGATCAGCCATCAGGACACGGTAATCAACCGTCTCGCCGACCGGGTGCTAGGACTTTCGAGCAGGATGTGGCAATGAGCTGGAAGAGCAGGCAGCCGAGAGTCATAGCCCTATGATCCTTCGCCCATTTCCATGAGAATCAGCTGTCGCTCGTGCCCGTTGGTCCGACCGCTCGGTCCTGAGGACGCATGGATCCGACCGGTGCGCGCCGGTCGCGCGACCGGCCGATCAACGCGGTCGACAGCACTATCATCGCGAGTATCGCCAGGTGTCCGGCGTACAGGGTCAGCAGCGGCAGGGCGAAGCCCTCGTCGGTGAGTTCACCGCGCTCGCCTACGCAATAGAGCGTGTAGTTGATCGAGGTTCCCTCGCCGTCGTAGAACTTGTCCGCGACGACCAGGGGATCGGTGGTCGGGGCAGAACAGAACAGGGGTGCGGTGAGTTTCGCTTCACCGGGCCATACGCCGACGGTCAGGGCCAGGGTGAGGAAGGCGGCGCCCACCGCGGCGATCATGAATGCGCGCATTGTCTAGACCTGCCGCACCCGCAGGAAGGCGCCGGTGCGGTCGAATTCGACGACCGTCTCCGCGCGTGGTGACAGCACGTTGGCGACCATACGGATGTCGGGGCCGAAACGGCTCACCACCAGCACAGTGAGCTGGCCGTCGGGAAGGTCGCTGCGCACGAGGGCGGTGTCGACGATGTCCTCGAGGCGCGACAGGCCGGGCACCTCGCTGACGGAGAAGTTCTCGCCGTCGAGATCGTGGAGAGCCGACACGCGCACCGGGCGGGGTGCGCTGAGGTCACCGAGGGTGAACGAGTAGTCGTCGAGTTGACGGGGTCGGTCCGGTGGACGGACTCGCAAGTGGACGGTGGGCGTCCGCGCTGACAAGTCGTGGTCGGTGGTCATCATCCTGGTGACCTGGTCGGGTTGGTCGACCAAGGTGAGCCGGAACTGCGTGGTGTTCGGCGGGGAGACGACGATGACATTCGCCTCGACGTCGGTGGCGCCGATACGCCGGCCGAGCGCGGCGACCGCTTCCTGAGGCAGTGCGCTCACCAACCCGCCGCCGCGCGAACGCACCTGGCTCTCGAAATCGGGGCGATCCACCGCGCCGAGGCATCCACTCGTACTGCCGAGCACGGCACAACACACCATGACTCGAAGCCATCCATCGCGGCGCATGCCCGAATGCTAAGGGCCGCGCAGCGATCGTGCTCACCTCCACCCGCCCCGGTGAGTATCGGTGCCCGCGGGGTCTGCGAGATCCAGGTCTTCTATGGCCTTGATGCGCCGGTCGAAGGTCGCACGTACATACGGCTGGGCCGTGGACGCGGCGGGTGCTCGCCGGACCGCTAGTGAACGGCGCGGCCCGCCCCCTCCCAATGCGGGGCGCGAAGGTCGCGCTTGAGGACCTTGCCCGCCCCGGAAACCGGTAGCGGCATCGACAGGCGACGCTCTCGGCGTCGCCCGTGCCCTGGACCGCCACATGCCGCGAGTCGGCGGCTGGTGCTCGCGAGTGCATCGGGTCTATTTCCCGGCTTTGTGGCGCTGGTAGTGCCGGGCCACGCGCATGCGGTTGCCGCACAGCGCGGCCGAGCACCAGCGTCGGCGTGGGTTGGTGGGCAGGAACCAGATCACGCAGTCGCGGGCGTCGCATTGCCGGATGGTGGTGACCGCGGGATCGGCCAGCAGGTGGGCGGTGGCCTCGGCGAGTTCGGCGGCCAGACGCTGTCCGGGGGTGCCCGTGCGCTGACGGGCGGCGGTCACGCCTGAGTCTTCCCACCTCAGTCGGGTGATTGCGGGGGCGCCACGTTGGGCGTCTTCGAGTGCGTGTAGGTCGAGTTGGCGTGGGCGTTGCCCGCGGTGGGCGCGTTCGAGGGCAGACGCGATGTGGGCGCGGATCGCGCGAACAGCGCTGACGTCGGCCACGTCGATATCAGCGCCGAGTTCGGGGAGCCGGTGAGCCTGGGCGGTGCACCAGGCGCGCAGGTCGTCGGGGGTCTGTAGCAGATCGCCGAGTGACGGGGCGGTGTTGATCAGATCCAGTGGCAATGGCTCGCCGAGCAAGGGGAAACGTCCGGGCACAGCACCTAATGCTACACACTGGATTGACACATTAGCCTGACGTGTATACCTTACGGGGGTACCGAATAGTGGAGGAGGCTGTTCCATGCCCGAGATAGTCGGCGCCGAGGTAGACGAGGGCGCGAAACCGTCGCCCGCGTTGGTGGCTTCGTTGTTCACGATCGCGACCGCCCAGTTGATGCTGGTGCTCGACGACTCGGTGGTGAATGTCGCGCTGCCGAGCATCCAGCGAGAATTGCACGTGAGCCCGGTGCATTTGTCGTGGGTGGTCAATGCCTACATCCTGGCGTTCGGTGCGTTGCTGATGCTCGGCGGCCGGGTCGGGGACCTGTGGGGTCGGCGCCGCACCGTGCAGGTCGGTTTGATCGTGTTCGTGGTCGCCTCGCTCGCCGGTGGTCTGGGGCAGACGGCGGGCATGCTGATCGGGGCGCGCGGGCTGCAAGGGCTGGGCGCGGCCCTCATAGCACCGAACGTGCTCGCCCTGATCACCACAACCTTCGCCGAGCGGAAGCTACGCGACACCGCGTTGTCGCTCTACGGTGCGATGTCGGGTCTGGGCATCGTGATCGGCCTGCTGGTGGGCGGTGTGCTGACCGGCACGCTCGGGTGGCGGTGGGTCTTCTTCGTCAACGTCCCGATCGGGCTGCTCGTACTGCTGGGTACCCGAACCCTGCTCGCGCCGCAGCCGCACCGCGGACAGCTCGGAACCATCGGGGCGGTGCTCGGCACGGCGGGCACGTTCGCCCTCGTCTTCGCGATCACCCGCTTCGGTGAGGACGGCTTCACTGATCCAGTCGCATTGATCGCCGTGGTGGTGGCCATCGTTGTCCTGGTGGGTTTCGTGCTCACCCAGGCACGCAGCCGCAACCCTCTGATCCCGCTGAGCCTGTTCCGGGACAGAAACCGCACCGGCGCTTACCTGACCATGCTGCTGTTGGCGGTGGGACCGATGGGGTCGCTGTACGTGCTGACCCTCTACCTGCAGCGGGTGCGTGACTATTCGCCGATCATGACCGGTCTGGCGTGGCTGCCGTTCGCGGTCGGCATCATTCTCGGTGCGGGCCTGGCACCGAAACTGCTGTTGGCCGTCGCCCCGCGCCTCGTCGCCGGTGCCGGTGCTTTGCTCAGTGCGCTTGCGGCACTGTGGTTCTCCACGATCACCACGACCAGCGGTTACTGGACGCATCTGGCACCACCCATGCTGGTGTCGGCACTCGGCTTCGGTCTCGGAGTCATGGCACTGACGCAGGCGGCGGTCTACCACGTCGACAGCGACAAAGCCGGTATCGCCTCCGCGCTGCTCAACTCCGCCCAGCAGATCGGTGTCGCGCTCGGTATCGCGGTCCTGGCTGGTGTCGCCGCTACTATCACCAGCCATTCGTCCGAGGCCGAACCCACCGCCCTCACCGACGGCTACAGCGGCGCCCTGCTGGTGGCGTTCGCGATGCTGCTGGCCGCCGCTGTGGTCGCTGTGTTGTTCCTGCGCGGCAACACACAAGAGCCGAAGCCCACGGGCCGGTCCGCCGACGCCCTGCACTGAACACCCCCGCTTGCCGGGGCCGACTCAAAGGATCAACGATGCACTCGCACAACGACGAAGCGAAGTTCATGGCCGACATCAAGGAAGCCGCACCGGAAATGGTCTCGGCCTTCTTCGGATTCGACAAAGCCGTATTCGACAAGAACACCGGGAACCTGGACCTGGCCACCCGCGAACTGATCGCGGTCGGCGTCGCCGTGACCACACAGTGCCCGTTCTGCATCGAAGACCACGCCAAGCGCGCCGTCAAGGCGGGCGCGTCCAAGGCCGATGTCGCCGAAGCGGTCATGGTCGCCGCCGCCCTGCGCGCCGGCGGCGGCATCACCCACGGATGGAAGGCGATGAAGAGCATCGCCGACGACGAGTAGTCCGACCGACAGATCGTTCACCAGCGGAAGGACTCCCAGTGCAACGAAATGATTCCGGAAGTCCGGAACCTTCCAGATAGTCACCGAAGACCGGTCACAGCCAACTCCCCAGGAACACGTCATTCCGGATTGATCACCCGCGACGAAAACCTATGTGTGGCAGTGCTACTGGGAGAGGTAGCGGCGGTGGCGGTCACGGCGGGATCAGCTCTGGCGCTGCCCGCCGAATCCGGCAGGATCGTGCAGGGTACCGAACAGCAGCCAGCTGAGCACCGGCATGAGCACCAACGGGATCAGTGCGATCTGCAAGGTGGTGGCGTCGGCGAGCGAGCCGAGCAGCGGGCCGGCCAGACCGCCGATGCTGACGGTGAGCCCGAGGGTGACGCCGCCGGCGGTGCCGACCCGGGTGGGCAGGTAGTCCTGGCCGAGGGTGACCTGCAGGGAGAACGGCACGTAGAGCCCGATCGAGGTCAGTGCGACGAACGCGTACACCGCCGGTCCGGGGGTCCACACCACACCGGCGAGCGCGGCCCCGGCCACCAGGTAGGACCGACGTGAGACCAGCACCCGGTCCCAGCGCTCGGCCAGCGATCCACCAAGCATCGACCCGATGACCCCGCCCAGGTAGAGCACGAACAGCGCGACCGTGCCTGCGGTGGTGCTGCCGCCCAGGCGCTGGGTGATATAGAGGGAGATGAAGGTGCTCAGCCCGACGAAGGCGATCGAACGGAAGATCACCGCTGCAGACAGCCGCAGGAACGAGGCCATGTCGTCGGGGCCCGGCGGGGTGAACCCGCTGTCTCCGGCCGCCTGGCGCTGCGCCAGGGCGCGCAGCACCGGCAGAGTCAGCGCGGCACCGGCCAGAGCGGGCAGCACCAGTAGCGGGGTCCAGTCCAGCCCGCCGACCGATACGGTGGCAGCGACCAGCAGCGGCGCCAGCGCGAAACCGATGTTGCCGCCGGTGGAGAAGTAGGCCATCCGGGTGTGGCTGCCGCCGCCGGCCGCCCGCGCGATCCGCGCGGATTCCGGATGGTAGGCCGCCACTCCGATCCCCGAGATCGCCACGAACACCAATGTCAGCGCGTAGGAGCTGTTCAACCCGCTCATCGCGATCCCCGCACCACCGACCACGGTGGCCACCGGCAGCAGCCACGGCATCGGCCACCGGTCGGTCAACGCCCCGAACAACGGCTGTACCACCGATGACAGCAGCGACGCCGCGAGCACGATCCCCGAGGCCGCGGCGTAGGTGTAGTCGCGCTCGGCGACGAAGAACGGCACGAGTGCGGCCACCGCGCCCTGATAGACGTCGACGCATGCGTGTCCGGTCGACAGCAGCAGGGTTGAGGTATTCCGTCGCATCCAACGATGCTGCGCGAGCAGGCCTTTGACGCGCTTCCGATAAACTGACAGACAATAATGGAAATCCGCCACCAATCCGTCGCGCCGACTCGCGCCCAGCTCCTGGCCCCCGGCGAGGAGATCGACGCCCACCGTCACGACGATCACCAGATCGTTTACGCAGGCCGCGGGGTGCTCTCGATCAGCACCAGCGCCGGAACCTGGGTCGCGCCCGGTACGCATGCGATCTGGGTGCCCGCCTGCACCGTTCACGCTCACCGCGCCTACGGCGAACTCGAACTGCACCTGCTCGGCCTGCCCGTCGCCGACAACCCCCTGCACCTGAACACTCCCACCGTGCTGACTGTCGGGCCGTTGCTGCGAGAGCTGATCATCGCCTACACCCGCGACAGCGCCGACACCCCACAACGTGCCCGGATGCGTGCGGTCCTGCTCGATCAGCTGCACGCCGGCCCGCAGCAGCCCCTGCACCTGCCCATGCCGACCAACCCCGTGCTGCGCGCGGTCTGCGACATCCTGCGCGCGGACCCCGCCGACCCCCGCACCCTGGCCGAACTCGGTCGCGAGGTCGGCGCCGGCGACCGCACCTTGTCCCGGCTGTTCCGCAACGACCTGGGGCTGACCTTCCCGCAATGGCGAACCCAGCTGCGCCTGCACCACGCGCTGATCCTGCTCGCCCACAAGACCCCGGTCACCACAGTTGCCCATCGTTGCGGGTGGGCGACCGCGAGCGCGTTCATCGATGTCTTCCGCACCACCTTCGGCCACACCCCTGGCACGCACCTGCACCAGTGACGCCCCGAGCCCAGGCGGGGCCGGCATGACCGCGCCGCGCTGAGGCGCACCGTCAGTCCGGCATCAGTGGCTCGGCTGTCCGGTGCTGTGCCCCTGCAACATTGCCCGACCTGATCAGCGAGGTCCGCCGACCTCGTGTGCGAGGTCCGAGACCCGCTGGTCGTGATCGCGCAGCAGCCGCTTCCTCCCCGGCCTCCCAATGCCGCAACGGCATACCAGCATCTGAATCCCACACGCCCGGCACAACCCGGCATGCCGCCGGCGCCGGGTGTGAAGCCGAATCAACTGCTCGACACCGGATCCCACGTCATCGGCTGCGTCCTGTTTGCGAGCCACATGGTCAAGAAAGGGAACACAACCCCGACCACCAGGGCGGTCGATACGATCTCGGACGGAATCGACGGCGACCCGCCCTCGGCAGGGAGCGTGTGCGGGCGATCGGTGGTAACGCCATACAAGACGAGAAGCAGGACGAAATCCGTTACGAACAGCCAGCATCCACCGACGATCACCGCCGGACGCGCGATAACCGCGCCAACCGCCAGCGCGACAGCCCCGATTCCGACGATGATCGCTTTGACGACCAGAAGCTCGTTCACACCCGGCGCGACCTGCGCGTCGGGTGCCCCGCCCACCAGCCACGCGAAGCCGTAGACCAAGACGAGTCCCGCACCGGTCGAACTCCCGAATCCAGCAAGTACCCTCGCCCATATCTGTGCCGATCCCACAAGATGACTTCAGCACAGAAATATGGGGATTCAGTGAAGAAACCGCAGCACTCTGGTCGATGTAGCCGGTTGCAGGTCGGCAAGACAAGGATCCGCGGAGCCGCACCGTGACCGGTCGGCACATCAGCGGCGGATCCACCGGTCTGGACCCAACGCCACCTCGGCCGAGAGATCCAGTGCCCGCAGCTCGGCGTGCCGAGGTCTGCTCATCGGGGTGCAGGCGGACCGCCGTTGGCCTCACGCAGGAGCGCGGCGGCTCGCTCGCTCGAAAGCTGTTCCCGTGCCCATTGTTCCGTGATCGCCTGCGGAACTTCTCCCGCCATCTTGATGTCTTCGCAGCTTGGCGAGCGCGGCGCCTTTTGCGTCATGGCACCGGATGTGATCCGCATTGGGCACCAAGCAGCACGCGAGTGAAACGCCGCGGCCGAACGCTACGGCGACAACAGACCTGTGCCGCCATGAGGAACCGCGCGCCACGCTGACCCCTGTGGCTGACGGGTTCGAATAATTTTTCTGTACCGATTCTGGGTCCACGACAAGCGGGACGAGAGCAGCTTCTGAGCACCGGTCTGCGACTACCTGGTGTCTCTCGCACGATAACTGTGTGCGGCGGCGCCATCACCCCGATGATGTCGTTCCTCGACCCCGCCCCGTGAACCCAGCGGCTTCTTCGACGATCCGCCATGATCGGGCGACCCGGCGCCTCATCAGCGGCCCTGGGTCCCGGGCGGCTGTGCCGGGTCCGGCCGGACCCTGACAGGTCCGGCCGGACGTGCTCAGCTGTCGAACAGCTGCTGACCCAGGTAGTGCCCAGGACCTGGGACACCCGGTGGGATCACGAAGACGGCGGAGCCGATCGGTGTGGTCCATTCGTTCAGCGCGTCGATCTCGGCCAGCCGTTGTTGCACCGGCAGGAACTGGGTGTCGATGTCGCGCTGGCAGGCGACGAACAACAGCCCCGAGTTCGACACGTGCCCGGGTTCGGGTGGTTCGTCGTAGTTGAACCCGCGGCGCAGGAACCGTTCGCCGTCGCTGGTGTGTCTGGCTCGGGCCACATGCGAGGACGGCGGGATCACCGGGATTCCATGGCGGTCGAGGGCGGCCAGGTCCGGCTCGTCGAACTCGGTGGTCCCGGTCAGCGGAGCACCGTTGGACAGTCGTCGCCCGACGGTCAGTTCCCTGGCCTCGACGTCGAGTTCGTCCCAGCGATCGAGGTCCATCGCGATGCGCCGCAGGACCAGTGACGTGCCGCCGGCCAGCCACGGCACCGACGCGCCGTCTTCCCAGACCAAACGCTCGAATTCGGGCGCGGCGATATTGACTGTTCCGTCGACCTGTCCCATGAGGTTGCGCATGGTCGCACCCGACGGTGGGTCCCGGAAACCCCGCTGCACCCACCGCACCCGAACCAGCGACTTCACGTGCTTGGACAGCACCCGAACCGCGTGCGCGACGGTGGTCGACTCCTCGGCGCAGACCTGTATCAGCAGATCGGCGCCGGTATAGGCGGGGTCGAGCCGGTCGATGGGGAAGGCGGGCAGCGGTCGCAGCCACGAGGGCCGCCGCTGTGGCAACCCGGCGATCGTGAACAACTCCGGCCCGAATCCGACGGTGATCGTCAGTTTGCCGGGCCGGGCGGCCAGTTCCGGTTCGGTGTCGGCCAGCGCGGGCAGACCGCTCGTCAGACGAGCCGCGTCGTCGGTCCAGATGCGGAGCAGGCCGATGATGTCGTCACGAGTGGTGCCCGCGGCGAGGTCGAAGCCGACGAAAGCGACGTGCCGCTGTGGGGTGGTCTCGATACCGGCCTGGTGCTTGCCGTAGAACGGCACGGTGTCGAGCGCCCAGTCGCGCGCTGGCTCGCGATCGGTGAGACCGGCTGCGCCCCAGCCCGCTGCCGTCGCGCCGACCACGCCCGCCGCTGCAGCTCCTCCGCCGAGCAATCGTCGCCGGGAGAGTCGCGGATCAGCCACCGTGAGAAGGGCTTTCGTCTCCGGGAGCATAGTGTTCCTTGCCGCCCGCGAAGTCGCGGACCTGCGCGGTGACGACCAGTGTCTGCCCGTCGGCGAAGGTCAGGGTGATCGTGGTTTGCGCGCCGGTACGCAATGGCTGAACCAGGTCCATGAACATCAGGTGGTCGGCGCCGGGCTTCAAGGTCACCTCCCCGTTTGCGGGGATGGTGATGCCCCCTTGCTTGGGTCGCATGGTCTTGGTGCCGGTGCTGTCGGGCACGACTTCGTGGATCTCGACCCGCTGCGACGCGGGACTGGTCGCGGCCACCAGCGTCACCGGGGCGTCACCGGTGTTGCGCAGGTTGCCGAAGGCCGCCGACATGCCGGACTCGGCGGCTTTGATCCACTGATCGGTCATGCTCACCGGGGCGGCGCTCGGCGCCGTGCCCGCCGAAACGGATTCGGCACCGGAACAGCCCGCGGTGAGCGCGGCCAGTGTGGCCATGGCGACGGTAGCGCCGAAACCTCGCACGACACGAGGTGAGCGCAAGCGGGTACGCGGAGAGAAGGACATGACGAACTCCGATCATCAGGTTTGGGGGACCCGGACCGGCGCGTGGATTCGAACCGCTATACCGGTGCGGGGTGAGATGCGCGTAACCCGTGCCGCGGCGGGCCGCGCAGGCTGATAACGGGCCGACGAAGAAGTTGTCGAACGATCGCCCGTTCGGCGTCCGGCACCGGAACTGTCGGGCGCGAGGGCACACCGACGACGCCGACCAGCGCGATGACAAGCCGACACACGCTGCTGATCGCCCGCCCGAACCCGACTTCGGCACCGCGGATCGCCAAGGCGCCCAAGGGGATCGCCACCAGGTGCGCGATCACCATCGCCACGGTCAGGCCGTGATGGGAATGGCCGGGGCCGAGGGAAAGCGCCGTGTGCCCGACGTATTGCCCCACAGCCAGAACCGCCATGGTCGACACCGCGTGGGCGCCGCGCGGGAACGTGCCCGCGACGACACCGACGAGGGCGCAAGCAGCGAACAACAGGACCAGCGAAGAGCTCGCGGGCACTCCGCTCGCACCACCGAGTCCGTGCGCGAGAACCGCGACCGCCCCGGACGCCGCACCCACACTCACACCCCGGACACCCGCGGTCTGATCGGTGGGGGAGCGCACCAGGTCATCCTACGACGCCGTGTCGTTGTTCTGAATACGAGGGCAGCTGAGCAGCTCTGATGCCAGTCGCCATCTACCGTGCGTAGCGGTCTGCGGCGCTGGGCGGGGCCGAGACCGATCGCGACGGGTGCCGACACTTACCGTGATCGTTGTTGCCGGGGTTCGGTCTCTGACGATCGTTCGTATCGCGGCAGTGAGGCGGTTCCACGACAATGACACGGTGCTGCCGGATGAGGACTACGCGAGCCTGGTACCGAACCCGCCGACCCGGTTCGGGGTGGGTGAGTTACGCGATGCCTATGTCGACGTCGTTACCGACGAACGCAATCCGCGGTGGATGGCCGCGGAACGCCGCGCCTACTTCGATGGGCTGTGCGGGTTGTTCGACCTGGATCTGCCGACCTCACGCCAGAGTGCCGGCCGAGGCCGCAACCAGTATGTGCACGGCCTGTTGCTCGACACGGCGGAGTCGTTGCAGCGCACTGGAACCCCGTGGGACGGTTACCTGGTGGCGGGAGCGCTGCTGAAAGAGCTCGACCACCTCGGAATCGGTGAAGCGCACCGGGAGTTCGTGTCCGAACTGCGTGCGGCAGTGGACGCCTCGCGAGCCAAGCATCGCGAATTGCTCGACCTGCTCCTGGGCGGTCTACTCGGCGAACGAGCGAATCAGGTGTTCACCCTGGATGACCTCGAGGCAGCTGGGATCGAGCGCGCTGTCCCGATCCGCTATCTGCCCGACTGATCACAAGTCGTTCCGGCAGACGATGTCGGTGCCTACCGGCATCGAATCGCCACGAGCCGCAACCCGGACTGCCCCTTTTTCGGCAACCACACCATCCGTGTCACTTCGTCGCCGCAGTGTCGAATCCGGACCGGTGCGGCATCGCGACAGTCTCACCGCGCTCCTCCGGTGTTCCCGATTTCCGAGGCTGGAGGATGCAGGGGGAGGGGCGCGCGCTCGTTCGGGCGGCGAGGTTAACGTAACGGAGTGAGACGGACATCTGACGCGGATTCTTCGACGGAGATCATCAATGTCGTGGTCGACATGCTGATGTCGGAGGGCTATGACGCGCTGCAGGTGAAAGAGGTGGCCCGCCGCGCCCGGGTTTCGCTGGCCACCGTCTACAAGAAGTTCACCACCCGTGACGAGTTGATCGTCGCCGCCGTCGCGCGATGGATGGACATCAACAGCTACACCGAACTCGATCAGCCGCGCCCGGACGAGTCCTTGGCCGACGGGTTGATGCGGGTGCTGCACCATGTCTTCGAGCCGTGGGAACGGAATCCGCGCATGCTCGAGGCCTACCATCGCGCGCGGCGCAGTACGACTGGCAGGCGGCTCGACGCCCAGGGTGTGAGTGCGGTGTGGCCGTTCGCCGAAGCGTTGTTCGAGGGAATGGACCGGGACTACGTCGAGGACATCGCGCTGGTCCTCACGAACATGATCTATGCCTTGACCGGCCGGTTCGTCGACGGGGACATCGAGGTCACCGATATTCTGCCGATCCTCGACCGGGCGATCCGAAGGCTCACTCTGCACGGCGACCCGCGACGTGCGGGTGCCGATACGGCGCCGCGTCCGCCCACCTCGGAACCGGTGGTCGACCCCTCCTTCGCCGGGCCGTACGGGCCCGATCGACCGCCGCAGTGATGTGATGCAGATCACTAGTTAGTTGCCGCAGACCGCTGCGCCTCGATGAGTAATCGGATTACCGTGTGGTTCCGCAGGGGGTTCGGGCACCGAAACAATCCGCCGCCCATCGACCCCTTCGCGATCGTCAGTTTCGAAGATCGGGACGGGAACCATGGCTGCAATCGTCGATTCCGCGCACTGGAGAGCCCACGCCCGCAGGCATCCCCTCCGCTACCGCTTGGCGATCATCGCGCCGAACGCGCTGGAGGTCGTGCGGCACGCAGGCGGTTGGCTCTTCGATCAGACCACCGCGGGCTGGGAGGTGACCGTTCTCGTGATCGATCACTCCGATGTCCGCCCGCTCCGGATCCTCGGCGCCACCGTCCTGGACTTCGAGCAGTCGCTGGCCGAGCCGAAACACGACACCTGGCCGCACGCGCTCGCCGCGCCTGCGCAGATGTGTGCCACCGACCCGCGGGTGCGCGAGGGAATTCTGCACTGTCTCGACCACGGTGCCGCCGAGGTCGCACTCTGGGGTGACGCTCTGCCCGACGAATTCGCGCAGCGTGTCGGGACCGCGCATCACCCGGTGAGCCGCGCGGCGCGAGCATTCAAGGCGTGCGCGGTGGCCTCGGCGGGTCATCCCGGCGAAAAGATCGGTGCCACAGAGGTTTTCAGCGTCGGCGCGTTGCGTCACACCGCTGGGCTGGTCTCCGCGAGCTGATGATGACCTCAGCCGACCGAGCCGACATCGAGGTCGGCGCGTCGAAGACGAAACCGGCGGCGACCCAGATCGGCGACTGGGGACGCCGCTATCTGCGCCGCCATCCGATCACCGCGCTGGAAACCGTCGGCGGCCAATTCCTGCTCGGCACAAGCGCCGTGCGATTCCTCGTCGTCGACCTCGTGACCGGCCGCTTCGCGTTCACCGAGTTCGTCCGGCAGGCCGCGTTCATGGCGTCGTCGGCGGCGCTGCCCACGATCTTCGTCGCGTTGCCCATCGGGGTGACGCTGTCCATCCAATTCGGTCTGCTGGCAGGCCAGGTCGGTGCCACCTCGCTGGCCGGGGCGGCGAGCGGGCTCGCGGTGATCCGGCAGGGCGCGCCGATGGTCGCCGCCCTGTTGATGGCCTCGGCGGTCGGCTCGGCGATCTGCGCCGACCTGGGATCGCGCAAGATCCGTGACGAGCTCGACGCGATGGAGATCATGGGTGTCTCGGTGACCCGGCGGTTGGTCGTCCCCCGCGTGGCCGCCGGTGTGCTGATCGGTGTGTCGCTCACCGGAATCGTGTGCTTCGTCGGGTTTCTCGCGGGATACCTGTTCAATGTGTTCGTCCAGGGCGGGGCACCGGGCAGTTTCGTCGCCACCTTCTCGTCCTTCGCCACAGTTGGCGATATGGCGCTGACGATGATCAAAGCGACGGTATACGGGGCCATCGTCGCCGTGGTCGCCTGCGAGAAGGGCCTGTCGACCCGGGGCGGTCCGGCAGGGGTGGCGAATTCGGTCAACTCGACGGTGGTGTCGTCGATCCTGCTGTTGATGATCGTCAACGTCGCCTTCACGCAGCTGTACATGATCTTGTTGCCGCGGCAGGGGCTGTGATGGCGGCACGGTACTTTCCGCCGGGGGTCCGGCCCATCTACCTGGCCGCGGTCCGGCTGGCAGCGGCGGCGATGCGGCTCGGCCACATCGGGACCTTCCTGTGCCGGGCCGTGTTCGCGATTCCCGTGATGCTGCGCCACTACCGCGCCGAGTTCGTGCGCATCCTGTCCGACATCACCTGGGGGAACGGTTCTATCGTCGTCGGCGGTGGCACCGCGGGCGTCATCATCGTGCTCGGTGCGGCGGGCGGCGCGATCGTCGGGCTGGAAGGGTACAACGCCCTGCACCTGCTCGGGATGGAGCCGACCGTCGGCCTCATCGCCTCCACGGCCTCGACCAGGGAACTCGCACCCATCATGGCCTCACTGGCCTTCGCCGCGCAGGCGGGTTGCCGGTTCACCGCGCAGCTCGGCGCGATGGGCATCGCCGAGGAGATCGAGGCGATGGAATCCATGGCCGTGCGGGCCATCCCGTATCTGGTGAGCACCCGGATTCTCGCATCGGTGGTCGCCATGGTGCCGCTGTATCTGGTCTGCCTCGCCGCCAACTACCTCGCGGTCGAAGTGGTGGTCGGGCTGTCTGGTGGGTTGTCGGCGGGGACTTATCAGCACTACTTCCAGCTCGTGCTCAACGGTCCCGATATCGCGTATTCCTTGCTCAAGGCGATCGTCTTCGTCGTCCTCACGTCGACCATCCAGTGCTACTACGGCTTCTATGCCGCGGGCGGCCCCCAGGGTGTCGGCACGGCGGCCGGGCGGGCGATGCGGGCGGCCATCTCGGTGATGATCGTGGTGAACCTGCTGCTCACCGTGGGTATGTGGGGCATCGGATCCAGTGCGCGGCTGGGAGGGTAGATGTCGCTGCCGATGCTGGAGAAGGACGGACGTGGGCCGGGTGGACTCGCGCTCGTGTTGCGCGGCCTGCTGCTGATCGTGGTGACGACGATGGTGGTCACGGCGCTGCTGATGAAGTCGACGGGGCGATTCGACGCACGGGTGGAAGTGATCGCTCTGCTCGACGAACTGGGCGACGGGCTGCCCGCTCGCTCCGATGTGAAATTCCGTGGCCTGCTGATCGGTTCGGTCGGCGAGGTGACCCTCGCCGCCGACGGCGGCGCGAATCGGGTCCGGCTGCTGCTCGACCCGGCCTACGCGTCGGGCGTGCCGAGGACGGTCACCGCGCGGGTGGTGCCGAGCAATGTGTTCGCGGTGTCCTCGGTCCAGTTGGTCGACAACGGGCCAGGGCCCGCGCTGCGCGCCGGTACCGAGATTCCGCAGGATCGCAGCCTGGCCACCGTCCAGCTACAGACGGCGCTGACCAAGCTGCGCGAGATCATCGCGAGCACCGCGCGGGTCGGGTCGGCGGGGACGGTCGGCCTGCTCGCCGCGGTGGCCGAGGCCACCGACCGCCGGGGCGACGACCTCGTCCGCGCCGGTCGGCAACTCGACCGGATCACCAGGGAGTTCGACGCGCTCATCGCACCCGACGGCGGTCCCTCCACGCTCGCCGCCATGGCCGATGCCGTCCGCGGTTTGAACGCGGCGGCACCGGATCTGCTGGATACGCTGCACTCGGCGGTACTGCCGCTGCGCACGGTCGTCGAGCGACAAGCCGAGCTGCTGAACCTGCTGTCGGCGGGCGCGACCACCACCTCGACACTGGCGCGCGGTCTGGCCGAACACGGCGACGAGATCGTCACTGTGACAAAAGATCTGGATCCGGTGCTGGACGTGGTCGGTGCGGGTGCGGGTGCCTTCGCGCCGATCGTCGTACGGATCAAAACGATCTCCGACCTGTGGTTCGCCGAGTTCTGGAACTCCGAAACCAACACCGGCACCGGGAAATTCCAGTTCCGGTTGAGCCCGCACACGCCTTACACCCGCGCGGACTGCCCCCGCTACGGCGAGCTGGCCGCACCGAGCTGCGCCACGGCACCGACCACCATCGCCGAACAGGAGCCGGCACCGACGATGGACCCGGCTTCCTACCCGGTGCCCGACCTGTCACCCGAGATTCAGGAGCTGATCCGCAGGGTACTGAGCGGTCAGGGTGACGCCGCGGAACTCGTTCTGGCGCAACTGCTTTCGGACGGCCCACTGCCGCTGGGAGGTGGACGATGAGTTTCCGGCGATCCCTGCTCGGACTGAGCCTGTTCGTCACCGTGTCCCTCGGCCTGATCTGGGTCACCTTCGTGACACTGCACCGGGGGATAGACGGCTCGACCACCACGTATTCCGCGCTCTTCAGCGATGTCACCGGATTGCGCGTCGGTGACGACGTACGCATGGCGGGTGTCCGGGTGGGTCGCGTCGACGGCATCTCGCTGGTCGGCAACCGCGCCGAGGTGCGGTTCCGGGTGGAATCCGACCAGAAGGTGTACGGCAACACCAGAGCCGCCATCACCTATCAGAACGTGATCGGCCAGCGCTATCTCGGGCTCACCCCGGCCGACTTCGGCGACCCGCGCCAACTGGCCCCCGGCGAGCGGATCCCGCTCGAACACACCGAACCCTCGTTCGATATCTCGTCGCTGCTCAACGGTTTCGAGCCGCTGTTCGGCGGGCTCGACCCGCACCAGGTCGACAATGTGACCGCCGCGCTCGTCACCGCGTTGCAGGGCGACAACACTTCGCTGGTCTTGCTGATCGCGCAGGTCTCCACCCTCGCCGAATCCCTTGCCGGGCCGGATCAGGTGCTCGGTGCCGTCATCACGAACCTCAGCGCGGTGGTCGCGGACCTGTCGCGGCACAGCGGCTCGGTGAGCACCCTGCTCACCCGGTCGCGCTCCATCATCGACGGGCTCTCGCGGCACCGCGACGAGGTGCTCACCGCGTTGACCACGGCCGCGTCGACGACCGGACGACTGGCAACCGTCGTCGAGAATGTGCGTCCCCACGCGCACGAATTCCTCACTCGGGAACCGGGATTCACTCGTCACTTCATGGAGAACAAGGACGGCTTCGCCTACCTCGGTTTCAACCTGCCCGCGCTGCTGAAGGGGCTGGCCAGGGTCAGCCAGGAGGGCTCCTACCTCAACACCTACCTGTGCAACATGGGTGTGACCTTCCTGCCCGGGCTCACGACGCTCGTCCCGACCATCGTGGGGCTGGCCTCGCCGACCGGCACCATCCGACAATCACCGATCTGCAGGTGAGGCAATGACGAAGCATTTGTCCAAGAGCATGCTCGGGCTGCTGGCACTGGGCCTGCTGCTGGCCGTGGTCGCCGGGGCGGTGGGGTTCAACTCCCTGCA
The DNA here is from genome assembly GCF_051843015.1 of Nocardia sp. JW2. Lineage (NCBI taxonomy): Bacteria > Bacillati > Actinomycetota > Actinomycetes > Mycobacteriales > Nocardiaceae > Nocardia > Nocardia sp. JW2. The sequence goes on from NZ_JBPXLK010000004.1 coordinate 285,530, forward strand.
TGTCGGGCAGCAGCGCTACGAGGTGGAATTCACGCAGGCCGCCGGTTTGCGCGTGGGTGACGGTGTCACCATCGCCGGAGTGCCGGTGGGCACCGTCGAACGGCAGCGGTTGGCAGGCGACCGGGTACTGGTGACCTTGAGCGTCGATCGGTCGGCCCAGCTCGGAGCCGAGACCCGGGCGGCTATCAAGCTCACCACGCTGCTCGGTGCCCGCTATGTGGAACTCAGCCCGGCAGGCGACGGCGAGATCGCCGATCACCGGATCGCCCTGTCCCATACCTCTGTTCCCTATGATCTGCAGGAGGCGCTCGACAATGCGACGACGACCTTCGAGCAGATCGATGCCGGCCGGATCGCCACGTCCCTGGACGCGCTGGCCAACCAACTCGACGGTGTGCCGACGGTCCTGCCCGGTCTGCTGGACAATCTGCGCTCGCTCGCCGCGATCCTCGGCGGTCGCCGCGACGAGCTCGGCAGCCTGCTCACCGGCGTGCGGCAGCTGACCACGGTGGTCGCCGAGCAACAGGGCGACCTGGCGGCGATCACGACACAGGGCCGCGACCTGGTCACCGAGATCCTCGCCCGGCGCGGCGCCCTCCAGACCCTGATGGACGCCACGCGGCGCCTGGCGGATGAGGTCAGGATTCTCGTGGTCGAGGACCGCCCACGGATCGAGGAGTTGCTGCGTGGTTTCGACGGACTGCTCGGCAGTCTGGCCAGGCACGACGACCTGCTGCGCAACATCCTGCACATCCTGCCCGTCCCCATCCGGAACTTCGCGAACGCCTCGGGCACCGCCAACGAGGTCGATTTCACCGCCCCCGCCGGGCCGCTGATCGACTCGTGGATGTGCGCCCTGAGCGGTCGCGCCGATCAGCTCGCGATGCCGCCCTACTTCCAGGACTGTCGATGAACGCACTCACCACCGTGGTCCGGTTCGCCCTGGTTCTCGCTCTCGGCGGGCTCGCCGGGTGCGCGGTCGATCCGGCGGACGAAGCGATCACCGTCACCGCCCACTTCGACAATGCCGCGGGCCTGTACGTCGGCAACGCGGTCGCCGTACTCGGGATGCCGGTGGGCGAGGTCACCTCGGTGACCCCGCGCGGTTCCCACGTCGAGGTGGGTTTGCGCGTCGAGGGGGACGTGCCCATCCCCGCGGACGTGACCGCCGTGACCGTGTCGACCTCGGTGCTCACCGATCGGCATGTCGAGTTCACACCGGTGTACCGGGGTGGCGAAACCCTCGCCGACGGAGCACGACTCGGCCTGGAACGCACCCGAACACCGGTCGAATTCGACCGCCTGCTCGGTGCCGCCGACGGCATGGCCGCCGAGCTGTCCGGGGAAACACCCACCGACGGCCCGATCGCGCGGTTGCTCGCGGTGTCCGCCGAGATCGCGTCGGGTAGCGGCCCGCAACTGCGGACCACGCTGAACGAACTGTCCACCGCCCTTCGGCTGGGCGCGGACGGGGGATCGGAGACCAGGGCGGCGATCGCCGCGGTCGTCGACGAACTGTCGGTGCTGGTGCGTTCCGCCGCCGACAACGACCGCGCGATCCGCGAATTCGGGGGTGCGACCGCGCAATTGGGCGACGTCCTGGCCGAGCTCGACATCGGCGCGGGCGACACGGGCGCGCAGATCGTGGAGATCATGCGGCAGAGCACCGAACTACTCGAGCACAACAGCGCGAGCCTGCGCTCCACCGTCCAGCACGCGGACACGGTGACCCGTGCGCTCGCCGACTACCGCACCGAGGTCGCGGAGTTCCTGGACGTGACCCCGCTCCTGCTCAACAACGCCTACAACGCCATCGACGTCGACTACCGGGGCGTACGCGTGCACGCGCTGCTGGACAAGGTGTTCTTCGACGGCCAGCTGGTGAAGGAGATCTGCAATATTCTCGGCCTGCGCCAACTCGGTTGCAGCACAGGAACATTGCAAGACTTCGGCCCCGACTTCGGGATCACCGACATGCTGGAGGCGATGTCGAGGTTGCCGCGATGACCAGACGATGTCGCACGACCGCCGTCCTGGTGACGGGGTTCGTCCTGAGTTCGGCGACCGGCTGCTCGACCGGCCTCGGTGACCTGCCGCTGCCCGCACCCGGTGTGGGCGGGGCGAGCTATGAGATCCACGCCGGGTTCGCCAACGCCCTGAATCTGCCCGAGCGGGCCAAGGTGCGGGTACTCGGTGCCGACGTCGGTGAGGTCGCCGAGATGTCGGTACGCGACTACACCGCCGTGGTCACCATGCGGATCCAGGACGGGGTTGCCCTGCCGGTGGGCACCCGCGCCGAATTGCGCACGGCCACACCGCTCGGCGACGTTTTCGTGGCCCTCACGCCACCGGAGACCGCCGCGCCCGGCGGGCCGCTGATGCGCGACGGTGACACCATTCCGCTCGCCTCCACCCAGGCCGCCGCCACCATCGAGGAACTGCTGACCACCGCGTCGTTGCTGGTCAATGGTGGTGTCATCCGCAACCTCACCGATATCGTGAACGGGCTCGGTCGCGCGGTGGGTGATCGCGGCGCGAATCTCGCCGCGCTGCTGGACAGGTCGACGCGGGTCGTGCAGGCGCTGGCCGCGCGATCGGCCGATATTCGCACCGCCCTGGTCGAAGTCGAGGCGCTGACCCGGCAGTTGCGCGAGCAGCGTCGTCCGCTCGGTGAACTGGTCGAGCTGGCAGGCCCGGCGCTGTCGGTGGTCACCGGCGGCTCCCAGCAGGCGCTCACGCTGATCCGGCAGATCGACGCGATCAGCAGGGAACTGGCCGAATTCCCCGCGATCGATGGCACCGCGGCGGTCGGCATGGTCGCCGATATCAACCGGATCTCCGCGGGCCTCGATGCCGCGGCGACCGAGCCGAACGCGAGCCTGGCGGCGATGAACGCCATCCTCGGCCCGATCATCAATGTCACCAACGGCACCTCGGCCCACGTGAACGCCGACCTGCAGGACATCACGATCGGCTCGCTGCCCGACCCGGCACACCCGGGCGATCCGGGGAGCCGCGTGCCAGACGCGAGCGACTGGCAGAGTTTCGTCGGAACCCTCACCTACACCCTGCTCAGGTTGCAGCAGCGAGTGACGGGACCGGCCCGATGAGCGGGCGCCTGGCCGAATCGGTCGACGCGCCTGCCCGGATGGTCCTCGCCTCGGTGCGGTGGGGGCAGCGGCACCGATCCTTGCTGTCGGGAACCGCGCTGCTGGCGACCCTCGTGCTCGGGACCGCCTATCTGGTCTTCGGTTCGCTCGGTGTCGATCCCACGGCGGCCACGATGACGGTCCGGGTGCACCTGGCCCAGTCCGGCGGCCTCTTGCCCGGACAGCACGTGACGCTGCGTGGGGTGCCGATCGGGCGGGTCGAGTCGGTCGAATTCACCCCGACCGGTCTGCTCGCGACCGCGACCATCGACGCGGATATCGCCGTCCCCGCCGACGGTGCGGTGCGCGTCGCGAGCCTGTCGCCGGCGGGGGAGCAGTACCTGGACTTCCGCCCGGCCGGGGACGGCGGGCCCGCTCTGCGCGACGGCGCCGAGATCGGCGTCGACCGCACCTCGACGCCGGTGCCGCTGTGGCAGACGCTCACCCAGCTCGATTCCGCGCTCGCCCAGGTGGATCCGGCACAGCTGGGCGCGATCGTCGCCGAACTCGGTGTGAGCGAGGCGGGCCCGCGCAAACTGGCCGACATCATCGACGGCGGCGTCTTCCTGATCTCCACCCTCGACTCGGTCCTGCCGCAAACGGTGAGCCTGATCCGCGACGGCCGAACCGTCCTCACCGCCGCCGCCGACGGCGCCCCCGTCCTGCGCGAATTCGCCTCGGATACAAAGCGTCTGATGGCCGGTGTGGAAGCGAAGACCGGCGGGTTCGTCGACTTGCTCGGCGTCGCACCCGGAACGCTGCGCGCGCTGGACGCGGTGATGGCACAGAATGCGCAGGCCGTCACCGGTCTGCTCGGCAATCTCGGCGCGGTTTCGGCGATGGCGAACTCCCGGGTGCCCGCGCTGAGCGAATTCTTCTTCCCGACCGAACGACCCGGCTCCACCCTGGGCAACCTGACCGCGGCGTTCCACGACGGTGGCCTGTGGGGGCTGGTCAACCTCTACCCGAGGTACTCCTGCGACTACGACCTCCCGAGGCACCCGCCCTCGCAGCCGGACTTTCCGGAACCGTACCTCTACACCTACTGCCCGAACGACGACCCGTCGGTGCTCATCCGTGGCGCCCGCAACGCGCCACGGCCGCCCGGCGAAGCGATTCCCGGTGCGCCGCCGCCGGGACGAGCGGCCGACACCCAGGCGATTCCCACGCCACTGGGGCCATGGACCATCCCGCTCACCTACGGCGGTCCGGAGCTGCCGACACCGGTACCACGGTGACCCGGCCGCCCGCGCGACAAGCAACCATCCACGTTAGGAATCACCATGAACGACACCGACACACGGGAACCCGTCACCGAGGAGCCTGCGGTCGCCGAGGAGGCTGCGACCACGCCGGACGAGAGCCCCGAGGTGAGTGAGCCGGATGACGTGCGGGCCGCCCGGCGCATCCGATGGGCCGGAACCGCACGCAAGCTCGCGGTTCCGGCGGTCGTGGTGCTCGCGGTGCTGGCGACCGCGGTGGCCGGCTTCCTCGGTTGGAAGCTCGACGAGAAATCCGATATCGATGCCGCCGGTGAGGCGGGCCTCGCGGCCGCGCGCGCCTACGCCGTCACCCTCACCAGCGTGGACTCCAACCACCTCGACCGTGATTTCGCCGCCGTACTCGACGGATCGACCGGCGAATTCAAGGACATGTACACCAGGTCGAGCGGCCAGTTGCGTCAGCTGCTGCTGGACAACAAGGCGACCGGCACCGGAACGGTGCTCGACGCGGCGGTGAAGACCAAGACCGAGACCAAGGTCGAAGTGCTGCTGTTCATCGATCAGACCGTCACCAACGCCGCGGTCACCGATCCGCGCGTCGACCACAGCCGGGTCCAGATGACGATGGAACTGGTCGACGGCCGCTGGCTGGCGAGCCGGGTCTACCTGCCCTAATTCTCGTCCCAAGCAGTGGCGCGGGTCCGTTGCCGCCCAGCGGGAATGAGGTTCTCAAATATGAATATGGTTGTTACCATCGAAGTGCGCGCTTTTCGCGGCTTCTCGATCGTCAGGAGCTCTCCATGACCGATTTCGACACTGTGAACTATTTCACCGACCCCGAGCTGATTCCCGATCCACATCCGTATTTCGATCATTTGCGGTCGAAGTGCCCGGTCACCCAGGAGCCGCACTACGGTGTCTACGCCGTGACCGGATACGAGGAATCCGCTGAGGTACTGAAGGATTCGGCGATCTTCTCCTCGGCCGTCGCGGTGGGTGGGCCTTTCCCGCCGCTGCCGTTCACGCCGGTCGGCGACGACATCAGCGACCTCATCGAGCAGCACCGGTCGGAATTGCCGATGTTCGAGCACATGGTGACGATGGACCCGCCGCAACACACTTTCGCGCGGTCGGTATTGAATCGTCTGCTCACTCCGGCCCGTTTGAAAGAGAACGAGGAATTCATGTGGCGGCTGGCCGACCGCCAGCTCGACGAATTCGCCGCCGAGGGTCGCTGTGAATTTCTTTCCCAATACGCCAAGCCGTTCGCGCTGCTGGTCGTCGCGGACATGCTCGGCGTTCCCGAATCCGACCACGAGCAATTCCGGGTGGTCCTCGGTGCCGAACGGCCGGGTGCCCGGCCCGGCGCCATCGACAACGAAGCGCTGTCGAGCAACCCGTTGGCGTGGCTGGACGAGAAGTTCAGTTCCTATATCTCCGACCGCCGTACGGAACCGCGCGACGACGTGCTGACCTCCTTGGCGCTGGCGAAATACCCGGACGGCACCACCCCGGAGGTCATCGACGTCGTGCGCTCGGCGACCTTCCTGTTCGCGGCGGGTCAGGAAACCACCGCCAAGGTGCTCGGCGCCGCGATCCGCGTGCTCGGCGATCAACCGGAGGTGCAGGAGCGGTTGCGTGCCGACCGCAGCCTGATCCCGACCTTCATCGAGGAGACCCTGCGGATGGACGCGCCGGTCAAGAGCGGGTTCCGGCTCGCGCGGCGCGCGACGACCGTGGGTGACGTGGCGATCCCCGCCGGCGGGCTGGTGATGTTCTGCCCGGGCGCGGCCAACCGCGACCCCCGCCGATTCGAGGACCCGCACGAATTCCGCCTGGACCGCGACAACTTCCGCGAGCACATCGCCTTCGGTCGCGGCGTGCACACCTGCCCCGGGGGCCCGCTCGCCCGGGTGGAAGGCCGGGTGTCGATCGAACGAATCCTCGACCGCCTGCTCGATCTCCAGATCGACGCCGAGCACCACGGTCCGGTGGGTGCGCGCGAGTACGCCTACGAACCCACCTTCCTGCTGCGCGGGCTCAGCGAACTGCACATCACTTTCACTCCCCACTCCTGACCACGAGAGAACCGAGGTAACAAACATGACCGGACGGGTCGAAGGCAAAGTCGCGTTCATCACCGGAGCGGCGCGCGGTCAAGGCCGCAGTCACGCGGTGCGCTTGGCGCAGGAAGGCGCGGACATCATCGCCATAGATGTCTGCAAACAACTCGACAACGTGCCGTTCGCGATGTCGACCCCGGAGGACCTGGCGACCACCGCCGACCTGGTCCGGGCCGAGGGCAGGCGGGTGGTCACCGCCGAGGTGGACGTGCGCGACTACGACGGCGTGAAGGCCGCCCTCGACGCGGGCGTCGAGGAACTCGGACGGCTCGACATCGTCGTCGCCAACGCGGGCATCGGCAACGAGGGCGGTGCGCTGGCCGATCTGCGCGAGGACCTGTGGGACGACATGATCGACGTCAACCTCGGTGGTGTCTGGAAGTCGGTGAAAGCCGCTGTGCCGCACCTGGTCGCGGGTGAACGTGGTGGCTCGATCATCCTGACCAGTTCGGTGGGCGGGCTCAAGGCCTACCCGAACATCGGGCACTATGTGGCCGCCAAACACGGCGTGGTCGGGCTCATGCGGACCTTCGCCGTGGAACTGGCACAGCACTCGATCCGCGTGAACTCGGTGCATCCCACGCACGTGAACACGCCGATGGTGATGAACGAGGGCACCTACAAGCTGTTCCGCCCCGACCTGGAGAGCCCGGGGCCCGACGACCTCGTGCCGATCGCCAGGATGTTCCACACCCTGCCGGTGGCCTGGATCGAGCCCGAAGACGTGAGCAACGCGGTGCTGTACCTGGCCTCCGACGAGGCCCGCTACGTCACCGGTGTGCCCTTGCCGATCGACGCGGGCGGCATGCTGAAGTAGCCACCCCGCCGCGCCGGCCACGAGAACCCACCGTCGTGGTCGGCGCGGCGCCGTCTACGCACCGGTGGGCGCACGGCACGGGCCGGCGAATCATGAACGCGGAGAATGGGAATGAAGGTGTCGGTCGACGGGACCAAATGTGAGGGTCACGCACTGTGCGCGGGAATCGCGCCGACGGTGTTCGAGGTGAACGCCGACGATCTGGCGGTGGTGATCGAGGAGAGTCCGCAAGAGGCAGTGCTGTCGGAGGTCCGCTCGGCGGCCTCGGCCTGCCCGACGATGGCGATCGTCCTCGACGAGGACTGAACCGGATCAGGCGGCAGGGTCGTCCGCGGCCGTGCCGCCTGTCATGGTGGTTCGCGCCGCGGGACCGTACCAACCGCACGGCAGTTCACAGGTGGCGACCACGAGCCGTTCGACCTTGCCGTCGAGCGACTTGCGCACCGTTTCCGCGGCTCCCGCCGGATATCCGCAGCGGGGGCACTTCCCGTAGTAGTCCAGGATCGGGCGGATCGTGATGTGAACGGTTGCGGGCACGGTTCTCCTCCTGCCGCGTCAGTCGAGAAAAAGGTCGAGCGTCGGGGCGTCGCCGCCGCCGTACCGGGAAAGGTCGTCGACGCCTGCGGCGGTGAGTACCTCGGCATCGATGTAGCAGTGGCCGCTGGTGTCGCGCGCCGGGCGCGACAGGATCTCGATCGCCGCGTCGGCCATGATCTCCGGGCTGCGCGCGGAGCCGATCAGCTGTTCGCCGTCGGCCATGTTCGCGACGGCGGAGGTGGCGATATAGGTCTGCGGCCACAGGCAGTTCACCGCGATCCCCGCCTCCGCGAACTCGGCCGCCCACCCGAGCGACAGCAGGGTCATGCCGTACTTCGACAAGGTGTAGGCCGGGTGGGCGCCGAGCCAGCGCGGATTCATGTTCACCGGTGGCGACACGGTGAGCACATGGGGGTTGGCCGACGAACGCAGGTGCGGCAAGCAGGCTTTGGTCAGCAGGAAGGTCCCGCGCAGATTGATCTGGGCCATCAGGTCGAACTTCTTGGCCGTCAGCGCCTCGGTCGGCTCGACCGCGATCGCGCTGGCGTTGTTCACGCAGATATCGATCCCGCCGAATCGTTCCACCGCCGTCTCCACCGCGCGCTGGACATCGGCCTCGTCGCGGACGTCACCGACCACCGCCACGGCCTTGCCGCCGGCGGCTTCGATCGCGGCGACGGCGGTGTGCACGGTGCCGGGCAACCGGGGATGCGGTTGTGCCGTCTTCGCCAGCACCGCAACGTTTGCGCCCTGCCTGCCCGCGGCGAGGGCGATGGCGAGCCCGATGCCTCGGGAGCCGCCGGAGACGACCAGCGTTCGGTCGGTGAGAGGGGCGCGCTCGGTGGACATCGATCTCCTCGGGGTGGTGAGTCCGCTGGTCAACGCGGCGTTCCCCTCTGATGGTATTGGCATTCTCATTTTTTGCAAGTACCGTATTCATCGATGAACGATCCCATCCAGACCTCGTCCGGCATCCCGCTCTCGCCGGTCTACGGACCGGCGGACCTGGCCGCCGAACCGCCCGCACCGGGTGGCTTCCCTTTCACGCGCGGCAATTTCGCCACCGGCTACCGGGGGCGACTGTGGACGTTTCGCCAGTACTCCGGGTTCGGGACGGCGGAGGAGTCCAACCGCCGGTACCGCTATCTGCTCGACCAGGGCGGTACCGGGCTGTCGGTCGCGCTCGATCTACCGACCCAATGTGGTTACGACTCCGACGATCCGGAGGTGACCGAGGAAGTCGGGCGGGTCGGCGTCGCCGTCGACACTCTGGCCGACGCCGAAGTCCTCTTCGACGGCATCCCGCTCGACAAGATCAGCACCAGCTTCACGATCAACGGCACCGCCGCGATCCTGCTGGCCTTCTATGTCGCGGCGGCCGAGAAGAAGGGTGTGCCGCGTGAGAAGCTCACCGGCACCATCCAGAACGACATCCTCAAGGAATACGCCTCGCGCGGCACCTGGATCTGGCCACCGGAACCGTCGCTGCGGCTGATCGCCGACACCATCGAGTTCTGTGCGGCCGAGGTCCCGCGATTCAACGCGATCTCGGTGGCGGGCGCGCACTTTCGCGACGCGGGCGCCAATGCCGTGCAGGAGATGGCGTTCACCCTTGCCGACGGCGTCACCTACTGCGACACCGTGGTGCAGCGCGGCCGGATGACGATCGACCAGTTCGCACCCCAGATCTCGTTCTTCTTCTACACTCACGGCGACTTCTTCGAGGAGATCGCCAAATACCGTGCGGGGCGCAGACGTTGGGCCACGCTGGTGCGCGAGCGCTACGGTGCGAGTTCGGACAAGGCGTCGATGTTCCGCTTCGGCTGTGTGGCAGGCGGTGCGTCGCTGTACGCGCCGCAGGCGCAGAACAATCTGGTGCGGGTCGCCTACGAGGCGATGGCGTCGGTGCTCGGTGGCGTCCAGTCGATGTTCACCGCGGCGTGGGACGAGCCGTTCGCGCTGCCGAGCGAGGAATCGGCCACGCTCGCGTTGCGCACCCAGCAGATCCTGGCCTACGAAACCGGGGTCACCAAGGTCGCCGATCCACTCGGCGGTTCCTATTTCGTCGAGGCGCTCACCGACGCGACCGAGGCCCGCATCGTGGCGATCATGGACGACCTCGAGCGCCACGGCGGCATGGTGCGCGCCATCGAGGACGGCTATCTGCAGGGCCTGATCGCCGACGAGGCCTACCGGATCCACCAGGACATCGAGGCGGGCACCCGGCCGGTGGTCGGGGTGAACCGTTTCGTCTCCGACGAGCCCGCCCCCGAGATCGCGACCTACGAACTGGACGCCGAGGGCCGCGATCTGCAACTGAAGCGGCTGGCCCGGGTGAAGACCGAGCGCGATCCGGCGGCGGTCCGGGCCGCGCTCGCCGCCTTGTCCACGGCCGCCGAGGGAAACGAGAATCTGATGCACTACCTGATCGACTGCGCCACCGCGTATTGCACGGTGGGGGAGATGACCGGCGCCTTGAAGCGGGTCTGGGGCGAGTTCCAGCAGCCGGTGGTGTTCTGATGAGCGCGCGCGTGCTGATCGCCAAACCCGGTCTCGACGGGCACGATCGCGGCGCGAAGATCGTCGCCCGGGCCCTGCGTGACGCCGGTTTCGAGGTGGTCTACACCGGCATCCGGCAGCGGATCGAGGACATCGTGTCCATCGCGCTGCAGGAGGACGTCAGCGTGGTGGGCCTGAGCATTCTGTCCGGCGCGCACATCGCACTGACCACGCGCACCGTCGAGGCCTTGCGTGCGGCGGAGGCGAGCGATATCGCGGTGATCGTCGGCGGGACCATCCCGGGCGCCGATGTGCCCCGGTTGCTCGAAGCGGGTGCCGCCGCGGTGTTTCCGACCGGCACGTCGCTGGAGACACTGGTGGCCGAGATGCGGGCCCTCACCGACGTGATGACAGGGAGCAGCTCATGCGAATCGGAGTGATGATCGGGCCGGAGAAGGGCGACGCCGCCCGCAAGCTCACCCGGATGCTGGACGACATCGCCTGGGCCGAGGCCGCCGGGCTCGACACCGCCTGGATTCCCCAGGTGCCCAACGATTTCGACGCGCTCGTCACCGTGGCCCTGATGGGGCAGGTGACCACCCGGATCGAATTGGGCACCGCGGTGGTGCCGTTGCAGGCCCAGCACCCGATCGCCCTGGCGCGCCAAGCACTCTCGGCACAGGCGGCGGCGGGCGGACGGTTGGCGCTCGGCGTCGGCCCCTCCCATCACTGGATCGTGGCCGACATGCTCGGACTGCCCTACGAGCGGCCCGCCGCCTACACCTCGGACTATCTCGACGTCCTCACCTCGGCACTGCGCGGGCCCGGCCCGGTAGACGTGGAGAACGCGACGTTCACCGTGCACAACCCGCTCGATCTGGGTCCGGTGGCGCCGCTGCCGGTACTGATCGCCGCCCTGGGGCCGGTGATGTTGCGGATAGCGGGGGAACGTACCGACGGCACGGTCCTCTGGATGGCCGACGAGCGAGCGGTGGGCGACCACGTGGTCCCCCGGATCACGAAGGCGGCCGAAACAGCGGGCAGGCCGCGGCCGCGCGTGGTCGCCGGCCTGCCGATCTGCCTGTGCCGACCCGACGAGGTCGAGGAGGCCAAGGCGCGGGCCAACCGCATCCTCGGCGAGGCCGAGGTGTCACCCAACTATCAGCGGCTGCTCGAGGCAGGCGACGCGCGCGATATCGGCGACATCTGCGTGGCCGGTGACGAACAGGCCATCGCCGCGGGCCTCCGGCGCTACGCCGACGCGGGCGCCACCGACATCTCGGTACGCCTGCTTCCCATCGGCGGCACCCGCGACGAACTGGTCGCGTCCAAACGCCGCACGAGGGAGATGATCGCCGCACTCGCTCAGGACCTGCGGTGATCGGCCTGCGCGGCGAGGCGGGTGGCACCCGCGACCGGCCCGACGCGGCGCGAACCGACGGCCCGCTGGCCGGTATCCGGATCCTCGAGGTGGGAACCATGCTGGCCGGGCCGTACGCCACCATGCTGCTGGCCGATCTCGGCGCACAGGTCACCAAACTCGAACCACCCGGCGGCGACATCTCCCGGCAGGTCGGCGACAGCTATTTCGCCAGCCTCAACCGGGGCAAACGCAGTATCTGCCTCGATCTGACCACGCCGCAGGGACAGGACCAGCTCGGTGAGTTGGTGACCGATGCCCATGCGCTGCTGGTGAATCTGAAGCCCTCGGCCATCCACCGGCTCGGCCTGACCTACGCCGCGCTGCGGCGGTGGAACCCGAAGATCGTGTGCGTGGCGATCACCGGCTTCGGGCTGTCGGCCGGTGACGACCCCGCGTTCGACTACGTGATCCAGGCGGCGACCGGAATCGCCGCGCTGACCGGGGATCCGGCCGGGCCGCCGACCCTGCCCGGCTATTCCTCGGCCGACAACTCCACCGGACTGGCCGCGGCCCTCGGCCTGCTCGCCCAGATCGTGTCCGGCCTCGGTGGCCAGGTGGAGGTGTCGCTGCGCGATGTGATGCTCTCGCAGCTGAACTACCACGCCTCGGCCTTCCTGAACGATGGGGTGACCCCGCAGCGCCGCCCCTTCGGCGCGCACACGTATTACGTTCCCGCCCAGATCTTTCCGACGGCCGAGGGGTATCTCGCGCTGTTCATCACCCACGACGGATTCTGGCGGAGCTTCGCGGGGGAGGCGAAGGTCGCGGGCTTCGCCACCATGGCCGAGCGGGCAGCACGGCGCGACGAGGTCCTGGCGGCCGTCACCCGCGCACTCGCCGCCGACTCCGCGCGCGGCTGGGAAGCGCGGCTGCGCCCGCTCGGCGTGCCTGCCGCCGCGGTGCGGACCCTGCCCGAGGCACTGGCGGCCACACCGGAAGTCCTCGTCGACGCCGGTGAGCACCGCCTGGTCGGCAGTCCGATCCGGATCGCCGGTCACACGCCGCGCTACGGACCGCCGCCGCGCCTGGGCGAACACAACATCTGAGCCGACCCCGGCCCCGGGAGGAGATCCCGAGGCCGTCGCGCTCACTCGTAGCGCGCGGTCGTCTCGTCGCTGTCCGGAACGGCCTGGCAGGTCAGGACATAGCCGTCGGCCACCTCGTCGTCGGTGAGCGCGTCGTTCACCCGCATCGTCGCCGAACCACGGGTGAGCACGGCCATGCAGGTGGCGCAGTTGCCCGCTTCGCAGGAGAACGGCGGCGTCAAGCCCGCGCGCCGCGCGCTCTCGAGCAGCGTCTCGCCCGCATTGCGCGGCACGGTCGTGGTCGTGCGGCCGAGCACGATCGTGACGGTGCCCGCGGGGGCGGTGGGTGCGGGTTCGGCGACGGGCACCGGCTCGGTCGTGCCGAACCGCTCGCTGTAGACCTGGCCGGGCCCGGGCAGCGCGTCCTCGACCATCGCCATGAACGGTTCCGGACCGCACAGATAGCTGTCGGCGGCTACGTCGGGACCGACGAAGGCGCGCACGGCGGCCGGATCCAGCAGTCCCCGTTCGGCATCCAGATGCCGGGTCACTTCGAGCCGGCCGGGATAGCGCGCCACCAGATCGTCGAGAGCCGAATCGAAGATCGCCGACGCCCGGTCCCGGTCGGCGCACAGCAGCCGCACCCGGCGATCGGTGGTGGCCAGGGCGCTCTTGGTCAGGGACAGGATGGGCGTGATGCCGCTGCCGCCGCAGAACCCGAGCAGCGCGCCGGAACTGGCTCGCAGGCAGAAACGCCCTGCGGGCCTGCTGATCTCGACCTCGTCGCCCTCACCGACCCGGTCGATCAGCCAGTTCGACACCGCGCCGCCGGGTACCCGTTTGACCGTTGTCATGAGCTCGGCGTCGGTCTCGGGCGCGCTCGACATGGAATAGGACCGGAACAGCTCGGTGCCGTCGACCCGCACCCGGAAGGTACAGAACTGCCCGGCCAGATAGGGCATCGGACCCGAGTGCGGTGCCAGGACGAAAGTGCGGGCATCCGCTGTCTCCTTGATGATCCGGGTCACCGTCGCCCGTTGGAACAGGGGAGTTCTCGCCATGGACCGGCTCCTTCTGGTATGAAGATTCTTATGGAAAGAGAATACTATTCTCTCTCGCGAGATGGGATCTTCTCAATCCCGGCCGTGGAGGCGAGATGAACGACCGGATCGCGCTGAGTTTCGACGATCGGCACTACACCCACGCCGAACTCGACGCGCTGACCGCCGGACTGGCCGAGACGCTGACCGAACGTGGTGTGCGCCAGGGTGATCGGGTCGCGCTGATGTCGTCGAACCGGCCGGAGTTCGTGGTCGCGGTCGGCGCGATCTGGCTGACCGGTGCGGCGGTGGTGCTGCTGAGCCCGGCCTGGAAACGCGACGACGTGCGGCACGCCTTGGCCGTCACCCGACCCACCCACGCTGTCGGCGATCAGCCGGTGCTGGCCGAGGCGATGCCCATGCTCTCGCTCGACCAGCCCATCGCACCCGGCTCGACGAGCTTTGCACCGCCTGCGCCGGAGTCGGATGCGGTGCTCGTCTTCAGTTCCGGCACAACGGGTTTGCCGAAGGCGGTCCGGCACACGCACGCATCCTTCGACGCGGCGGTGCGGCACTGGCGCACGGCACTCGGATTCGGGGCCGAGGACCGGATCCAGATCGTGACACCACCCTCGCACATCCTCGGCCTGCTCAATATCGTGCTCGCGCTGCGCACCGGTGCGTGGGTGCGGCTGCATCGCCGTTTCGAGCTGGACCGGATGCTGCGCCACATCGAGGCCGACCGGATCACGGTGGAGATGGCGGTGGCCCCCATCGCACTCGCGCTGGCCGCCCACCCCGACCTCGAGTCCTACGACCTGTCCTCGTTGCGCTACATCATGTGGGGTGCCACCCCGGTGACGGCGAGTGTCGCGGAGACGGTCACCCGTCGCACCGGCGTGGGCTGGGTGCCCGCCTACGGTGCCAGTGAGCTCCCGGTGATCGCTTGCAACCCGCTCGACGGCGCACGATTGGACAGCGTCGGACGACCCGTGCCGGGCGTCGGGATCCGGGTGGTCTCGACGACTACCGGAGCCGAGGTCGAACCCGGCGAGATCGGCGAAATCCAGGCCCGCTCACCGTCGTTGATGGCCGGGTATCTGCCCGAGGAGTCCACTGCGGCCGCGTACGCCGACGGCTGGTACCGGACCGGCGACGTCGGCTACCTGGACAGCGACGGTTGGCTACGGATCACCGACCGGCTCAAGGAGATGATCAAGGTGCGCGGCTTCCAGGTCGCGCCCGCCGAGGTCGAATCCGTACTGCACAGCCATCCGGCGGTCCTGGACTGCGCGGTGTTCGGTGAACCCGACGCCGCCGACGGCGAACAGATCGTCGCCGCTGTGCTCGTCGACGGCGCGGTCACCGCCGAGGAACTCGTCGACCTGGTCGGCACCCGCCTCGCCTCGTACAAGCGTCCGCGCCGAGTGGTGTTCGTCCCCGAAATCCCGCGTCTGCCTTCGGGCAAGGTGCTGCGCCGAGAACTGAAGGAGCGTCATGGACGTCCGGCTGACCTCTGAACAGCGGCAGTTGCGCGATGCCGCCGCCGACCTGGCCGGCGACCTCGGCCCCGGCGCCGTGCACGACCTCGCCGACGAGGCGCGTGTCGAGCGGCTCGACAAAGCGGTCGCGCGGACCGGATGGCGCGCGCTGCGCTCCGACGGCGCCTCCGGTGTCGAAGTCGCGATCGTGGCCGAAGAATTCGGCCGCGGGCTGGTGGACGTGGCGTTCCTCGGCCCGATGCTGGTCGACGACATCCGGCCCACGTCAGCCGATGACACGCTGTGCACGGTCGCCGTCGACGGTCGCGCGGTCGACGCCCGCGGCAGCACCCACGCCCTGGTGCTGCGGGAGGAAACCATCTGGTCGAGCGCGATCGGCCCGGTCGCCACCGGTGCCGATCCGACCCGGCCCGAAGCCGAACTGACGGGCGCACCGACCCTGCTCGCCGAGTTGTCCCCGGCCCAGGCCGCGCAATGGCGATCGCTCGCGCTGGTCGCCACCTGCGCGGACCTGGTCGGCGCCGCACGCGGAGCCCACGCGCTCGCCACCGAGTACGCCAGAGTCCGTGTGCAGTACGGCAAGCCGATCGGCTCCCATCAGGCGGTAGCGCATCTGCTGGCCGAGGGTCTGGCGCTGATCGAGGGCTCGGTGAGTGTGTTGCGGCACGCGGCATGGGCGGTCGACGAGCTGTCTCCCGACGAGGCGGTGCGGGCGGCCGTCATCGCCAAGCTGTACTGCGCCCGCGCGGCACGCACGGTCTGCGAGACGGCGGTGCAGGTGCACGGCGGGATCGGAAACACCTGGGAGTGCCTGGCGCACTTGTACCTACGGCGGGCGCTCACCTCCACCGAGCTGTTCGCCACGAGCCTGGAGGAGATCGACAGTGGACTTTCGTGATTCGCCCGAGGAAGCACGATTCCGCGACCGGCTGCGCGGCTGGTTGGCCGAGGTCGCCGGGCAGTTCCCGACCTCCGGCGACGAATACTGGGCCACCCAGGGAAAATGGCACCGGGCGCTGTATTCGGCCGGGTTCTTCGGTTTGTCATGGCCTCGCGAATACGGCGGCCACGATCTGCCGCCGGTCTACGACGTGATCCTCGACGAAGAACTCGCGCGTGCCGGTGCGCCACCCCGGCCCAGCCTCGGCTACCTGATCCAGGGGCTCGGCAGGCACGCCGACACCGCACTGTGCCGCCGATTCCTGCCCGGGATGATCGACGGCACCCAGCGCTGGTGCCAGGGGTTCAGCGAACCGGAGGCCGGTTCCGATCTGGCGTCGCTGCGGACCACCGCCACCCGCGAAGGTGATTCGTATGTCCTTCGGGGACACAAGATCTGGACGAGCTACTCCGATGTGGCCGACTGGTGCCTGCTGCTGGCGCGCACCGATCCCGACGTGCCACGGCACAAAGGCATCTCGGCCTTCGTGGTCTCGATGAAACAACCCGGCGTGCGGCAGCTGCCGCTGCGGATGATGAGCGGGATCACCACCGAATTCGGGCAGGTGCAGTTCGACGGCGCGCGCGTGCCCGCCGATCAGATGGTCGGTGTGCCCGGCGACGGCTGGGCGGTGGCGATGACGGTGGTCGGGCATGAGCGCGAACCGTCGACGCTCGGCTACACCGCTCGCTACGGCAAGCTCGTGCGCCGGCTCGCGGCGCGCACCACCGGCGCGCTGCCCGCCGACCTGGCCTGGGCCGTGGTGCAGACCGAGATGCTGCGCCTGCATGTGCGCCGCAGGCTGTCCGAACAGCTCGACGGTGTCTCGCACGGGCCGGAGGGCTCGCTCGACAAGTTGCTCATGACCTGGGTGGAACAGTCCGTCGGCCACGCGGCCCTCGCGGTCGGTGGCACCCGTGACCCCGAGTTGCTCGGTGCCTACCTCTACAGCCGCGCGCAGAGCGTGATGGGTGGCACCGAACAGATTCAGAAGAACATCATCGCCTCGCGCATTCTCGGATTGGGAGCCTGACCATGTATGACCTGCCCGTCGAGATCGACGTCCGGGCCGAGGGGCCGCTGCGGATCATCACGCTGAACCGCCCCGACGCCCTCAACGCCGTCAACGACGATCTGCACACCGGTCTGGCCCACCTGTGGCCGCGCCTCGGCGAGGACCGCGACGCCCGCGTCGCGATTCTCACGGGCAGCGGGAAGGCCTTCTCGGCGGGTGGTGACTTCGGTTATCTCGCCGAGCTGAGCCGCGACGCCGAGCTGCGGGCGAAGACGATCGCGCACGGCCGCGACATCGTGCTCGGCATGGCGCGCTGTCGCGTTCCGGTGATCGCGGCGGTCAACGGTCCGGCGGTCGGCCTCGGCTGCAGCCTGGTCTCGCTCAGCGACATCGTCTATATCGCCGAGACGGCGTATCTGGCCGACCCGCACGTCCAGGTCGGGCTGGTCGCGGCCGACGGCGGCCCGCTCACCTGGCCGCTGCACACCAGCCTGCTCTTCGCCAAGGAATTCGCGCTGACGGGTGCGCGTATTCCGGCCGAACGGGCCGGGGAGATGGGGTTGGTCAATCACGTGGTCGCCGACCCGATGGCCGAAGCTCTGGCCTGCGCCGAGCGCATGCTCGCGTTGCCGAGACAGGCGGTGGAGAGCACCAAGCGCCTACTGAATCTGCATCTGGAACGCGCGGTGCTCGCCAGTCTCGACTACGCGACCACCGCCGAGGACCTGTCGTTCCAGACAGCCGATTTCCACGCGACCATCGAACGCCTCACGGCCGGAAAGAAATAGCGAAGCCCAATGCCCGAGGACATCGCCGAGCTGATCGGGCTGGCGCGCACCGGTTCGGTGCGCGCGGCAGGGCGGCTGCTGAGCCTGGTGGAGAGCCCACGACGCGCGCAGGTGCTCACCGAACTCGAGCCGGTGCCGGTGCCGGTGCCGGTGATCGGGCTGACCGGGCCACCGGGCGTCGGCAAGTCCACCACCGTCGCGGCGCTGGTCACCGGCTATCGTGCGCGGGGCTTGCGCGTGGCGGTGCTCGCCGTCGATCCCTCCTCGCCCTACAGCGGTGGTGCGCTGCTCGGTGATCGCATCCGGATGGCCGCGCATATCGGTGACCCGGGCGTGCTGATCCGCTCGGTGGCCGCGCGGGGGCACCTCGGCGGACTCGCGGCCGCAGTGCCCGCGGCGATCCGGTTGCTCGGTGCGCTCGGCTACGACGTGATCCTGGTGGAGACGGTCGGGGTGGGGCAGTCCGAGATCGAGATCGCCGCGGTCGCCGATCCGGCGGTCGTGATCCTCAATCCCGGTGCGGGAGACGCGATTCAGGCGGCCAAGGCGGGCCTGCTCGAGGTCGCCGACATCCTGGTGGTGAACAAGGCCGACCGCGACGGGGCGGAGCAGACCGCCCGGGAACTCCACCTGGAGACCGGTCTGCCCATCCTGCAGTTGATCGCTGCCCGTGGCACCGGGATCGATGCCTTGATCGATGCGATCGACGCCCATCATCGCGCCGATTCCGCCGCGCGGGGTGCCGCGCGTGCGCGTGCGCAGATTCTGTCCCTCGCGCAGTCGCGGCTGCGGGCCCATCCGGGTCTGGACGAACTCGCCGCCGCCGTCGCGACGGGTCGTGACGATGCCTACGGTGCGGCCGAGCGGCTGCTGGCCGCCGCCGTAGACCAGCATCGGTGACTGTCCGTCCTCACGCGGACTGTGCCGCACCCGCCGGCGAAAACTTCTGTGCGGCAGCACTGTCGAAGCGCACGACCGCTTCCTGCGCGAACGACGCCACGAGTTCGCCTGCCGCGGTGAGCACGTCGCCACGACCGAAACAGCGACCCCGGGCCAGCAGTGGGCTGTGCTGACGCAGCAGCAGCCAGTCGTCGGTGCGGAACGGGCGGTGGAACCACAGGGTGTGTGCGGTGACGGCGGAGGTGAACACCGTGCCGTTGCCGCGCTGATTCACGCCCTCGAACGGGCGAAGGGCGGTGCCGATGAGGGTCAGGTCGGTGGCGTAGGCGGTGAGCGCGGCGGCGAGTTCGACGCCGACTTCCGGTGTGCGCATCCAGAATTCGTACTCGGGTGGTTCCGCCGTGGTGGCGTCGAGGTCGTCGACGGCGCGCGTCTCCCAGGGCAGCAGGTCGAAGCGCACCCGGTGTTCGGGGCCGGGTAGGTCGGCGATGCCGTCGACCCGCTGATGCTGCGGACCCTCCTCCTCGATGTGCATGGACACCGAGGCGCCGGCGACGAGTCGCCCGGACTGTGTGGCCGTGATCGCCAGGCTCGCGAACGAGCGGCCTTCGTGCAGCCGGGCCACCTCGTACCGGATCGGCTCGTCGTAGCGGCCCTCCTTGGCGAACAGGGTGTGGATCGATTTCACCGTCTTGTCCGGGCAGGCGAGTTCCGCCGCGCGGACGAATTGTCCGAGGATCTGCCCGCCGAACAGCCTGCGATAGGTGAGGGGCAGATGGCTCCCGTCGAATCGGTCCGGCGGGAGATCCATCGTGCCGGTGTCGGATTCCGGAGGGCGCAGGTCAAGACATTCGAGCAGGGGGTTCCAGAGATCGTCCATACACCTAGTGTAATTGATGTTCTCCAATAGCGAGAATTACATTCTCGCGATGGTGCTGACACCGGATGTGCAGAATTCCCAGACTTCTTCGGGCGTGAGCGAGGACTCGTCGGCGCCGTCGGCCTGCGCGGTGAACATGACGGTCTGCATCGTGATCGCCGCGATCCGGCGGGGATTCAGGCCGGGCCGCAGCGCGCCCGCCGCGGCGGCGTCGCCGACCAGCTCGACGAAGAGGCCGAGCAGCGGGGCGTGCGCGGCTTCGACGTGGGCGGGATGGGTGACCAGCAGCCGCGGTGCGAAATCGGTGAACAGCGGATCCCGCCCGCCCGGATCGTCGCGGCACAGCGCGAACAGCAGCCGCACGGCGACCGCGAGCCGCCCGAGCGGATCCGGTTCGGCCGCGACGGCGGCCCGGATCCGGTCGGCCGCCCGGCCGAGGGCGTTCTCCAGCAGGGCGAGCAGCAGCGCGTTCTTGCCGTCGAACTGCAGATAGAAGGTGCGCAGCGACTGGTGTGAACGCTCGACCACCTCCTGCACGGTGAAATCCGTGCTGCCGTTCTCACCGATGATCGCCAGCGCCGCATCCAGAAATCGCTGCACCCGCTCGCTCACAGCCCCACCAGCCGTGGCGCCGTGCCCGCGACCCGAATGGTCGCGCCGGCTTCGCGAACGAGTTCACGGGAACTGCCGAGCAAGCCGTCGAGCACGAGTGCCCGCCGTATGTGGCGGTGCAAGGCGTGCTCGGCGGTGAATCCGATACCGCCGAGCGTCTGCTGGCAGTGCCGAGCCGTCACCAGCGCGGCCCGGCCCGCCGCGGCCTTGGCCAGCGCCGAACCGAGATCGCCGGTGGCGGCGGTGAGGGTGGCTTCGGCCCCTTCGACGGCGACGAAGGCCTCGGCGAGCCGGTGCCGGACGGCCTGGAACGAGGCGATCGGACGGCCGAATTGGACGCGATCGAGCGCGTGCGTCCGCGCGAGCGCGAGCATCGCCCGGCTCGCACCGGTCAGCCACCAACCCACCGCGACCCGGCCCGCGGCGAGCGGAACCGCGCCACCCGTCGACACCTCCCGCAACGGCAGATCGGGATCGAGCAGTGCGCTGTCGGTCGGGTCGGCCCGCTCCCAGCGCACCCAGCGTCCGCCGGCGTAGGGCAGCGTGAGCGGTCCGGTGGCAGCGGCGTGCTGGAGGCCGCCCTGCGCGCGGATCACGTCGTCGAGCAGCGGGGCGTGCGCGCCTGTCTCCCCGAGTAGCCGGAACACCAGCGGCACAGTGGAATCGGCTGCCTCGCTGAGCATCTCGTGCCAGCCGAGGTCGACGAGCGCGGCGTACAGGTCCTCACCTGTCGCACCGGTCATCGCCGCGCGCAGGGTGGTGGCGAGCAGATCGAGATCGGCGGCATCCATGAATCACTCCTTGCCCAGGTCGAGTAGTCGCCGGGCGATGATGTTGCGCTGGATCTCGGCGGTGCCGCCGTAGATCGTCGCGGCCCGCGAGTACAGAAACTCCGGGCGCCACGGCGAATCGGTGAGTTCGACGACACCGGGCAACAGTTCGCGGACGGTGTCGAACAGGTGCTGTTCGGCGGTCGCGAGCAGCACCTTGTCCACCGAGGTCTCCGGCCCGAGTGCCGCGCCCGCGTCGAGCCGCTCCTGGGTGGCCAGCGAGCGGCAGCGCACGGTGTGCAGCGCCAGATATACGGCGCCGAGTTCGGCATCGCCGGGTTCGCTCGCCTGCGCGAGCAACTGGTCGAGGCGGGTGTAGAGGTAGGCGATCCGATGCCAGAAGCAGGTGGAGCGTTCGTGCGGAAGCAGATCCATCGCCACCCGCCACCCGTCGCCCGGCCTGCCGAGCATGCGGTCGGCGGGCACGACCACATCATCGAAGTACACCTCGGCGAACTCGTCGATGCCGTGCATCGTGCGCAACGGCCGCACGGTGATGCCGGGGGAGTCCATGTCGACGAAGAACGCGGTGATCCCGTCGTGCCCGATTCCGGTGCGGGTCAACAGCACACAGCGTTGCGCGTACTGGGCCAGGCTCGTCCACACCTTCTGGCCCGAGATCACCCAGTGCTCACCGCGTCGCTCGGCCTTGGTGCGCAACGAGGCGAGATCGCTGCCCGAGCCCGGTTCGGAGAATCCCTGACACCATTGCTCACGCCCACTGAGCAGGCGTGGCACCATCCGCGCCGCCAACTCCGGTGCGGCGTAGGAGATCATCGTCGGCGCGAGTACCTCGATCATCGAGAAGATCCCCGGCTCGGCCAGATCGCGTGCGGCGACCTCCTCGCCGAGGATCGCCCGCAGCACCGGCCTGCCACCGAGCCCGCCGACCTCGACGGGCCAGCCGTAACGCATCCAGCCCGCGTCGTAGAGCGCGCGCCGCACTCTCGCCAGTTGCGCGACCTGGTCGTCGAGCGATCGGTGCGCGCCGGGAGAGAGGTCGTTGGTGTCGAGCCAGGCCCGCAGCCCGGCCCGGAAGTCGTCGCGGTTCACGCACTCGGTCGGTGGAAGGCGTGCGGGCGGCCGGAATCGTGGTCCCCGTTGCGGCGGATGAAGGTCATGGCCCGGGTGCGCAACCGCCAGCCCGTTTCGGTGCGGACATAGGTGTCGCGGTAGTAGCCGATGCGCATGTCGTGGGTCGACTGCTCGACGAAGCACAGCGGCTGCGTGCCCGAGGCGGTGTCGCCGTCGATCTCGAGGGCCGGAGTCCCGGTGAGGAACAAGCCCTTCGGCGCCGCCGCGACGAGGTCGGGGAACTCGTCGAGCGGATAAGTGTCGCCGAAGGCGCTGTAGGTTCCGTCGGAGGTGAAGACGGAGACCAATCCCTCGATATCGCCCTGGGTGATGGTCACCGCGTAGCGCGCGAGCAACTGTTCGATCGCGATCACATCGTCACTTGTGGACATGGACTTTTCCACCTTTCATCACGAACCGCACCCGCTGGGTGACGGTGATGTCCTGGAGCGGGTCGCCGGGGACCGCGATGATGTCGGCGAGCTGACCCTCGGCCAGCCGGCCCCGGTCGGTGACATCGATCAGTTCGGCAGCCGTGACGGTCGCGGCGCGCAGCACGGCCAACGGGCTCATGCCTCGCTCGACGAGCGCGACCAGTTCGTCTGCGTTGCGGCCGTGCGGGATCGCCGGGGCATCGGTGCCAACGGCGATCTTCACCCCGGCCCGGTAGGCGGCCAGCACCGAGGTGCGGGCGCGCGGGAACATCTGCGCGGCCTTGGCCTGCAGTTCCGGCGGCGCGTTCGAGACATCCATGGCATCGGCCAGGCGCGTGGTCGGCACCAGGTAGGTGCCGCGCCGGGCCATCAGCGCGATGGCGTCGTCGTCGATCAGGAAACCGTGCTCGATGCAGTCGATGCCGGCCTCCACGGCGGCGCGCACGGCGTCGGCGCCGTGGGTGTGCGAGGCCACCCGCAGTCCACGCCGGTGCGCCTCGTCCACGATGGCGCGCAGCTCCTCCATCGAATAGTGCTGTGCCCCAGGAGCACCCGTCATCGACATGACCCCGCCCGAGACGCACACCTTGATCAGCTGAGCACCGTGCTTGATCTGGTACCTGACCGCCTTGCGTACCTCGTCGACACCGTTGGCGATGCCCTCCTCGATGCTGAGGTCGAGCACGTGCGGCGCGAACGCGGCGAACATCGTCGGGTCCAGATGCCCGCCGGTCGGGGTGATGGCGTGGCCGGCGGGCACGATCCGTGGGCCGTCGACCCAGCCCGCGTCGATGGCCTTGCCGAGCGCTACGTCGAGCAGATAGCCACCGGTCTTCACGAACAGGCCGAGGTTGCGCACGGTGGTGAAACCCGCGCGCAGCGTGCGGCGGGCATTGCCCACCGCACGCAGCATCCGCAGCGGCGGATCGTCCTGCACGCTCGAGGCCAGCCCGGTCTCGCCGCGCCCGCCCATCAGGAGATTGACCTCCATATCCATCAGGCCCGGCAGCAGGACGACCGGACCCAGCTCGATGACCTCCCCCTCCGGTTCGCCGCCGATACCGACGATCCGGTCGCCCTCGATCCGCACCACGCCGGGCCGGACGATTTCTCCGGCGTCGATGTCGAGCAGCCCCGCTGCCAGCAGCGTCAGCACGGTCAGACCACCGGCTCCCGGATCAGTTCCACCATGGCCGCGCCGCTGTCGGGTACCCGCGCCTGCTTCCAGACCTCCACGGGGAAGGACACATTCACCAGCGCCTGCATCAGATGCATCAGGGCGCGCGCGTCGGCGGGCAGATCGGCCAAGGGGAACTTGTCGCAGTAGGTGATCGCGTCCTCCAGCCGGGGGAACGCGGTGTCGTAGAAGTCCTGCATCTCGGGCATGCCCGAGGCCAGACGTTTGGCGTAGCGCTCGGGTTCGGTGGGCAGCGCCCACGCGGCGAAGCGTTCCAGATCGGCGAATTCAGCGGGCAGCAGCGGCATCTCGGTACTCCTTGACCTTGTCCTTGGCGACCTTGTGCAGGTGGCGCAGCAAGATCTCCTGATCGTTGAGGGGGAAATCGGACACGACGCGGGTGGCCAGCATCGTCTGGGTGGCTTCGAGGGTGTTCGCGTCCTGCAGCGCGTACTCCTTGAAGGTGACGGCGGCCAGTTCCTGCGCGAGCCGGTCCCTGGCGGTCTTCGGGGGCACGAAGTAGAGGTTCGCCTCGAAGATGTGCCGGTCGACCGCCGTCGGCCAGTAGTGGTAGGTGAGGTACCAGCCCGGCGCCCAGAACAGCAGCGACATATTGGGGAAGATCTCGAACTCGTCCACGCCCCAGGCGCGGTGGCCGCTCGGGTTGATCCCCTCGGGCAGGGTGTCGAGACCGTCGATATCGGGGCGGTCCCACGGCCCGAACAGGCCGCTGCGCAGTACCCGCTCGATCGGCTTGACCATCTTCGGGTCCTTCGGCGGAGCCATGCCGCCCCACGAGGAGATCATCGAATGGGGACTCTGCAACTGGTAGTGCAGCGCCTCGTAGCCGACACCGGCCAGCTTGTCGGCCTCGTCCTTCACCGCCTGCTTCATGTGCAGGATCGGTGCGTGGTAGAACTCGGCGAAGGCGTCGATGAACAGCTTCCAGTTGCTGCCGATCTCGGCGCGGTAGCTGTAGACCTCGGTGAACTCGTGGAACGGGTAGCCCTGCACGCCGGTGATCAGGGGGCCGAGATACTCGGTCAGCGGCGGTGCGTCCTCGTCGAGATTGACGAAGACGAAGCCCTCCCAGACTTCGCAGCGCACCGATTTCAGGCCGTAGAGCTGCTTGTCGAGGTCGAAGAACTCCTTCTCCTGCTGGACGAAGTTCACCGCACCGTCGAGGCTGTAGCGCCAGGCGTGGTACTTGCAGGTGAACTGGCGGCAGGTGCCCGAGGTCTCCTCGTTGGGGAAGTCGTCCCACACCAGCTTGTTGCCGCGGTGCCTGCAGATGTTGTGGAACGCGCGAACGACACCGTCGGTGCCCTTGACGATGATGAGCGAGGTGCCAACACAGGCCAGTTCCCTGGTGAAGTAGCTGCCACCACGTGGGAGCCGTTCTACGCGGCCGACATTGAGCCAGCTCTTCTTGAAGATGGCGTTGCGCTCGTCCTCGTAGAAGGCCGGATCGATGGAGTCGGTGTAGTCGACCGGCTCGGTACCGAGTTCGGGGTAGTGCTCCGTCCAGCTACCCGCGGCCGGTTTGGTGAAGTGGGGCAAGGGTTTACCTTTCCGTCTGTTCGACTTCGACGCCGAAGGTGTTGAAGGCCATGGCGACCATGCAGTAGCCGCCGACCGTGAAAACCAGGTCCATGCACTGGCGTTCGTCGAGCCGGGTGCCGAGCGCGGCCCACGTGGCGTCGCTGAGGTTCGAGGTGGCATCGAGTTCGTCGGTGGCGTCGAGGACCACACGATCGAATTCGTCGGTGCTCGGTCCGCCCTCGACCGCCGCGATGTCGGCGGCCGTCAGCCCGACGGCCTCGGCCGTGGCCACGTGGTGGTCCCACTCGTAGGCGCAGCCGCGCCGGTGCGCGACCCGCAGGATCGCCAGCTCGCGAACCCGGGGCGGCAGCGTGGACCGGAACAGCAGGTGCACACCGAGACCGAGGTAGGCCCGGGTCAGGTCGGGGTGCCGGACCAGGGTGGCCAGCGCGTTTCCGGCGCCGGCCGGGTGCTGCCGGTCGCGCGGGATCATCCCGGCCAAGGCGCCACGGACCTGGTCGTCCCAACGGTCCGCCGGCAGCGGTGGTAGCCGCATTGATTCCGCCTCTCGGGTAGGAGAATTACATTCTCAGATTTGAACTGTAAGGTTTCCACGAGTTGCCGACCGAGTCAACGCCCCATTGATTCTCTCCGAATGAGAAGCTAGCTTTCAACTGACGAGAATGACACTTTCATCGAAGGGAGATCCATCATGACGGCAGCGCCACTGCGTCCCGGGGATCAACTCGCCAGCACCGTCTGCGGCACGCGGGTCGTGGTGATCCGGGTGCCTGCCGACCGGATCCCCGTGCTCGCCTGCGGTGCGAGCCCGATGGTCGCCGCGACCACCGTCACCGCCGCGCCGGCCGTCGGGGGCGGCGCGGCGGTCACCCTGCTCGGCAAGCGCTATGTCGATGCCACCGACAGCGTGGAAGTGCTCTGTACCGCACCGGGTTCGGGCGCGCTGAGCTGTGACGGCGAGCCGATGACGATCAAGGCGGCCAAAGCGCTGCCCGCCTCGGACTGAGGGGAACGGGCATGTCAGGGGGAATGAGCTTCGCGCTCAGCGACGACCAGCAGCTGATCCGCGATTCCGTGGCCGAGCTGATGAAGAAGTTCGACGACACCTATTGGATGCAGCGGGATCAGGCACACGAATTCCCCACCGCGTTCTACGACGCCGTCGCCGCGGGCGGCTGGCTCGGCATCACGATCCCACCCGAGTACGGCGGGCACGGCCTCGGCATCACGGAGGCCTCGCTGCTGCTCGAACAGGTCGCGCGCTCCGGCGGCGGCATGAACGCCGCCAGCGCCATCCACCTGTCGATCTTCGGCATGCACCCGGTGGTCGTGCACGGTTCCGAGGAGCTCAAACGCCGTACGCTGCCCCGGATCGCCACCGGCGACCTGCACGTGTGCTTCGGGGTCACCGAACCGGGCGCGGGCCTGGACACCACCCGCATCAGCACCTTCGCCCGGCGCGACGGCGACCACTACGTGGTGAACGGGCGCAAGGTGTGGATCTCGAAAGCCCTCGAGTCCGAACAGATCCTGTTGCTCACCCGCACCACCCGGTACGAGGACGTCGAGAAGAAGACCGACGGGATGACCCTGTTCCTCACCGATCTCGACCGCGCCCACGTGGAGATCCGGCCGATCGCCAAGATGGGCCGCAATGCCGTCACCTCCAACGAGCTGTTCATCGACGACCTGCGCGTTCCGGTCGAGGACCGGGTCGGGGAGGAGGGGATGGGCTTCCGCTACCTGCTGGACGGCCTGAACCCCGAGCGGATGCTCATCGCCGCCGAGGCGCTCGGCATCGGCCGCGTGGCGGTGGACCGCGCCGTGCGTTACGCGAACCAGCGCGAGGTCTTCGGCAGGCCGATCGGGATGAACCAGGCCGTCCAGTTCCCGCTTGCCGATTCGCTGGCCCACCTCGACGCCGCCGAGCTGGTGCTGCGCAAGGCCACCTGGCTCTATGACAACGGCAGGCCCTGCGGCCGGGAGGCCAACACGGCCAAATACCTGTGCGCCGAAGCGGGTTTCGCCGCCGCCGACCGGGCCCTGCAGACCCACGGCGGGATGGGTTACGCCGAGGAATACAACGTCGCCCGTTACTTCCGCGAGGCGCGCGTGATGAAGATCGCGCCGATCAGTCAGGAAATGATCCTGAACTACCTGGGATCGCACACGCTTGGAATGCCGAGGAGCTACTGAATGACCACCAAGACAACACGTTTCGATCTCACCGGACGCTCGGCACTCGTGACGGGCGCGGCGGGCGGCATCGGCGCCGCCGTCGCCGGTGCGCTGGCCGAGGCGGGCGCGTCGGTGCTGGTCACCGACCTCGACGGGGCAGCTGCGGCCGCGGTCGCGGACAAGATCGTCGCCGCATCCGGCATCGCCCGCAGCGCGGTTCTCGACGTGCGCAACCGGGCCTCGGCGAAGGCAGCGGTGGCGGCCGCCGCGGAGCTGACGGGCGGCACCCTGCACATCCTGGTCAACAACGCGGGGGTCACCGATCCCGCGATGTTCGCCGACACCACCGAGGAATCGGTGCGCCGGCTGCTCGACATCCACCTGCTCGGCACGTTCCGCTGCACCCAGGCCGCGCTGCCGAAGCTCGCGACCGACGGCACCGGCCGCATCATCAATGTCACCTCGTCGGCGGGCATCGTCGGCACCCTCGGGCAGGTGAACTACTCGGCGGCCAAGGCCGGGCTCATCGGCGTGACGAAATCGCTGGCGCGCGAGCTGGCCCGCAAACAGATCCTGGTGAACGCGCTCGCCCCGCTCGCGGCCACACCGATGACAAGCACGCTGCGCACCGACGAGCGTTTCGCACCGCAGATGCTGAACCGGATCCCGTTGCGGCGCTGGGCCGAACCCGACGAGGTGGCGGGCGCGTTCGTCTTCCTCGCCTCCGATGCCGCCTCGTTCGTCACCGGGCAGGTGCTGCCGGTGGACGGCGGCATGGTGATGTGATGGGCGAGCACCGCAGGGCGCCCCTCGCGGGTGTCACGGTGGTGGCGCTCGAGCAGGCGGTGTCGGCGCCGATGTGTACCCGCACCCTCGCCGACCTGGGCGCCCGGGTGCTGAAGGTGGAGAATCCGGACGGCGGTGATTTCGCGCGGCACTACGACGACGTGGTCGAGGGCCTCGCCGCACACTTCGTGTGGGTGAACCGCGGCAAGGAATCGGTGGCGCTGAACCTGAAATCGGCCGCCGGACTGGAAGTTCTGCACCGGCTGCTCGACCACGCCGATGTGCTGGTGTCGAACCTGGCGCCCGGTGCCACCGCGCGGCTCGGCATCGCTCCCGCCGAACTGGCCGAACACCATCCCGATCTGATCGCGGTGGAGATCGACGGTTTCGGTGCGGGTGGGCCGCTGTCGGGCAAGCGCGCCTACGACCTGCTGGTCCAGGCCGAGGCCGGGGTGTGCGCGGTGACCGGGCTAGCCGGTGCGCCCGCCAAACCGGGTCCGCCGGTGGCCGATGTGAGTGCGGGTCTGTATGCGGCGATCTCGATCCTGGCCACGCTGTACGCCCGTGCACAGGGTGGTCGCCGTGGGTCGGCGGTGAGCGTCAGCCTGTTCGACACGATGGCCGAGGTGATGGGTTACCAGCTGACCTACACCCGGCACTCGGGCATCGAACAGCAACCGCTCGGCATGAGCTCGCCCGCGGTGGCACCCTACGGCGCGTACCCGACTCGCGACGGTCAGACGGTGGTGCTGGGAACCACCAATGACGGTGAATGGCAACGGTTCTCGCGGGCACTGATGAACCGCCCGGATCTGGCCGAGGATCCACGGTTGCGGACCAACCCCGACCGGGTGCGCCACCGCGACCTGCTCGACACCGAGATCCGCGCCTGGTGTGCCGACCATGATCTGGCCGACATCCAGCGCGTGGCCGACGCGGCGGGCATCGGCAACGCCCGCTACAACACCCCCGCCGAGGTGCTCGTCCACCCCCAGCTCACCGACCGGGCCCGCTGGCGCGCCGTGGACACTCCGGTGGGCCCGATCCCGTCGCTGCTTCCCCCGCCGATCATCGCCGGTTTCGACCCGCCGATGGGTGCGGTGCCCGCACTGGGTGAACACACTCTCGCCGTGCTCGCCGAGATCGGTCTCACCGATGACGAGATCGCCCTGCTCGGCGTGTACGGGCTCATCGGTACGGGCGGTCACCAGTGACGACGACCGAACAGGTCCTGCGCACCGAGGATCGGAACGGGGTGCGCACGCTGACATTGCACCGCCCCGAACGCAAGAACGCGATCAACGGCGAACTGTGGTCGGCCCTGCGCACGGCGCTCGACGCGGCGGGCAACGACCCGGATGTCCGCGTGCTCGTCCTCACCGGTGCGGGCGGCGCGTTCTGCTCGGGAGCCGATATCTCCGCCCCGGATCCGCGCCACCCGGTGTACCGGATGCGGGTGCTCACCGAGGTCGCGTTGCTGCTGCACGAGCTGCCGATGCCGACTGTCGCCAAGGTGCGTGGGGTGGCGGTCGGGGCAGGCTGGAATCTGGCGCTGGGCTGTGATCTCGTGGTGGCGACGCCGGATTCGCGGTTCTCGCAGATCTTCACCCGGCGTGGGCTCTCGCCGGATCTCGGTGGTTCCTGGTTGCTGCCGCGACTCGTCGGGTTGCAGCAGGCCAAGCGGTTGGCTTTGCTGGCCGAGACCATCGACGCCGCCGAGGCGAAGGCGCTGAACCTGGTCACCTGGATCGCGCCCGAACCGGACATCGACGCCTTCGTGGTGCGGCTGGCCGAACGGCTGGCCGCCGGGGCGCCGGTGGCCCTCGCCCAGACCAAGGCGTTGCTGAACGAGGGCGCCGACCGCACCCTGCGCGACGCCCTCGCGAACGAGGCGCGGGTACAGGGCATCAATCTCGCGACCGCCGACGCACCGGAGGCGTTCGCCGCCTTCGCGGCGGGCCGGGAACCGAACTTCACCGGTCGCTGGGCAGTCGAGCGGCGACCGGATCGCCACCATCAGTAGATCGAACGGAGAGCGCCCATGCGCGAGGTAGTAGTGGTCGAAGCGGTCCGTACACCGTGGGGAAAACGGCGCGGCGGGCTGGCGGGAACCCATCCGGCGGATCTGTCGGCGCTGGTGCTCACCGCGCTGATCGAGCGCACCGGAATCGATCCGGTCGTGATCGACGACGTGATCTGGGGCTGTGTCTCGCAGGTGGGCGACCAATCGAGCAATATCGGACGCTACGCGGTGCTGGCCGCCGGCTGGCCCGAGAGCATTCCCGGTACCACCGTGAACCGGGCCTGCGGCTCGAGTCAGCAGGCGGTGGAGTTCGCGGTGCAGGCGGTGATGTCGGGACAGCAGGACGTTGCCGTCGCCGGTGGTGTGGAGGTGATGAGCCGGGTACCGCTGGGTGCCGCGAAGGCCGGTGGCGCGCCGTACGGACCGAAAGCCCTTGCGCGCTATGACGATTTCTCCTTCAACCAGGGCATTTCCGCCGAGCTGATCGCCGAGAAGTGGAACCTCTCCCGGGCGCGGCTCGACGAATTCGCCTCGCTGTCGCACGAGCGTGCGGCCGCCGCCCAGGACAGTGGCGCCTTCGACGGCCAGCTCGTGCCGGTGGTCACGGACGGCGGCACCGTCGCCGCCGACGAAGGTGTGCGCCGGGGGACGAGCCCGACCACCCTGGCCGCGCTGAAGCCCGCGTTCCGCCCGGACGGGGTGATCCACGCGGGCAACTCCTCCCAGATCTCCGACGGCGCCGCCGCTGTCCTGGTGACCACGCCGCGGCGCGCCCGCGAACTCGGCCTCACCCCGCTGGTGCGCTACCGCGCGGGCGCGGTGACCGGCGCCGACCCGGTGCTCATGCTCACCGGCCCGATTCCGGCGACCGAGAAGGTGCTGCGCAAAGCCGGTCTCGCCCTGTCCGACATCGGGGTGTTCGAGGTGAACGAGGCGTTCGCGTCGGTGCCGCTGGCCTGGCTCGCCGAAACCGGCGCCGACCCCGGGCTGGTCAATCCGCTCGGCGGGGCGATCGCCCTCGGTCATCCACTCGGCGGTTCCGGCGCGGGACTGCTGGTGCGCATGATCCATCACATGCGCGACAACGACATTCGCTACGGCCTGCAGACGATGTGCGAGGGCGGTGGCACCGCCAACGCCACCGTCGTCGAATCCGCGGCCTGACCACAAGGAGACATCGGTGCGCCGGGAAATCTATACCGAGGACCACGAAGCCTTCCGTGGGCTGGCCGCGGAGTTCATCGAGAAGGAGGTCGTTCCGCACTACGCCGACTGGGAGAAGGCCGGGCAGATGCCCCGCGCGGTCTTCGAAAAGCTCGGGGCGGCAGGCATTCTCGGCGTCGCGATCCCACCGGAATACGGGGGAGCCGGGTTGCGCGACTACCGCTACAACGCGGTGTTGCAGGAGGAGGCGGCGCGCGCACTCGTCACGTTGAGCACCGTGCGCACCCAGCTCGACGTCATCCTGCCGTACTTCCTGTCCTATGCCGACGACCAGCAGCGCGAACGCTGGTTCCCCGGTCTGGCGAACGGGACGCTGCTGACGGCCATCGCCATGACCGAACCCGGCACCGGCTCGGATCTGGCGGGGATGAGCACTCGCGCGGTCCGCGACGGCGACGACTACGTGCTCAACGGCGCGAAGACTTTCATCACCGGTGGGTTACTGGCCGACCTGGTGATCGTGGTGGCCAGGACCTCGACCGACGCACTCGATCGGCGCGCCGGCCTGACCCTGCTCGTCGTCGAGGACGGCATGCCCGGCTTCGAGCGGGGCCGGGTGCTGGACAAGATGGGCTGCAAGGTGCAGGACACCGTCGAGCTGTCCTTCGACGACGTCCGGGTGCCGGTCGCGAACCGGCTCGGCGCCGAGGGCGCGGCCTTCGGCTATCTCGGCAGCAACCTGTCGCAGGAACGGATGACCGTGGCCGTCGGCTCGGTGGCCCAGGCGCGGGCCGCGATCGGCGCCACCGTCGAGTATGTCAAGCAGCGCAAGGCATTCGGCATCTCGGTCGCGTCGTTCCAGAACACGAAGTTCGAGCTCGCGGCGATGTCGGCCGAACTCGAGGCCGCCCAGACCATGGTCGATCGCGCCGTGCTCGATCTGGTGGCGGGGGAGCTGTCCGGGGCCGACGCCGCGCGGGTGAAGCTGTTCACCACCGAGATGCAGGGCCGGGTGGTCGACCGGTGCCTGCAGCTGTTCGGCGGATACGGGTACATGACCGAATATCCGATCGCACGGCTGTACACCGACGCCCGAGTGGCCCGCATCTACGCGGGGACCAGCGAGGTCATGAAGGTGATCGTCGCCAAATCGCTGGGTC
This sequence comes from Nocardia sp. JW2, assembly GCF_051843015.1. Lineage (NCBI taxonomy): Bacteria > Bacillati > Actinomycetota > Actinomycetes > Mycobacteriales > Nocardiaceae > Nocardia > Nocardia sp. JW2. The sequence continues at coordinate 318,392 of NZ_JBPXLK010000004.1, forward strand.
TCTGACGAGGACGCACTCCTCGACGAACGACATCACCTTCAGGTGATAGGCCGTCGCGGAGTGCCCCATGCTGATGTTGTGCCCGCTGTCGGCCTGTTCGTTGAGCACCACGCGCGGTGCCCCGGCGAACAGGGCGAGCATCTCCGCCAGCGCGAGTCGGTCGGTGCGCCAGACTCTTTCGTGTGCGGCCACGGTCAGCTGTACGGGCACCGCGATCCGGGCGGCCAGCCGCGGGAAGTCGTGGGTGGTCCAGGTGGGCATCATGGTGGCCTCGTACATCGGGCCGCGTGCCGCGATCGCCGCGCCGCCGAAGATCTCCGGGGGATACAGGGCGCTCGGTTCCCAGAGCAGTTCGCGCAGCCGGGCACCGCGATCCTGTCCGGCCACCGACAGCACGCGGACGGCGTCGGCGTGGTGCTCACGGCCGGTGCCCGACAGCTCGACACCGAGCAGGTCGGCACCGCGAACGTCGGCGGCCATCCGCACCGCCAACTCGCACCCGGCGGAATGCGCGAGGACGAAGACCCCGGCACCGCGCGGCCGCGCGCCCAGTAACCGCTCGACGACGCCGTAGGCGAGTTCGACGCGCCGCTCGGCGGCCGAGATCTCGGTGGCGAACGGCGCGGAGCTGCCGTAGCCGGGCCGGTCAAGAGCGAGCACGGTGAACCCGAGAGCGGGCGCGGTGCGCAGCAGCGACAGTCGCGGGTGGCCGGGGCAATCGAAGTACGCCGAGGTCGTCGCACCGCCGTGCAGGGCGACGATGACGGCGCGCGGGTCGCTCGCCTCGGCCAGCAGCGCCGACATCGGGATGCCGTCGACCTCCACGACATGGGTGCTGACGGGCGCTTCGTCGCCAGGCCCGAGCAGACCTGTTCGCGCGCCGATGGATTCGGTCAAGGCAGTCTCCGTTCGTATGTCAAGAACGCTACTATTTCCAGACTGATCATTCATTCTCTATAGTGAGAATCACATTATCGTCGCTATGTCTGGAGAGCGGAATGCCGTATATCGCTTCGGTCGGCACCTATCTGCCGTGCTGGGGGACCGCCGAACAGCGCATACCCGGCGACGACGAGGACGCGGTCACTCTCGCCGTCGAAGCGGGCCGCGCCGCGTTGGCCGCCGGGTCCGCCGTGGAACACGTGGTGCTGGTGAGCCGGGACCTGCCCCTGCTCGAGGGCGGGCACGCCGCCGTCCTGCTGGCCGGGCTCGGGCTCGACCCCGAACTCGAGGTGGCCGAGCGGCTCGGCGGCGCACCGGCGGCGCTGGACGCGCTCGGCTCGGCCCGCCCGCGCACCCTGGTCATCGGTGTCGATCTCGAACCCGCGGGCGCGGCCGCCGCGATCACCGCCGAGCGCGGAGTGCCGGTCAGGACCGCCGCCCGGATCGCACGCAGCCTGCCGGTGCGCACGCGCACCGCCACCGGTGTCGTGCACGACTACGGTGACCCCCGGTTGCTGCGCGATCGGGGACTGCTCGGTTCGCTGGCGGCCGCCTGGCTCGACACCCCGATCGCCGTGGCCGGGATCGACCACGGACAGGCCGCCGACCTGTGTCTCGGTACGCCGCCGGTGCTCCCTACCCTGGGAGCCGGTTCGGGGTTGTTCGCGCTGACGGCCATGATCGAGGCCGCACAAGCCGGCCCGCTGGTCGGAGTGGAACAGGGCAGTCTGTCCGCGCTGACCGTCGGGGCCGGCACCGCGCAGGTCCACCGTCGCGAATCGCCACCTCGGGGGAAACCGTTGGGCGCCTTGGTTTCCGGTGCCGATATCCCGATCTCGCTGGCCGCCTACGAGCGAGCGTTCGAGGCGAAGGTGCGGTGGGTCGCCGGTCGGCACGAGGGGTCGAGTGAACTGGACTTCCCGCCCAGGTATCGCGTCGACGAGGACGGCACCCTGCACACCGGCTACACCTTGGTGCCGTTGCCACGCACGGCGGTGGTGTACACGGCGGTGACCGTGCATGTTCCGGTGCCGGGGCTGACGACACCGTATTCGCTGGTCATCGTCGAACTCGACGGGGTGGGTGTCCGTGCGCTGGTGAAAGTCACCGGTGCCGAACCGGGTTCGGTCGCGATCGGTGCCCGGGGTCGCATGGTGTTGCGCCGGGTGGCCGTGCGGTCGGGAGTGCCGGACTACGGCTACGCCTTCGAACCCGAGAGCCCGCTGGAACAGGAGGCCGCAGCATGAGAAGAGTCGCGATCGTCGGTGCCGGGATGACGCCGTTCGCCGAGCATTTCGCCCTGGGTATCAAGGATCTGGTGCCGATGGCGTTCGCCGAATGCGCGAGCAGCGTCGACAAGGGGTTGCGCAGGTCCGATATCCAGGCCGCGTGGTTCGGTGAACTCGGCACCACCGACGGATTCCCCTCCGGCATCCTCGCCGACACCCTCGGGCTGCCCGAGGTTCCGGTGACCAGGGTCGAAAACGCCTGTGCCACCGGGCACGACGCGGTGCGCAACGCCCTGTTCGGCATCGCCTCCGGCGCGTTCGACGTGGCCCTGGTGGTCGGCGCGGACAAGCTGCGTGAATCGGCGTCCAAGGACATGCTGTGGGAGTGGGAGGCGATGACCCGCGACATGGCCTGGGACTATCCGCTCGGGCTCGTCGCACCGGCGGGCTTCGCCCTGCACGTCGCGCGCTATCTGCACGAATCCCCGGCGACCCGGGAACACATGGCGATGGTGGCGGTGAAGAATCACCGGCACGGTGTGCGGAACCTCAAGGCGCGGTTGCGTTTCGAGATCAGCATCGAGGACGTGCTCGCGGCGCCGACCGTCGTCACCCCGTTCGGTCTCTACGACTGCGCGCCGCAGAGCGACGGCGCCGCCGCGCTGGTGCTGGCCGCCGCGGACGTCGTCGACCGCTACACCGATCACCCGGTCTGGATCCGCGGTGTCGGTCTCGGCATGGATTCGGTGATGCACCAGCACAAGCGGGACATGACGACCTTCCCGTCGACGGTGCGCGCCGCCAAGCAGGCGTTCGCCATGGCGGGCCTGACGCCCCGTGATGTCGATGTCGCGGAGGTCCACGACTTCTTCACCGGCATCGAGCTGATGAGCTACGAGGACCTCGGTTTCGCCGAGCGGTTCGAGGCGTACAAGCTGCTGGAGTCGGAGGTCACCAGTGTGGGTGGTGCCCTGCCGGTGAATCCGAGCGGCGGTCTGAAGGCGAAGGGGCACCCGCCGGGCGCGACGGGGGTCGCCCAGTGCGTGGAACTGTTCGAGCAGTTGCGTGGTACCGCGGCGAATCAGGTCGATCGGGCGCGAATCGGCTTGGCGCACACTGTCGGTGGGCCGACGGCGGTATCGGCTGTGACGATCCTGTCCTCGGGCGACGGTTACTAGTGGACGACGCGGCCATCGACGACGGTGGCCGCGATCGGCGGGTCGGCGAGCACCGCTGGCATGTCCTCCGGCGGTACGGCCAAGAGAGTGAGGTCGGCGACCGCGCCGGGTGTGATCGCGCGCGGTACGGTCGGACGGTCGGGGTGGCCGGTGAACAGGCGCACTGCCGATTCGAGCGAAAGATGTTCGGGCACATCGTGATATGGCGGGCGGTTGACGGCGGCATCGATGACGCGCCACGGATCGGCGCTGCCGAAAGGTGCGTCCGTCCCGGCGGCCACGCACACATTCGCCCGCACGAGGGAACCGAGGCGCCACAGGTCCGGCCGGTCGGTCGCCGGGACCTCGCGCCCGTACTGCTCGGCACGTTCGACGAGGAAATGCGGTTGGGTCACCACCGGAACCCGCCGGGTGCGTAACCAGTCGATCGTCTCGCTCGGCACGATCGCACCGTGCTCGATGCGGTCCCCGGACCGGATACCCGCGATGTCGAGTGCGGTCATCGTGAGGATCAACTGGACCCGGGTCACACAGTGCACCGCTACGGGCCTGCCCGCGGTGTGGGTCTCGCGGATCCGGTCGACGAACCGGTCGAGGTCGGGCAGGGTGGTGTCGTCGAGCAGGATCTTGGTGGGGCCCAGGGAGAATCGCTCGACACCGGGCACCTCGATATCCGGTGGCGCCATGCAGTGCACGCGCTGAACGATGCGACCGTCGTCGACGGCTCGGGCCAGATCGTCGACCGCCGCCTGGTCGAGTGCCGGGGTCGCGTCGGTGAGACCGGTGACTCCGCGTGCGGCCGCCCGTGCGCTGACCGCCGCCAGATCGAGCCGTGCGGACCCCGGCTCGCCGGCTTGCGCGGTGAGGCGCGCACCGAGCCAGCCGTCCATTCGAAAGAGACGTCCGGTGGCGCGGCCGTCGGCGGCGCGCTCGATGCCTGGGTGCGGGTCGTCATCGAGGCCCAGCTCGGCGCAGGCACGCGAATTGAGCATCCAGAGGGCGCCGGAACGGTGCTGGATACGGACCGGGTGTTCTGCGGTCACCAGATCCAGCGTGTGCCGACCCAGTTGTCCGGCAACAGATTCGTGGTAGCCGACGGCACGAATCCACGCACCGGGACGCAGGTCCGCCTCGGCTCGCCGGAGCCGGGACCGGAGCTCGGCGGCGGTGCGGACCTGCGGCGGCCCGAGCGTCAGCGAATCAGCGGTCGCAGCCAGCGATCGCAGATGCAGGTGATGATCGTGCAGCCCCGGCAGCAGCCACCCACCCGCCGCATCGATCTCGTCTTCCCCCGGAATTCGCCGCAGCCCCTGCCCGCACTCGACGATCGTTGTGCCGTGCCAGCGAACGTCGGTGTGTTCCGCCCCGAAGACGCGGGCCCGCCGGATGAGTGTCATGCCGGGGCCATTCCGGAGCGTGGGTTTGTACCGGTGCCGCTGGTGCTGTGTGGGTCGGCCGGGGCGGGAGAGCGCCATGAGGACCGTGGTGCTGGTTCGCGCACGGGGTGATGACATTGTGCCAGTGGGCATTCCACTACCCAGGTGCCGTCGTGGTCGCGCACCGTATGGGGTCCGTGCGTTATCGAGGGTGCGGTGGCGAAAGCCGCTGCGGTGTCACGCATCGACAGATCGATCAGCACCCCGCCACCGGACCGTCGCGCACTCGCTACCGCCAGGGCCGCGCAGACACCCGACAGCGGGTCGGCGATCGCATCGGCGCAGAACACCGGCTCGCCATGGTGGCGGCCCACCAGACCGCCTGCTACGGCGGCGTCGTCACCGAAGGCCACCCGCAGGGGCTCCGAGCGGCCGTAACCGGTGAGGCTCAACCAGATCTGCCCGTCCGGGTGCGTGCGGTCTTCGGGTGCGAGACCGAGCTGAGCCAGCGCCCGGGGCCGGGAAGCCTCGAGCACGACATCCGCCGAATCGAGGAGGTGGACCAGGGCGGTGCGGCCCGCCGGCGTGCGGAAGTCGACAGTGCGGAACTCCTGCCCGGCGTGCAGCCAGTCGAAGAAGCCCGGATTGGCGCGGGCACCGTCGGGCCGGTGTGGGCTCTCCACCTTGATCACGTGTGCACCTGCCGCCCCGAGTATCCGGCCGCACAGCGGCCCGGCCCACATCGAGGTCAGATCGACCACCACCAGTCCGCGCAGCGATCTTTGCGCCACCGGCGCGGCAATGCGAGAAACCTTCCAGGGCTGGGGAGTTCGACGCAGACGTGTACCTCGATCGGGGAGGGCCGCCGCCGGTATGCCGAGCAGCTGCGCGCGCTCGGCGAGCGCCCGTGCCCCGAACCCCACCGCCGCAGCCTCGATCGCCCCCCACGCATCCCCCTGGAACACCCCGCCAAGCAGCGCGGGAACCGCCTCGATATCGTCGCGCCGACCGAGCGTCAGCGCGAACCATCCGTCCGCCGTCCGAACCAGCCTGCTCGCACCCCCGGCCGAACGGCGACCGGCCCGCCGCAGACCCCCTTCCTCGGCCCGCGCAGTCAGCACGGCCCCTGGCTCGAGATCCACTCGCGAACCGATCTCCCCGGTGACCCACGACAATGCCCGCAGCGCGGCGCCGAGCAAGGCGAACGCGGGCGCGGGAGACGGATCCGGCGCAGCCTCCGGATGCCCGGTCAAGGCCATCGCACCCGAACCGGCCCAACCCAGCGCCGGACATTCGACAGCACCTGGAAATTCGGTAGGCACCGAGTCGGTGAGTGTGCGCAACCAAGCGTTGACGACCTCTTCTGGAGTGGGTGCTCCGGTCACACTGCGGCGCAGCGAATGTCGTGACATCTCAGCGCCACCCTTCGCAGATCGACCCTGCCCGGCCCAGCGTCCAGCACGCGCCGCAGGGCCGGGTTCCCCGGACCTGGGCCCTGTTGCCATTCGAGGACCGCGTCCGAAGTGATGGCTGCGGTTCGGCTGTGCGACAACGGTCGTGTGGCATCTCAGCCCCTCTCATCGACGATCCGGTCGACCAGCCCCCACCGCAGCGCTGACCGCGCGTCCAGCCGCTGCTCGCTCAGCATCAGCCAGGCCGCACGCCAGCGGCCGATGCGACGCGGCACACCGACCGTGCCACCCGCGCCGGGAACGAGTCCCATCCGCACCTCGGGGAAGCGGAAATATGTTCGCGCGGTGGCGGTTACGGTACCGGCGAACGCGGCGAGTTCGGCACCGGCGCCGATGCAGGCGCCGTGCGTGTGGACGACGAGGCGGTCGGCGAGGCGGTCGAATACCCGCCACGGCGCGCGCTCGAGGCGCACCAGGTAGGCCGCGACCGGATCGGTCGACATCCCGAATTCGGCCAGGTCGCCACCGCTACAGAACACCGGTCCCGCGCCGCTGAGCTCGATCGAGGTGATCGTGGGATCGGCGGCCGCGACCTGTGCGGCGGCGAGCAGTTCCTCTCGCAGCCGCACGCTCAGGGCGTTGCGGCGGCGGGGATGGTCGAGGACGATCGCCAGGTGCTGCCCGGTTCGGTGCAGCCGGACCAGGGGATCCGGAGTGTCGACCGCCTGGGGGAGTGGCCCGCGCTCGCCGAGCCACCGGGCGAACTCGGTTCCGCCCAGCAGCATCGAGTACACGGCGGCCTCGGCGGCCAGTGCGGGCATTGTCGGCTGTGCCGCGTTGCGGCGAAGCAACTGCCCCAGGCACAGGGCAGCCTGCGGTGACCGAGCCACGGCGGTCCGCAGAATCTCCAGGGAATCATCGATATCCGGCACGGTGACAAGAGATTTCAGCTGCGCGGGTGCCGGCAGCTCGGACAAGGTCAGGGTCGTCGCGGTGAGCGCGGGCTCGAGGCGTTCGGTCGGTGGCCGACGCAGCACACCCACCACCAGGGCCACCGAATCCCGGATCCGGCTCGCCGTCAGCTCGACCCGCTCGGCCGGTGCGCCACACAGGTCGTCGAGTTCGAGGACGACGAGCGGTCGGGCAGGCACACCCGACTCGGTGAGCGCGGTCCCGTCGTCGAGCAGCGGATCGCCGTACCGGGCCGTGGCGGACATCACCGCACCGTCGGGGTGATCGAACGCTGCGCGACGGCGCGGCGAACCTCGAACTTGCGCACTTTGCCACTGGCCGTCCGCGGAAAATCCGTGACCTCGTGCAGCTCCTCGGGCCATTTCTGAGTGGCGATCGCGGCCCGCGCGAAATGCGCCCTGACCTCGTCGAGAGTCGGCAATCGATGACCCGCGCGCAACCGGAGTACCGCCGCCGCGCGTTCACCCAACCGGTCGTCGGGTGCGGCGACCACTACCGCCTCGGCCACCCCCGGCATCGTCAGCAGCACCTCCTCCACCTCGAGGGCGCTGATGTTCTCGCCACCCCGGATGATGATGTCGGCCTTGCGATCGGTGATCGTGAGATAGCCGTCGGCGTCGAGGGTGCCGATATCGCCGGTGTGGTACCAGCCCTCGGCATCGAAGGCGGCCGCGGTGAGGGCTTCGTCGGTATAGCCGAGACACAGCTCGGGCCCTCGGCTGAGGATCTCCCCGTCGGCCGCGAGCCGGACCTCCACACCCGGCAGCGGATTCCCGTCGGTGAACAGCCGTTTGTCCACTGGCGCGGTGACCCGCGATCCTGTGATCGAGGGATGCTCGGTGCTGCCATAGGACCGGAACACCGTGATGCCGAGATCATCGAGACGCCGGGTGACCGCGGCGGGGACCGACGACCCGCCGAGTCCGGCATACCGCATCCTCGGCAGATATTCGGGGGTGAAGTTCGGGTGATCGAGCAGGCTGGTGACGAAATACGTAGCACCACCGCCGACGGCGAGACCGTGCTCGCGCATCAGGCCCAGCACCCGACCCGGATCCCAGACATCGGTGAGATGGATCGGGGTGCCCGCGAGCACCGGGATCAGGAAGGCGTTGATCATCCCGATGAAATGCCCCACCGGGGCCGCGGTGAGTTGGGTATCGCGGTCCGATGGGTACAGCCCGGCGAGCTGACGGGTCTCGTGCCCGAGCGTTTCATGGCTGTGCACAACACCTTTCGGTGCGCTCGTGGTGCCCGAGGTGAACGCGATCAAGGCCGGGCCCGCCGGGTCGACGGGCAGCGAACCAGTCAGCGGATCCGCGTCGAACAGCGCCTCGAAGTCGCGCCCGACCACCCCGACGATCGGCACATCGGCACACAGATCCGGCTGGAACTCCATCCGCCCGAACCGGTCCGCGGTGACGAACACACTCGGCCGCGTGGACTCGAGAATGTAGGCGAGTTCCTTGCGGCCGTAGAAGTGGACGATCGGCACCACCACCGCCCCGAGGAACGCCGACGCCCAGAACGTCGTCGCGGCCTCGACCCAGTTCGGCAGCTGGAACGCCACCACATCTCCGGGGCCGACACCCCGGGCGCGCAATCCCGCTGCCAGGCGGCGGGCCTGCTGCTCGACAGCACCTACCGTGCCCGCCCACGGCCGCTGCGCCGAGTGCACCCGGAACTCGGTATCGGACGCGGCAGCCAGACCCCGGCTCAGCAGCTCGCCGATCGTCTCGCCGGTCCACCAGCCGTCGGCCCGGTACTGCTCGATCAGATCGGCGGGAATAGTGCGCACGTGAGACTCCGATGCCCGAACCGAGAAAACGTCTCGGTGATGTTATTCTCTCGCAGCAAGAATGACAATCTCAGACGGGAGAATGCCGAATGGTCGAGCTGGAGCTGGAGCAGGGCGTCGCGGTCGTCACGATCGACCGACCACAGGCACGCAACGCGATCGCGCCGATCACCATGGACCAGCTCGACGAGGCGCTCGACGCCGCCGACGAGGCGCATGTGCTGGTGATCCGGGGCGCCGGTGACAAGGCATTCGTCTCCGGTGGGGACCTCAAGGAACTCAGCGCGCTGCGCACCGAAGAGCAGGCCGCCGCGATGGCTTGGCGGATGCGAACCATCTGCGACCGGCTCGCCGCGTTTCCCGGACCGGTGATCGCGGCTCTGAACGGGCATGCGTTCGGTGGTGGCGCCGAAGTGGCCGTGGCCGCCGACATCCGGGTCGCCGCGGCCGACATCAAGATCGGCTTCAACCAGTCCGCGCTGGCGATCATGCCCGCCTGGGGCGGCGCCGAACGGCTCGCCGCCCTGGTCGGTAAGGGCCGGGCGATCATGCTGGCCGGCGCGGGGACGATTCTCGGCGCGGCCGAGGCCGAGCGGCTCGGGCTGATCGACCAGGTCTGGGAGCGGCCGGATTTCGAGAACGGCTGGCGCGCGCTGGCCCGTGCGCTCGCCACCCCGCAGGCCGGGGAGATCAAGCGGGTGGTCGGCGGTGTCACGCCCGAGGAGGCGGTCGGCGCCTTCGCGCGACTGTGGGTCGCGGACGAGCACTGGGCCGCCGCCGACGCGGTGCTCACCCGCCGTCCCGCCTGACCGGCGATCGGTCTGGGGCACAGGCTATTTCGGCGGGAACCGCAGGGCGCCGTCGAGCCGGATCACCTCGCCGTTGAGGTAGTCGTTGTCGATGATCGCCTGCACCAGTTGCGCGTACTCGGCCGAACGCCCCATCCGCTTGGGGTGCGGAACCTGTGTGCTCCAGTGCGCCTCCAGTCGGTCGGCGGCCGCGCCGTAGGCGGGGGTGTTGAAGGTGCCGGGTGCGACGGTGACGACCCGGATGCCGAGTGGGGCCAGATCCCGGGCGGCGACCAACGTCATCCCGACCACGCCACCCTTGGCGGCGGCATAGGGGAGCTGACCGACCTGCCCCTCGTAGGCGGCGATCGAGGCGGTGTTGACGATGACGCCGCGGCCGCCTTCGGCGAGCGGTTCCGCTTCGGCGATGGCCGCGGCCGAGAGCCGCAGGACGTTGAACACCGAGGTCAGATAGAACTCGATCGTGGTGCGAAAGCCCTCCAGCGGCAACGGCTTACCGTCCTTGCCGACGAGCCGACCTCCGCTGGCGGGCCCACCGTGGGCATCCACCGAGATGCGCAACGGGCCGAGCGCCTGCGCCTGCTCGATCGCGGCACCGACCGACTCCTCGCTGGTGGCATCGGTGTGCACGTAGCGGATCCCGAGTTCGTTCTCGAGTTCCTTGCCCTTGTCGTCGGCGACATCGGCCACGACGACCTTCGCGCCCGCGGCGTGGAGGCGGCGCGCTGTCGCCGCGCCGAGCCCGCCGGTGCCGCCGACCACGAGTGCGGAGCTACCGCTGATCTGCATGATGATGCCCTCTCTTGAAATCAATACTCTCTTATTGAGAGAATAATGTTCTCATGAACATTGGCATGATTCTAGACATGGCGGCTTCGGCCGGAAATCGATCGGTGATCACGGTCGGCGACCGCTCGCTGACGGCTGCGGGCCTGCTCGACTACGCCCGGCGCGCGGCACCACGCTTCGGGGAGTACTCCGCGGTGCTGTATCTGGGCACCAGTCACCTCGCCTATCCGGTCGCGTTGTTCGGCTCCGTCCTGGCCGGTGTGCCGTTCGTGCCGCTGAACTACCGGCTCGGTGCCGAGCAGACGGCAGCGCTGCTTCGCAGGCACCCCGGCGCGTTGGTTTTGGAACCCGGCGATCTCGACGCCCTCGTCACCCCGACGCCGACTGCCGCCGCGCCGGAGCTACCCACACCGTGGGACGGCGACGCGGTCGCGGTGATCATCTACACCAGCGGCACGACCTCCGAACCCAAGGCCGCGCTGCTGCGGCACCGGCACCTGATGGCCTACCTGCTCAACACCGTCGAATTCGGTTCCGCCGCAGCGACCGACGCGGCCCTGGTCTCGGTGCCCCCGTACCACATCGCGGGCCTGACGAACCTGCTCTCCAACCTCTACGCCGGGCGCCGGGTGGTCTACCTGCCCGCCTTCGACGCCGCCGACTGGTTGGCCACCGTGCGCCGCGAACAGATCACCCAGGCCATGCTCGTGCCGACCATGCTGGCCCGCATCGTGGCGCACGTCGACGGCCCCGATGCCGCCACCCCGTCGCTGGCGACCCTGTCCTACGGCGGTTCCCGGACACCGCGCCCGGTCATCGAGCGCGCGCTGCGGGTCTTCCCGTCGACCGGCTTCGTCAATGCCTACGGGCTCACCGAGACCGCGTCCTCGGTGGCGGTTCTCGGCCCGGACGACCACCGCGCGGCGGCAAGCTCCCAGGACCCGGCGGTGCGGGCCCGGCTCGGGTCCGTCGGCCGCGCGCTGCCCGGCATCGAATTCGAGATACGCACCGCGACAGGCGAACCCGTGCCGACCGGTGACACCGGACTGGTGTACGTCCGTGGTGACCAGATCTCGGGGGAGTACGGCGGGCACACCGCGCTCGATGCCGAGGGCTGGTTCCCCACCCGCGATCTGGGGCGCCTCGACGACGAGGGCTATCTGTACATCGAGGGCCGCGCCGACGACACCATCATCCGGGGTGGGGAGAACATCGCACCCGCCGAGATCGAGGACGTGCTGCTCGCCTGCCCCGGGATCACCGAGGCGGCGGTGATCGGTGTTCCGGACCCGGAGTGGGGGCAGCGACTCGTCGCCGTGGTCGTCGGGACCGGCGACGAAGACGACCTCAAGGAGTGGGTGCGCTCGCGTCTGCGCTCGTCGAAGACGCCCGACGCCGTCGTCTTCCGCGCCGAACTGCCCAAGACCGAGACCGGAAAACTACTGCGACGCAACCTCGTCGCCGAAATGGAGAACACCGATGCCTGAAGCAGTCATAGTCTCCGCCGTGCGGACCCCCATCGGCACCGCGCGCAAGGGGACGCTGCGCGACACGGACGCGTTCGTCCTGGCCGATCACGTGGTCTCCGCCGTGGCGCAGGACTGGGAGCCCGGCCACATCGACGACGTGGTGCTGGGGGAGGGGCGCTACGGCGGCGGTGTGCTCGCCAGGCACGCGGCCGTCACCGCCGGGCTGACCACGGTCCCCGGGCTGGCCACCAACCGGCACTGCGCCGCCGGGATGGCCGCGGTGCAGACCGCGGCCGCGAACATTCGTGCGGGGATGGACCGGCTCGTCATCGCGGGCGGGGTGAACTCCGACTCCACCGCGCCCCGGCAGCGGTTCCGCGTCGGCGAGGACGAGTGGCTCGAGCCCTGGACCTCGCCCTCCCACCCCGACCGTCCCGACGCGCCCAACCAGGACATGTCGATCACGGTCGGGTGGAACACGGCGGTGGAGACCGGGCTCACCCGCGCCGAGATGGACGCCTGGGCGCTGCGCTCGCACCGGCGGGCGATCGAGGCGATCGACACCGGCCGCTTCGTCGACGAGATCGTGCCGCTCGAGACCCCACACGGATTGTTCGAGGTCGACGAGCATCCCCGCCGCGACACCAGTGCCGAGAAACTGGCCGGGCTGAAGGTGCTGCACCCCGAGATCGAGGGCTTCAGCATCACCGCGGGCAATGCGGCGGGCGCCAACGACGGTGCCGCGGCCATGATGATCGCGAGTGACCGGTTCGGCTGGCCGGTGCTCGGTGTCATCCGGTCGTGGGCTTCGGTCGGTATCGATCCGGCGTTGATGGGACTCGCGCCGATCGAGGCGATCACCAAAGCTGTGGCCCGGGCGGGTATCTCGCTCGGCGATGTCGGGCTGTTCGAGATCAACGAGGCGTTCGCCTCGGTACCGCTGGCGGCGATCAAGACGCTCGGCCTCGATCCCGAACTCGTCAACGTGAACGGGAGCGGCTGCTCGCTCGGGCATCCGGTCGCGGCGACCGGTGCCCGGCTGATCGTCACGTTGGTGCACGAATTGCGCAGGCGCGGTGGCGGTTTCGGTGTCGCCGCCCTGTGTGCCGGCGGTGGCATGGGGTCGGCGACCGTCATCGAGGTGCCCGCGCCGTGACCTGTCCCGGGTGACCGAGCGGTCACCCGGGGTTCACGCCACCGCGAACCCGTACGCGCAGAAGTTCCAGATCTCGCCCGCGGTGATCGGGTGCGTGCCGTCCTCGTCGGAGCCGCCCGCGGACTGCGCGGTGAACATCACCGTCTGCATCACCACGGCGGCCATCCGGCGCGGTTCGAGGTCGGCGCGCATCTCACCGGCCTTCTTGGCCTCTTCCATCAGCTCGGTGAACAGGCTCAGCAGCGGTGCGTGGGCCACCTTGACCTGGGCGGGGTGGGAGACCAGCAGTTGCGGTGCGAAGTCGGTGAACAGCGGTCGCTGCGCGGTCGGGTCGGGCCTGCACAATTCGAACAGCAGCTCCACGGCGACCTGCAGGCGCTCGAGCGGCGTCTTCTTGCCCTCGGCGGCCGCGGCCAGCTGATCGGCCGTCCGGTTCAGCGCGTCCTCGAACAGGGCGAGCAGCAGCTCGTGCTTGCCGTCGAACTGCAGGTAGAAGCTGCGCAGCGACTGCCGTGAGCGGTCGACGACCTCCTGCACGGTGAAGTCGGTACTGCCCTTCTCGGTGATGATCGCCTGCGCCGCGTCGAGGAACTTCTGCACCCGCTGCTCGGCGCGCAGTTTCGCGCTGCGCAGTGAGCGCTCGACGGCACGCTGCTTCCACGCGGGCTCTTCGCCGACGCTGGTCACGGGCGCCTCAGTTCTCGGTCATCTGTGCAGAACATGAGTGCACTGTACCGGAGAACGTCATATTCATCGGCGCCAGGCACGCCGGAACGACCTGATGCGAGACTATTACTTTCCTTTGACGAGAATGCTATTCTCCTGTTTGTTCATCGCGGTAATCAACGAGGAGGCCGTCGGGATGCTTGTGGAGCTCGACTCCGATCAACGGCTGTGGCAGGAGACCGTGCACGCCGTTCTCGTCAAGGAATGTCCGCCGACACTGATTCGTGCGATCGCCGACCAGGACGCCGATCCCGCCCCGCTCTGGCAGACCTTCGTCGAGCAGGGCTGGACCGAGCTGACCGATGCCGCCGACGCGGTGGAACTGGCCATCGTGCTCGAAGCGCTCGGCCGGGCAACCGATCCCACGCCCTATCTGGCGACCATGACCCACTTCGCCCCCCTGGCACCGCGATTCGCGCGGCCGGGCGGCACCGGGTCGGCGGTGTTCGACGGTGTCAGCGCGCGCCGCGACGGCAGCGACTGGTTGCTGAACGGCACCGCCGAACACGTGCTCGACGGTGATCGGGCCGAGCAGCTCGCTGTCGTCACGGGCGCGGGAGTGTTCGTGGTCCCCGCCGCCGACGTGACGGCCCGGCGCACCTCGGTCTTCGACCCGGTACTGCACATCGCCGAGGTGAGCTTCGCCGACGTGCGGGTGCGCGACGACTTCCGCGTGGACACCGACCCCGAACGGGCCCGCCACCTCGCGCTGACGGGGCTGGCGCTGACCATGGTCGGTGCCTGCCAGCGCATTCTGGACATGGTGCTCGAGCACGTGCGCACCCGGCAGCAGTTCGGGGTGGCGCTGGGCACCTTCCAGGCGGTCAAACACAAGGCCGCCGATATGCAGATAGCCATCGAACGGGCGAGGGCGCTGGCCTATTTCGCGGCGCTGACCATCGCCGCCGACGATCCGCGCCGCCGGATCGCGGCCTCGATGGCCAAGGCCGCCGCCGGTGAATGCCAGTCCTCGGTGTTCCGGCACGGCGTCCAGTTGTTCGGCGCCATGGGTTTCACCTGGGAGAACGACCTGCAATTCGCGCTCAAGCGGGCCAAGGCGGGCGAGCTGCTGCTCGGCGGAGCGCACATCCACCGGGCCCTGATCGCCGAGGAATACCATGCAACTGACTTTTGACAGCGACGTCGAATCCTTCCGTGCCGAATTCGTGGCCTTCCTGGCCGAACACGGCCCCGACCCCGCGCTCGCCGCCCGCGACCGAGCCCGGTCGAGCGCGGACATTCCCGCGTGGTCGCGCGAATGGCAGCGCCGCCAATTCGACAGCGGCTGGCTGCTTCCCGGCAATCCACCGGAGTTCGGCGGCCGCGACGCGACGCTGCTGCAGCAGTACGTGCACCTGGAGGAGCTGTCCAGGCGGCACATGTATCACAGCTTCAATCCGCAGGGGCTCGGCATCATCGCCGCCTCCCTGCTGTCCTTCGGCACCGAACAGCAGAAGCGCCGGTGGGCGGTGCCGATCCTGCGGGCCGAGATCACCGCCGCACTCGGCATGAGCGAACCGGGGGCCGGCTCCGATCTGGCGGGCCTGCGCACCCGCGCCGTACTCGACGGCGACCACTTCGTCGTCAACGGGCAGAAGGTCTGGACCTCCGGGGCCCACGACGCCGACGTCCTGCTCACCTTCGTCCGCACCGACCCCGAAGCACCCAAACACAAAGGGATCAGTGTGCTGTTGATCCCGACCGACACCCCGGGCGTGACCAGGCGCCCGTTCGCCTCGATCTGCGACCGGCACGACCTGGACTTCAACGAGGTGTTCTTCGAGGACGTCGTCGTGCCCGCCGAGAACCTGGTCGGACCCCTGCACGGCGGCTGGACGGTGGCCAACGGTTCCCTCGGGCACGAGCGAACACTGTTGTGGCTCAGCTTCGCCGACCGGCTGCGGGAACTGATCGAGGACTACCGGCCCAGCACCGTGCTCGAGCGCGACCGCTACGCCACGGCGATCATGGACAACCAGGCCCTGCGCCTGCTCGGTTCCGCCGCGCTGGCCAGAGCGGCCAGGGGCGAGAGCGATGTCGCCGCACTGTCGGTACTCAAGGTCCTCGGTTCGGAGGCCGTGCAGAGCGCGGCCGAACAGGCACTGCTCGCCTCGGGCGCCGACGGCCTCGTGCACCCGGCGATCACCCGGGCGTTCGATCCGCTGAATCTGGACAACTTCTCGTGCAGCTGGTTCGAGCGATACGTGCGCAGCTTCGCAGGCACCATCGCGGGCGGCACCTCGGAGATCCAGCGCAACATCATCGCCGAGCGTGTGCTCGGCCTCCCCCGGAGTTGAGGAGCTCGCCGTGTACATCCGCTACGAGGTCGCCGACAAGATCGCGACCATCACCCTCGACCGGCCCCAGGCCGCCAACGCGCAGAACGCGGACCTGCTCGACGAACTCGACGCCGCCTGGACCAGAGCCGCCACCGACGACGACGTCGCGGTGATCGTGCTTCGCGGTGAAGGAAAACACTTCTCGGCCGGTCACGACCTGAAGGATCGCTGGCCCGCGCCCAAGGACATCACGCTGGAATGGATCTACCAGACCGAGAGCCGCCGCTATCTCGAGTACTCCCTGCGCTGGCGCAACGTGCCCAAACCCTCGATCGCGGCCGTGCAGGGCCGCTGCATCGCCGGGGGACTGCTGCTGTGCTGGCCGTGTGACCTCATCGTCGCCGCCGAGGACGCGCTCTTCTCCGATCCGGTGGTGTTCATGGGCATCGGCGGCGTCGAATACCACGGGCACACCTGGGAACTCGGCGCGCGCAAGGCCAAGGAGATCCTGTTCACCGGCCGCGCGGTGACCGCACGCGAAGCCGAGCAGGTCGGCATGGTGAACAAGGTGGTCGCGCGCGAGGAGCTCGACGCGCAGACCCGCGCACTGGCGACCACCATCGCCGCCATGCCGCCCTTCGGCCTGCGACAGGCCAAACGAGCGGTCAATCAGACTCTCGACGTCCAGGGCTTCTACGCCGCGATCCAGTCCGTCTTCGACGTGCACTCGACCGGCCACGGAAACGCGCTGAGCGTCAACGGCTTCCCCATCCTGATGGCACTGGACGAGATGAAACAGAGGATCGAGTGATGCGAAACATGCTGCGCCGCAAGGCGATGACCTGTTGCGGAGTGGTGGCATTCGCCGCCGTGGCGGTCGCGGGTTGCGGTGACGACGAAGAGTCGACCGCCGCCCCGCGCACGTCGAGCGTCGTGACCTCCGCGGCTGCGGCGACGGCCGATGCCGCGACCGTCCGGGCGGTCTCCGACGCATACCTGCTGTTCTTCGACGGCAAGGTCTCCGCCGAGGAGAAGATCGCCGTGGTCGAGAAGGGCGCCGAGTTCGAACCGGTGCTGCGCGCGCAGGGCGAGAACCCGCAGGCGAAGACCACCTCGGTCACCGTGAGCGCGGTGAAGACCACCGGCGCCGACGCCGCCGACGTCACCTATTCGCTGCTGATGAACGGCACCCCGGTGCTGCCCGATCAGACGGGTCAGGCAGTGCGCGAGGGCGGGAAATGGAAGGTGGCCGCGGCCACCTACTGCGCCCTGATGGCGATCCAGGGCGGAACCTCGCCCGCGTGCCGATAAGGACGACAGCAGTGAGATCGCAGCGAATTCTCGTCGCCATGATGGCGACCACGTTGCTCGTGGCCGGTTGTGGTGGCCGGACCGGCAGTGGCACCGAAGAGGGCGCGGCGCCGAGCGCTCCGGTGACCGCCGATTTCGGTGACCTGACCGGGGTGTGTGGGCCCGGCACTTCGACGAGCTCGCCCACCCAGGGGGTGACCGCGAAGGAGATCGAGGTCGGTGTCTTCACCGACATGGGCTTCACCAAGAACCCGGAACTCGTCGACGCCGCGAAGGTGTTCACCTCCTGGTGCAACGACAACGGTGGAATCAACGGCCGCACACTGAAATACACCGTGCGCGACGCGAAGCTGCTCGAAGTCCGCCAGCGGATGCTGGAAGCCTGCCGCGAGGACTTCGCCCTGGTCGCCGGCTCCGCCGCACTCGACGGTCTCGGCGTGAAGGACCGGCTCTCGTGCACACTGCCGGAGTTCCCGGCCCAGGTGAGCCAGGTGGAGAACACCGGTTCGGACCTGCAGGTGGGGTCCGGGGCGTCGTCGGCGCGCCCGTACGACTCCTACACCGGCATGCGGCAGTGGTTGTTCAAGGAAGCCTATCCGGCCTCGGCGGGTGCCGTCGGCATCATCGTCGCCGACTCACCGGTGGTGAAGTCCATGGCCGACCGGTACCAGGAATCGCTGCCCGCCGAGGGTGCGACGGTGATCTACAACGACCTGTATCCCGCTGCGGGCGTGTCGGATTGGACGCCGTACGCGCAGTCGATCAAGGCCAAGGGGGTGAAGGGGCTGATCTTCCTCGGTGACTTCCGCAGCCTCGCCAAGCTCGAGGACGTGCTCACCAGCATGGACTACAAGCTCGACTGGGTCGACGCCACGAGCAACGCCTACAACCCGGCGTTCCTCGAACTCGCGGCCACCGCGTTGACCGCACAGAACAACTTCACCGATCTGTCGGGCACGGCGCCGCTGGAATCGGCGGGCAGTGTCGCGGCGGTGCAGCGAGCCAAGGATCTGTTCGCCCGTTACGCCCCGGACGGCAAGCTGACCTTCCTCGGCCTGCGGGCGCTGACCCAGTGGTTGCTGTTCGCCAAGTCCGCCTCCGCCTGCGGCGACAACCTGACGCGCACCTGCCTGCTCGAGACCGCTCGCAAGGAAACAGCCTGGACGGCAGGCGGTTTGCAGGCGCCCGCGGACATGTCGACCCAGACCGTGGCACCCAGGTGTTTCAACATCATGAAAGCGACCCCACAGGGCTGGGTCGCGGCCGACTTCGCACCGGATACCGGTCCGTACCGCTGTGACATGAAAGCCTATGTGTACACCAAGGATTACGGCCGCCCGCTGACGCTGGCGGACGTCGGCAAGAGCATGAGCGACGTCGAGTAGATGGAGCAGTTCATCGCGTTCGGCGTCGTGGGGCTCAGCACCGCCGCGATCTACGCCGTCATCGGCAGCGGCCTGGTGCTGACCTTCACCACGACCGGTGTGTTCAACTTCGCCCACGGCGCGGCGGGCATGATGTCGGCGTTCGTCTACTGGCAGCTCACGGTGGGCTGGGGCCTGCCCGCCGCGCTCGCCGTGGTGGTGGTGCTCGGGGTGTTCGCGCCGCTGTTCGGGCTGGCGTTCGCCCAGGCGCTCGCGCCCGCCCAGGGCCTGGGTGACGCCGAGAAATTGGTGATGACGGTGGCGTTGCTCAGCGGGCTCATGCTGGTGGCGCGCTGGATCTGGAACCCGGATGTGGCGCGCACACTGCCCCGGTTCTTCGCCGAGCAGCGGCCGCTGCACGTGGGCGCGGTGACCGTCACCTGGCATCAGGCACTGACAATGGTGGTGGCCGTAGCGGTCGCGGTGGGCTTGCGAATCCTGTTGTATCGCACCAGGACCGGGGCCGAGATGCGGGCAACCGTCGACGACCGGGCCCTGGTCGGTCTCACCGGCGCCGACCCCCGCCGCGCGAACCGGGTGGCCTGGATCCTCGGCATCGAACTCGCCGCGGTGGGCGGCATTCTCATCGCGCCGATGGTCGCGCTCGACGCCGCGCAACTGTCACTGCTGATCGTGAGTGCCTACAGCGCGGCCATCTTCGGCAGGCTGCGCAGTCTCCCGATGACGTTTCTCGGCGCGATCGTGGTCGGCTGCCTGGAGAGCTACCTGACCGGATACCTGCCGCAGAACGCCTACCTGCCGGGGCTGCGGCTGGCCGCGCCCGCGCTGTTGCTGCTCGTCGCGCTCCTGCTGTTCCCTCACGGACGGTTGCGCGGGCGCGATCGGCGACTGAGCCCGGTGCACCTGCCGACCGTGCGTGGTTCGGCCCTGTTCGCCGGGGTGGTCGTGCTCGTCGGTGTCCTGCTCGCGACCCTGCTCAGCGAGTCGGACCTGATCACCTACGGCTCGATCTTCGCCTTCGGTGTGATCGGATTGTCGTTCGTCCCACTCGCGGGGTACGCGGGCCAGATCTCGCTGTGCCAGTTGAGTATCGCCGGCATCGGTGCCGTCGCCTACGCGCACCTGGGCGCCGAGGGGCAATGGTGGGCATTGCCCGCCGCGATGGTGATCGCCGGAACGGTCGGCGCGTTGATCGCGCTGCCCGCGCTGCGGTTGTCCGGTGTATATCTGGCACTCGGTACGGCGGCATTCGCGGTGGTCCTCGATCGGTGGATCTTCACCCTGCCCTCGTTCTCCGTGCTCGGCGTCGAGATCGCGCTGTTCGACCAGGGGTCGGTGAATCTCGTGGGTCCGGCCCTGTTCGGCACCCAGCTCACCAGCACCGCCCAGATCACCGTCTTCGCGGCGATCGCGCTGGCGGTGTGCGGGTTCGCGGTCGCGATGCTGCGCCGTGCACCGTTCGGACGTCGGATGATCGCCCTGCGCGACAGCGAGGCGGCCTACGCCACGCTCGGCGGCAACCTGCTGGCCGGCAAGATGCTCGTGTTCTCGCTGTCGGCCGCGATCGCCGGACTCGGCGGTGCGCTCTACGGCATGCAGTTGCGGTCGGTGTCCGCCGAGCAATTCGGCTTCGTCGCCGGACTGCCGATCTTCCTGATCGTCGTGATCGCCGGCCTCGGTGTCGTCGGCAGCGGATTGTTCACCGGTGCGGCGTATGCCGGTCCACTGCACGCGATTCCGGTGCTGTTTCCCGCGCTCACCAACCTCGTCCATGTCCTGCCCGCCCTGGGCGGCATCGCGTTCAGCGGTGGTTTCCTCGGCCAGGGCGCGCTGGCGCACCTGCGCGCCGAGTGGGCGGCGGTACTGCGGGATCGGCTCGTGCGTGGCGTGCTGGTCGGTGGTCTCGCGTTGCTGTGGCTCTCGCGCCTTGCCGACGTGATCAACGGCTATGTGTTCACCGCCGGTGCGCTGACGGCCGCCGTCGTGCTCCCGCGCTGGGCAGGCAGGCGGGCGCGTGCACCCCGGGCCGCGCGGGTGCCCGTCGAATGGCTCGGCCTGCAACGGCCCTGGAGTACGGCAGACAAGGAGATGCTCGATCGTGGGATCGCTACTCGAAGTTGAGGCGGTGACGGTGACCTTCGGCGGTCATCGCGCCCTCGACCAGGCGGGCCTGAGCGCCGAGGCGGGCCGGGTCACCGGCCTGATCGGCCCGAACGGGGCGGGCAAGAGCACGCTGTTCGACGTGATCTGCGGATTGCGCCGACCGGTATCGGGCCGGGTCACCATGAACGGGCGGGAGGTGACCCGGCTCGGTCCCGCCCGGCGCGCACGCCACGGACTGGCGCGGACCTTCCAGCGACTGGAACTGTTCGGCCGCTTGAGTGTTCGCGACAATCTGCTGGTCGCGGCGGAACTCGGCAGGCGCCACGGCGACGCGCACGCCGTCGTGGACGACATCATCGGTCGCCTCGGCCTGGATCAGGTCGCCGACACCACCGCCGACGAATTACCCACCGGCACCGGCCGATTGGTCGAAGTGGGTCGGGCGATGGCCACCCGGCCCAGCGTGCTGCTGCTGGACGAACCCGCGGCGGGCCTCGACCCTACCGAGACCGAGAAATTCGCCGAACTGGTCCGCACGCTCGCGGCCGACGGCGTCGCGGTGCTGCTCGTCGAACACGACATGGGCCTGGTCATGTCGGTGTGCGATCAGCTGTTCGTACTCGATCTCGGCACGATCATCAGCTCCGGTCCACCCGAAGTGGTCCGCGGCGACGAGGCCGTGCTGGCCGCCTATCTGGGAGAAGGATGAGTTCCACACTCGAATTACACGGTGTCCGTGCGGGTTACGACGCGATCACCGTGCTGCACGGCGTCGATCTGCGCGTCGCCGCCGGGGAAGTGGCCGCCCTGCTCGGGCCCAACGGGGCGGGCAAGACGACAACCCTGCGGGTGGCGGCCGGGGTGCGCCCGGTGACCGCCGGGCGGCTCGTGCTCGGCGGCCGCGACGTCACCGGAGTCGACGCGCGAGAGCTCGCCCGGGTCGGTGTCTGCCTGATCCCCGAGGGCCGAGGCGTGTTCCCGAACCTGTCGGTGAGCGACAACCTGCTGATGATGACCTTCACCGGCAAAACCCATGCCGAGATCCAGGAGGTCGCGTTCAGCCGGTTCCCGACCCTGGCCCGGCGCGCCGACCAGATCGCGGGCACGATGTCGGGCGGCGAGCAGCAGATGCTCGCGCTCGCACGCGGATTGGCCACCGACCCGGCGGTGCTGTTGCTCGACGAACTGTCGATGGGATTGGCCCCGCTGGTGGTCGAGCGGCTCTATGAGCAGGTCGCCGAGATCGCGCGGCAGGGGGTGGCGGTGCTGGTCGTCGAGCAGTTCGCCGCCGCCGTCCTCGAGATCGCCGACCACGCGGCCGTGCTGGTGCGTGGCCGCATCGAGTACCAGGGGCCCGCCGACCGTGAGCTTCGCCGCGAACTGCCGACCCTCTACCTAGGAAGTCACCGATGACCGAAACACGTGCCGACCGCTTCGCCGCCGACCTCGCCGCACTGAAGATCCCCGATCCGGCAGCAGGCCGGGGAAGCCTGTGGTTGCGCCTCGGCGCCAGTCTGATGGTTGCCGGGCCCGGTGTCGCGGTGCTGTCCTATTTCCTGGCGCACAACACCTCCGATCCGCTCGCCCAGCGCGACGCTCTGGCCCTCGCCCTGACCGGGGTGGCGCTCAGTGTTGTCGGGGCCGCGCTGTTCGTGCGCTATTCGCTGACCGGTGTGCTGCGGTTCTGGATGGCCCGCCAGTCCTACGACCTGGACCAGTTGGCGCAGCGCCTGAGCGAGTCTCGCGTGCCGCTCGACGACGCCGCGCCGGTGGCCCGATGAGCCGGTGCCGGACCGCCCCCCGCGGCGGTCC